>NZ_CP015750.1:945605-1260807 GCF_001742185.1 Pectobacterium wasabiae CFBP 3304
GAAGCTGAATTTCCAGAAACATCTTAATTAAATCAAAACGCCCCAGACAGGCATCACGCAGCTTGCGCAATCTTATTCGCAAAGGGAAATGGCCAGCTTTTCCCTCGCGGAAAGCCCGTTGGGCAGCAGTTCTAGCCTCACCAAACAGCTCAAGGCGATCCATCATTTTGGTCGCGATCTTGATGTCAGCTTCCGTCACCCGGCCTTTGGATTTGGTCAGATGCCCCATCGCCTGAAAGGTCGTGAGAAAGAACAGTGACTGACGGGTAGACTGAGCGGAGAAATAATCACGGCGACGCGATGCCTGGACTCTGTCAATCCAATGCCCCATCAGTAAACCCATGATCACTCCCCAGATGCCAACGCTTGAGGCAATTCCCAGCGCCAACCCCAGCAACTTTCCCCAATACCGCATATACTCCTCAAATCCTCATGCCGTCAGCCAAAAATTGCTTTATCATACCTGTCATTTATCTTTGCACCTAACGGCGGTGCGTATATAAGCGGTGGGGATTTAACACTGGCGCAACGCTAACGAGTGATATAGTCTCTGACCGTTTGCCGACATGATGCCCCTGATGACGGAACACCCGATAACACGTATGAAAAAAAGTTTCCCAACTCTGCTGGCCACTCTGGTTTGGTCGGCGCTTTACAGCCAGCACGCGCTGGCCGATCTCGCTGAACAGTGCATGCTGGGTGTACCCACGTACAACAGGCCGCTGGTAACAGGCGATCCCAATCAGTTGCCGGTCAATATTCAGGCCGACAAAACCGAAGCCAATTATCCCGACAACGCCAAATTCATCGGCAATGTTAACATCCAGCAGGGCAACAGCATCATGACTGCCGAGCAGGTGGAGTTGAACCAACTGGATCCGGCAACGCAGGGCAGCACACCTACGCGCACCATTACCGCGACGGGGAATGTCCACTACGACGACAATCAGGTCATCCTCAAAGGCCCTAAAGCCTGGGCCAACCTGAATACCAAAGATACTGACGTCTATGAAGGCGACTATCAGATGGTGGGCCGTCAAGGGCGTGGTTCCGCCGACAAAATGAAAATGCGTGACAGCAATCGCTACACCATTCTGGAAAACGGCTCCTTCACTTCCTGCCTGCCGGGAGATAATAGCTGGAGTGTCGTCGGTTCGGAAGTAATTCAAGACAGAGAAGAACAGGTTGCTGAAATCTGGAACGCGCGTTTCAAGATTGGTGGCGTACCTGTGTTCTACAGTCCGTATTTACAGCTTCCTATCGGTGATAAACGACGCTCTGGCTTCCTGATCCCTAATGCAAAATATGGTAGCAGCAATGGCTTTGAACTGCTGACACCCTATTACTGGAATATCGCCCCTAATTTTGACGCCACCATCACTCCGCATCTGCAAACCAAACGCGGCGTACAGTGGCAGAACGAATTCCGCTATTTGGCCACGCCGGGCCTCGGTGTTATTCAGTTCGACTGGCTCCCCAGCGACCGTGAATACGCCAAAAACGCACCGCAGGACGATAATGATACCCGCTGGCTGCTCCACTGGGGCCACAGCGGCGTGATGGATCAGGTGTGGCGTTTTAACGCGGACTATACAAAAGTCAGCGACGATCGCTACTTTACCGATCTGGATTCGCATTACGGTTCAACTACTGACGGCTACGTCACCCAAAAACTCAGTGCAGGTTATGCGAACCAAAACTGGAACACCACACTGTCCACCAAACAGTTCCAGGTCTTTTCCAATGCGACCAGCCGTGATGTCTACCGCGCAGAACCACAGCTTGATATCAATTACTACCAGAATGATATCGGCCCGGTTGATATGCACCTTTACGGTCAGGCGGTAAAATTTACCAACGTCAACGACAACCGGCCAGAAGCCACGCGTCTGCACGTTGAGCCAACGCTAAATCTCCCGCTGGCAAACCGCTGGGCCAGCCTGAATACCGAAGCTAAGCTATTAGCGACGCACTACCAGCAGGATAATCTGGAGCGTTACCGCACTTCCTCGACGCCAAACATTGACCAAAGTACAAAAGATGCACTGAAAGACTCGGTGAATCGGGTGATGCCGCAATATAAAGTCGATGGCAAGATGGTCTTTGAACGCGAAATGGACTGGTCGCAGGCTTATACCCAGACGCTGGAACCTCGTGCGCAATATCTGTACGTGCCTTATCGCGATCAGAGCAGTATCCATAGCTATGACTCCACGCTCATGCAGACTGACTATTCCGGCCTGTTCCGCGATCGCAGCTACAGCGGTCTGGATCGTATCGCGTCCGCGAATCAGCTTGTGACCGGTGTCACCACGCGAATTTATGATGATGCGTTGGTTGAACGTTTTAACGCTTCTATTGGTCAAATCTATTACTTCGATCGCCCACGTACCGGTGACCGCAATACGTCACTCGATAAAAGTGGTAACAATGGTAGCCAGGTGTGGGCAGGTGACTCCTTCCTGAAAATCGATGACAACTGGGGTGTTCGCGGTGGTCTGCAATATGACAATCGCCTGAACGAAGTTGCGCTGGGCGATGCCGTGTTAGAATACCGTCGCGATGCGGAACGTCTGGTACAGTTAAACTACCGTTATGCTAGCCCTGAATATATTCGCGACATGATCCCTAATGTCACGAACCCTGGCTTCCAGCAAGGTATCTCACAGGTTGGTGTCACCGCGAGTTGGCCGATCGTCGAACGCTGGGCGGTTGTGGGTGCCTATTATTACGACACCAAGGCTAATCAGCCAGCAAACCAGCTTATTGGCTTACAGTACAACACCTGCTGCTGGGCTGTGAGCGTCGGTTATGAACGTAAAATTACCGACTGGAATAGCGCCAGCCGCAACAGCGAATACGACAACAAAGTGTCATTTAATATTGAATTACGTGGTTTAAGCAGTAATTACGGCTTGGGTTCTGACAAAATGCTGCGCTCGGGTATTTTGCCTTACCAGCGTGCATTCTGATGTCATGCAGAGTGCTTAGCAGTAGCAAACAGGCTGTCTCACTGAAACGTTGGAACTTTAACCCGCCTTGCGGATGAAATAATGGGAAAGGTATGAATAACTGGAGAACGCTTATTCTCGGATTGGCACTGAGTGCCTCTACCGCGTTCGCAGCACCACAGGTGGTTGATAAGGTCGCAGCAGTCGTCGATAACAGCGTCGTACTGGAAAGTGATGTAAACAGTCTTTTGCAATCGGTAAAACTGAACGCCCAGCAGGCCGGGCAACAGTTACCGGATGACGCCACGCTGCGTCATCAGATTACCGACCGCCTGATCATGGATAACATCATCCTGCAGATGGCGCAGAAAATGGGTATTCAGGTGACGGATGAGCAGTTAAATCAGGCAATCGCTAATATTGCCGCTCAGAACCGGATGTCTATAGACCAGTTAAAGAGTCAGTTGGCTTATGAAGGTCTGAACTACAACACCTACCGTAACCAGATTCGTAAAGAGATGCTGATTTCGGAAGTACGTAACAACGAAGTTCGTCGTCGCGTTACCGTACTGCCACAGGAAGTCGATACGCTGGCGAGGCAGATCGCTAACCAGACCGGCGAGAATGATGAGCTGAATCTGAGCCATATCCTGATCCCATTACCGGAAAACCCGACTCAACAGCAGGTTGATGAGGCGGAGAATCTGGCTGCGTCGTTGGTGAAGCAAATCAGTGAAGGCGCGGATTTCGGTAAGCTGGCCATCACCTATTCATCTGACTCTCAGGCGCTGAAAGGCGGCCAAATGGGCTGGGGCAAGTTGCAAGAAATTCCAACGCTGTTTGCTGAACGCTTAACACAAGTGCAGAAAGGCCAAGTCGTTGGCCCGATTCGCTCTGGTGTGGGTTTCCACATTCTGAAAGTTAACGATATTCGCGGCGGTAATAAAAACGTATCGGTAACTGAAACCCACGCTCGTCATATTCTGATCAAACCTTCCGTGGTGATGACGGACAGCCAGGCGCAAGCCAAGCTGGCCGACGTTGCACAGCAGATCAAAAACGGCAGCACCGATTTCGCGGCACAGGCCAAACTGCTCTCTCAGGATCCAGGATCGGCGAATCAAGGCGGCGACCTTGGTTGGGCTTCTCCAGATATGTACGATCCGGCTTTCCGCGATGCGTTGCTGAAGCTGAAAAAAGGCGAAATCAGCCAGCCTATTCACTCCTCTTTTGGCTGGCACCTGATTCAGTTGCTGGACACCCGTCAGGTTGATAAAACCGACGCGGCGCAAAAAGAGCAAGCGTACCGTATGATCTTTAATCGTAAATTCGCGGAAGAAGCGCAAACCTGGATGCAGGAACAGCGTGCATCGGCCTATGTCAAAGTGATTAATGGTGCCGCTAACTAATGCAGACTGAGAGCAATACGCCACGCGTTGTGATCACCCCCGGCGAACCTGCCGGGATTGGCCCCGATCTGGTGATTGCTCTGGCACAGCAGGACTGGCCTGTAGAGCTCGTTTGCTGTGCCGATCCTGAGCTGTTATTCACTCGCGCATTGCAGTTGTCTATGCCGCTGGCGCTGCGTGACTATCACCCCAACCAGCCCGCACAGCCACAGCGGGCAGGTAGCCTCACCGTCCTACCGATCGCCACACCAGCAACCGTCATTGCAGGCCAACTGAATGTTGCCAACAGCGCTTACGTCGTTGAGACGTTAGCCCGTGCGTGTGATGGTTGCCTGAACGGTGAATTCGCGGCGCTGATTACCGGCCCGGTGCATAAAGGCATTATCAACGATGCCGGTGTCCCCTTCAGCGGGCACACTGAATTTTTCGCCGATCGCAGCAACTGTGACCGCGTCGTCATGATGCTGGCGACAGAAGAGTTACGCGTTGCCTTAGCGACCACACACTTACCGCTCGCTGCCGTTTCTGCGGCCATTACCCGCCAGAGTCTGCATGAAGTCATCACGATCTTACATCATGATTTGCAGACAAAATTTGGTATCACTCAACCGCAGATTTATGTCTGTGGGCTGAATCCTCATGCGGGTGAAGGCGGCCATATGGGCCGTGAAGAGCTGGATGTGATTAATCCGGCACTGGACGAGCTACGGCAACAGGGCATCACGCTGATTGGGCCGTTGCCTGCCGACACGCTTTTCCAACCAAAGTATCTGCAACACGCTGACGCCGTTTTAGCGATGTATCACGATCAAGGGCTCCCGGTTCTGAAGTATCAGGGCTTCGGGCGCGCTGTTAATATCACACTGGGGCTACCGTTTATCCGCACGTCGGTCGATCACGGTACAGCACTAGAGCTGGCCGCAACCGGTAGCGCTGACCCCGGCAGCTTCATCACGGCATTAAATCTTGCCATTAAAATGATAAAGAATAGTAATGAATAATCGCGTACACCAAGGTCACTTCGCCCGTAAACGTTTTGGGCAAAACTTTTTAAACGATCATTTCGTGATCGATAGTATCGTCTCGGCCATTCATCCTCAGCCAGGTCAGGCTGTGGTAGAAATCGGTCCGGGGCTTGGCGCGTTGACGGCTCCGGTCGGCGACAGAATGGATCGTTTTACCGTCATTGAGCTGGACCGGGATCTGGCGGCACGGTTGGAAAAGCATCCGACCCTGAAAGATAAGCTGACGATTATTCAGCAAGATGCCATGACGATCGATTTCGCCGCGCTGGCTGAACAGGCTGGGCAGCCGCTGCGTGTTTTTGGCAACCTGCCGTATAATATTTCCACACCGCTGATGTTCCATTTGTTCACCTATACTCAGTCTATCCGCGACATGCACTTTATGTTGCAAAAAGAAGTGGTTAACCGTTTGGTGGCAGGGCCAAACAGCAAAGCCTTTGGACGTCTGAGCGTTATGGCACAGTATTATTGCCAGATAATTCCGGTGCTTGAAGTGCCACCGGAAGCATTCAAGCCCGCACCTAAAGTCGATTCTGCCGTAGTGCGGCTCGTGCCTCATGCCGTGATCCCTTATCCGGTCAGTGATATTCGCGTGCTGAGCCGCATCACGACAGAAGCGTTTAATCAGCGCCGCAAGACTCTGCGTAACAGCCTAGGTAATCTGTTCACCCCAGAAACGCTCACCGAACTGGGTATCAATGTCACCAGCCGTGCAGAGAATGTGACCGTTGAGCAATATTGCCGGTTGGCGAACTGGTTAAGCGAGCACCCGGCAAAACAGGAATAACTGGAGTTCATCATGATTAATGCGCCCCGTGTTTGTGTACAGGTTCAGAGCTTCTACGTGGAATCACAATCGGAGCCTGATGAAGAACGTTTCGTGTTTGCTTACACGATTACGATTCGCAATCTGGGGCGTCATGAAATCCAGCTTTTGGGGCGTTATTGGCTAATCACTAACGGTAACGGCCGGCAGACTGAAGTCCAGGGTGAAGGCGTAGTCGGCGAACAGCCGATTATCCAGCCTGGCAGCGAATTCCAGTATACCAGCGGTGCCGTCATGGAAACGCCTCTCGGCACAATGGAAGGCCACTACCATATGGTTGACCATCAGGGTAAGGCATTTCAGGTTCCAATCTCCGTCTTTCGTCTGGCTATCCCTTCACTGATACATTAATTATGTCTACCTATTTAGTTGGTGATGTTCACGGCTGTTTAGTTGAACTCAAAGCGTTATTGGCGCAAGTTTCCTTTAATCCTGAGCAGGATACGCTCTGGCTAACCGGTGATTTAGTCGCACGCGGGCCGGATTCGCTTCAGGTACTGCGCTTCGTTCGTTCCCTCGGTTCCTCTGTCCGTATGGTGCTTGGCAATCACGATCTGCACCTGCTGGCCGTTTATGCCGGTATCAGCCGCAACAAACCGAAAGATCGTCTCAGCGATCTTCTCACCGCACCGGATGCAGACGAGCTAATCAATTGGCTACGCCGCCAACCGATCTTACAGGTTGATGACGATCTGAAACTGGTTATGGCGCACGCGGGCATCACACCACAGTGGGATCTGCCGACAACACTGATGTGCGCACGCGAAGTTGAATCGATCCTGAGTAGCGACAGCTATCCACTTTTCCTTGATGCCATGTACGGCGATATGCCGAACCACTGGAGTCCAGAGCTCAGCGGTCTGGCTCGTCTGCGTTTTAGCACCAATGTTTTTACCCGTATGCGCTACTGCTTCTCTGGCGGGCAGTTGGATATGCTCTGCAAAGAGCCTCCGGGTCAGGCACCTTCCCTACTAAAACCGTGGTTTGATCTACCGAGTCAAATCGCTGATGAATACGCGATTGTGTTCGGCCATTGGGCATCACTGGAAGGGAAAGGCACGCCGGAAAACATTTATGCGCTGGATACCGGGTGCTGTTGGGGGGGAGAAATGACTATGCTGCGTTGGGATGATAAGCACTACTTTACGCAACCGTCACTTTCATCAAATACCGAAGCCTCTGTTGATATCACGCTCTAAAATAGGTGAGTAATGCACTGGTGTCGCCATTCCATTGCTAGCCGTGCCATTGTCATAGAAAGGGGAAAGTCGCCCCAGACTGAATCTTTTTAGATGATGGCACGACTAACGCCTCGGAGGGGATCGACCAGATGCCGCCACCAAGAAACCCGGCCAAACCAACGACTTCTACGCCATCTGTCGGTAATTCACGGCGGCGCGGATCGCTCAAACGGTCAGTATTCAGATTGCTGCTTCTATTCGCCATACGCACTATCTCCTTCATATCAAACACAGCGGTTTACGTCTATTTCGACTTAACCGCATCTCGACCTATCTACATTTCAATTTAGCGATATTTCAATTTCACTACGCGAACAATTACTCGTTTTTATACTAACGATGACAGATGACGGAAATGTGAAATGAAAAAACCCGCTGCGAGGCGGGTTTGAGTATTCATCGAATGACCGACAGAGCGCTATCGCAGAAAGATGCCCTTAGCGGCGTTCCAGAATTTCAAAGCAGTAACTGTGTGAGTTACTCTCGTCAGCATCATGGAATTCGCTGAAAACAGACTGCCATTCGTCCGGCTCGTAGTCAGGGAAATGCGTGTCGCCTTCCACTTCAGCATCAATGTGCGTCAGGTAGAGACGATTAGCCTGCGCCAGCATTTGCTGATAAATACTGCCGCCGCCAATCACCATCACTTCCTCAACCTCACCTGCCGCCGCCAGCGCAGCATCTAACGAAGAAACCCAGGTCACGCGATCGTCATCACCAGGATGATTACTGACGACCACATTCAGCCGGCCGGGCAGCGGCTGACCGATAGAACGGAAAGTATTACGCCCCATAATAATCGGCTTATTAAGCGTATTACGCTTAAACCATGCCAGATCGGCGGGCAAATGCCACGGCATCGCGTTTTCCATGCCAATCACGCGATCCACTGCCAGTGCAGCAATCAAACTAATAACCATGGTGAAAAAACCCTGTAGGTCAGAAAATTGCTGACACTATACGGAAAGCCCTTTCTCCCGTCGATATTAAGACTCGGCGGAAATGTAATATAAGAGTTTTAAACCCCAGGCCGTTTACGGTAGAGCCAGATTCCCGGTAAAGACAGGCCGATAGAGAGCGCACCGACGATAAAGCTGGCCTTCAGGAAATTGGTCATCATGACGCTCATCAGCGCTTCGCTGTAGCCAAGATGCGAAATCTCCACCACCGAAATCATCGCCGTATAGGCAGAGATACCGGGAAACATCGGAATAACGGCAGCCACAGTGAAGACTTTCGGGTGCGCCAGTAGCCAGCGTGACCAGCGAATGCCGGTGATGCCAATCAGGATTGCCGCCAGAAACGATGCCCATTCGATATTCATACCAAAATGTATCGCCAGAAACCGGATGCCATGCCCGACGCCCCCTAGCAGTGCGCAGTAAGGCAACGCTTTCAGTGGCACGTTGAAGACCATCGCAAACCCCAACGCAGGAACAGCAGCCAGCACCATGTCCTGCAATAGCGCCCAAAGTAAACTTAAGCCCATCCGCGTAACCCCCACAGCGACATCGCCATCACTACACCAATACAGGTTGCCAGCGTCAATAAGCTCGCTACCGTCCAGCGTGCCAGACCGGTATTCACATGCCCTTTAAACATATCCGCCACGGCGTTGATCAAGGGAAAGCCAGGAACCAACAACAGCACACTCGCCGCCATCGCCACCGTCGAGGTCTGAGAAAAAGCAGGCAAACGCATCAACAACCCTGACGCCGACGTGGCGACAAACGCCGTAATACAGAAATTGATCAACGGATTCAGATGTCGCGCCGTAAAGATCTGGCGGACATACATCGCCAGGCCACTGGCAATCAATGTGACAATAAAGGCATCCCACCCACCGCCGTTCAAACGGCTGAAACAGCCGCAGGAGAGCGCCACAACGGAAACCATCAGCCAACGTGGATAGCGCAGTGGCTTAATGTTTCCCAGACGTTTTTCCACGCCCGCCACGTCCAGCAGCTTATGCTCGGCCATGATGACCGCATGCTGCACCTCAATGACAACGTGCATATTAATGCCGCGATCCACATTCTTTCGTGTCGAGGTCAGGCAATGCCCCTGCATGATGGTGGTCAAGACAATCGAGTTTGCCGAGATGGAACTCTCAACGCTATCAGCACCCAATGCCATACCTAGCCTTGAAGACAGTTGCTCCACGACCATACTTTCTGCGCCATGCTGTAACAGCAGCAGTGCGCACTGGATGCACAACCGGGTTATTTCCCGCTGCTGTGGCGCTTCACCCATCTGTTTTTCGCCACATAATTGTTTTGCACTACTTAATAGTTTTTCACTACTTAATAGTTCACGGTTCTCACGTTCACTGACCATGTTATTCTCTCAACCTGCCCCTGAAATTAACCACAAAAAATTAAAGGATAATTGTTAACATATCGCCGCCTAATAACCAATAAGAGTGATGCGAATTCATTATTCTGGCGTTATGATTCCCCTCGCTGCTCTCTTTTTTCACTGTCTGGAATGATCATGCTAGAAACATCGCTGTTTGTCGCGACCATCGCCACGTTAGGGATGATCTCCCCCGGTCCCGATTTTTTCCTCGTCATCAGAAATGCCGCGCGCTACCCACGCGCTGCCGCAATGATGACTGCCATTGGCGTAATCTGCGGCGTCGCAACCCACATGGCGTACTGCGTCGCCGGGTTAGCCGTCGTTATCACCACCACTCCGTGGCTGTTTAATGTACTGAAATATGCGGGCGCCGCCTACCTAATCTGGATCGGTATTCAGGCACTCTTCGCGCGCGGCGGAAGCAAGATGGACGTATCAAACCTGGTGCAGCAAAGCGTCAGCCTGAAAAAAGCGTTCCTACAAGGCTATCTCTGTAACCTGCTTAACCCGAAAGCCACACTCTTCTTTCTGGCGATGTTCACTCAGGTTCTGAATATTCACTCCGGCATCGGTGAAAAGCTGTGGTACGCCATGATTATCTGGGGGCTATCTGTCGTCTGGTGGCCGCTGTTGGTGGTGCTTTTCCAAAGCGAACCGGTACGCCGCGGGTTGGCTAAAGTGCAGAAACTGGTAGATAAGCTACTGGGCACGGTGTTGATCGCGCTGGGCATCAAAGTGGCGTTGGGTTAACACTCAAAACGCGCCCCATGAAAAAAGCCAGCGCTGTTACCAACGCTGGCTTTTATTATCAGCTTACAACCTATCGAGATAGGGCTATCAGCCTTTAATCATCGCATGCATTTCCTGCACGGAAGTCACCTTCTCCGTCGGATCTGCCGTCAACGACATCGCGGTAGCGAAACCACCGTTCAGCGTGGTGTCGTAATGCACCTTGTATTGCAGCGCACTGCGGCGAATCAACTTGGAATCCTCAATCGCCTGACGCCCTGCGGTGGTGTTAACGATATAGGTGTACTCGCCGTTCTTGATACGGTCCTGAATGTGCGGACGACCTTCATGCACTTTGTTCACCAGACGCGGATTAATACCAGCCTCACCCAGTTCAATCGCCGTGCCGTGCGTCGCATCCAGCTCAAAACCGTGCTTCAACAACTTGGCCGCCAGATCCACCACCCGAGCTTTATCACCTTCACGTACCGACAGCAGTGCACGTCCGGTTTTCTTCATGTGTGAGCTGCTGCCCAGCATCGCCTTGGCAAACGCTTCAGCAAACGTGCGGCCAACGCCCATCACTTCACCGGTCGAACGCATTTCTGGCCCCAGAATCGGGTCAACGCCAGGGAATTTGTTGAACGGCAGCACCACTTCTTTCACCGAGTAGTAAGGCGGGATGATTTCTTTGGTGACGCCCTGCTCAGCCAGCGTTTTGCCTGCCATCACGCGTGCCGCGACTTTGGCCAACGGAACGCCCGTCGCTTTCGAGACAAACGGTACGGTGCGCGCTGCACGTGGGTTCACTTCAATCAGATAAACTTCGTTGTTCTTCACCGCGAACTGCACGTTCATCAGGCCGCGAACGCAAAGTTCAAATGCCAGTTTCTCAACCTGCTGACGCATCACGTCCTGAATTTCTTTGCTCAGCGTGTAAGCCGGCAGTGAACAAGCCGAGTCGCCGGAGTGAACCCCAGCCTGCTCGATGTGTTCCATAATGCCGCCAATCAGTACACGTTCACCGTCGCAAATGGCATCGACGTCAACTTCGATAGCATCGTCAAGGAAGCGGTCTAACAGAACTGGCGCATCGTTGGATACGCTAACCGCGTTTTGGAAGTAGCGGCGCAGGTCGATTTCGTCATACACGATTTCCATCGCACGACCGCCCAGTACATAAGAAGGACGGACAACCAGCGGGTAGCCGATGCCACGCGCTTTTTCTACCGCCTGCTCAATCGTCGCTACCGTGGCGTTAGCAGGTTGCTTCAGCCCCAGACGATTAACGGCCTGTTGGAAACGCTCGCGGTCTTCTGCACGGTCAATCGCGTCCGGGCTGGTGCCAATAACCGGCACACCGGCAGCTTCCAGCGCACGCGCCAGTTTCAGCGGCGTCTGACCACCGTACTGCACGATAACGCCTTTCGGCTTCTCGATACGGACAATTTCCAGCACGTCTTCAAACGTTACTGGCTCGAAGTACAACCGATCAGACGTATCGTAGTCTGTTGAAACCGTTTCAGGGTTGCAGTTGACCATGATGGTTTCATAACCATCTTCACGCAGCGCCAGCGAAGCGTGGACACAGCAGTAGTCAAACTCAATCCCCTGACCAATACGGTTCGGCCCGCCGCCTAGCACCATGATTTTGTCACGATCCTGAGTCGGGTTGGCTTCACACTCTTCTTCATACGTGGAGTACATATACGCCGTATCGGTAGAGAATTCAGCCGCACAGGTATCGACACGCTTATAGACCGGATGCAGGTCGAATTTATCGCGCAGCTTGCGAATTTCGCTTTCCGCCACGCCAGCCAGTTTCGCCAGGCGCGCATCGGCAAAGCCTTTACGCTTCAGCGTGCGCAGGAAATCGGCATCCAGTGCAGTTACGCCTTTCTCTGCAACCTGCTCTTCCAGACGCACCAGCTCTTCAATCTGCACCAGGAACCAGCGATCGACGTTGGTCAAGTTAAACACGCCATCGACGGACATCCCCGCACGGAAAGCATCCGCGATGTACCAGATACGCTCGGCACCGGCATCTTTCAGCTCGCGGCGGATCTTGGTCAACGCTTCAGGATCGTCCAAATCAACTTTCGGATCGAAGCCCGTTGCGCCCACTTCCAGACCACGCAGTGCTTTTTGCAAAGACTCTTGCTGTGTGCGACCAATCGCCATCACTTCACCGACAGATTTCATCTGTGTGGTCAGACGGTCATTGGCACCGGCGAATTTTTCAAAGTTGAAACGTGGGATCTTAGTAACAACGTAGTCGATAGCGGGTTCGAAGGACGCTGGTGTACGGCCACCTGTGATGTCATTCATCAACTCATCGAGCGTATAGCCGACAGCCAGTTTGGCCGCAATTTTCGCAATCGGGAAACCCGTCGCTTTAGACGCCAGCGCAGAAGAACGTGATACGCGTGGGTTCATTTCGATAACGATCAGGCGACCGGTTTTCGGGTTTACCGAGAACTGAACGTTGGAGCCACCCGTTTCTACACCGATTTCACGCAGTACCGCCATCGAGGCGTTACGCATGATTTGATATTCTTTATCCGTCAGCGTTTGCGCTGGCGCAACGGTGATGGAGTCACCGGTGTGGATACCCATCGCATCGAAGTTTTCGATTGAGCAGACAATGATGCAGTTGTCGTTCTTATCACGCACCACTTCCATCTCATACTCTTTCCAACCGATCAGTGATTCATCGATCAGCAGCTCTTTGGTTGGCGAAAGATCCAGCCCACGTTCACAGATCTCTTCGAACTCTTCACGGTTGTAAGCGATACCGCCACCGGTGCCGCCCATCGTAAAGGAAGGACGGATAATGCACGGGAAGCCGACGTCAGCCGCAACAGCCAGCGCTTCTTCCATATTGTGTGCAATACCGGAACGTGCGGTATCTAAGCCAATTTTCTTCATTGCGACGTCAAAGCGGCGACGATCTTCTGCTTTATCAATCGCATCTGCCGTTGCACCAATCATGGTGACGCCGAATTCTGCCAGCACACCTTTGCGTTCCAGCTCCAGCGCACAGTTCAGTGCGGTCTGGCCGCCCATCGTCGGCAGCACCGCATCTGGACGCTCTTTTTCAATAATCTTACGCACCACTTCCCAGTGAATTGGCTCGATGTAGGTCGCATCGGCCATCTCCGGGTCAGTCATGATGGTTGCTGGGTTGGAGTTCACCAGAATAACGCGGTAACCCTCTTCACGCAGCGCTTTACATGCCTGTGCGCCCGAGTAGTCAAACTCACACGCCTGGCCGATGACAATCGGGCCTGCGCCCAGAATCAGGATGCTTTTAATATCTGTACGTTTTGGCATTTTCTCGCTCCTGATTATTTAGCTGAAGAACGGTAAGTCTGAATCAAGTCAATAAAGTGGTCGAACAGCGGCGCGGCATCATGCGGGCCAGGGCTAGCTTCTGGGTGCCCCTGGAAGCTGAACGCTGGCTTATCCGTGCGGTGAATCCCTTGAACCGTATGGTCAAACAAGGATTTATGCGTGACGCGCAGCGTGTCAGGCAGGTTATCTTCATCAACCGCAAAACCGTGGTTCTGCGCGGTGATCATCACACAGTTGTTATCCAGATCTTTGACTGGGTGGTTACCACCGTGGTGACCCAGCTTCATTTTGATGGTCTTGGTACCGCTCGCCAGTGCCAGCAGTTGGTGACCCAGACAGATACCGAATACCGGAATATCCGTTTCCAGGAAGGTTTTGATCGCGCGAATCGCGTAGTCACACGGTTCCGGGTCGCCCGGGCCGTTAGAGAGGAAAATTCCGTCTGGATTAAGCTTCAGTACGTCCTCAGCAGGTGTCTGCGCCGGAACAACCGTCAGGCGACAGCCGCGATCCACCAGCATACGCAGAATGTTACGTTTCACACCGTAGTCATAAGCCACCACGTGGTAAGGCAGCTCGCTTTCGTTTTTCGCCGCAGGCAATTCGCCTTCCAGCGTCCAGCTTCCCTGTAACCAGCTATAGCTTTCTGCCGTCGTCACTTCTTTTGCCAGATCCATCCCCTTCAGACCAGGGAAGGCTTTCGCTTTCTCCAGCGCGACAGCCGCATCCGGCGCATCGCCAGCGATGATGCAGCCGTTCTGTGCGCCTTTTTCACGCAGCAGACGGGTCAGTTTACGGGTATCGATGTCGGCGATGGCGACGATGTTGTTGCGCTTGAGGTATTCAGACAGGCTTTCTTCACTACGGTAGTTGCTGGCAATCAGAGGTAAATCGCGGATAACCAGACCTTGAGCCTGTACAGAGGGGGATTCTTCATCGTTGGCATTAGCGCCAACATTACCGATATGGGGATAAGTGAGAGTGACAATCTGGCGGGAATAGGAAGGATCAGTAAGGATTTCTTGATAACCGGTCATCGACGTATTGAAGACCACTTCCCCCACTGCCGATCCTTCTGCCCCAATGGCCCGACCGTGGAATTGGGTTCCGTCTTCCAGAACCAATAGCGCTGACTTAATCAAAACACCCTCCAAGGAATAAACAATCACGTTATTTGCATATTAATTCAGATTCGAGCCACTAAATCAATGCAAAAACTACCTGTAAGGCCAATTTTTGGCAAATTGGGCGCATTTTAATGATGGTCTTCCCAATTGTCTACCCAAACCGCTTTTTTTCTCTTATTTTTATGCTTTCCGAAATAAATAATCGCCCACTGACGTAAAAAGCGATATCAACTCAGACAAGTAAACGGTTGCGAAGCAATTTTGTTAAAACAAGGGTGACAAATAACCAATAAAGGACATTTAGGAAGTAAGGAAGGTAAACCATCACGAAAAAAGAGAATAAAACACAAATAAAAACCAGTAATAACACTAAAAGCAAATCAACAAAACAAAAACAAAGGTGAACATAAAAAAGCCCACCTTTTTCATATAGATATATTTTCTTTATAGAAAAAAAATACTACAAATCATCTAAAGAAAGCACATCTCTCATATCAAAAAGACCACCTTCCTTCGAATTAATCCAGATAGCTGCTCTTACTGCACCATTAGCAAACGTCATACGGCTGGAAGCCTTGTGGGTAATCTCAACCCGCTCGCCAATATCAGCAAACATCGCCGTATGTTCACCGACAATATCGCCAGCCCGCACGGTAGCAAAGCCAATGCTTTTTGGATCGCGCTCACCGGTATGGCCTTCACGCGCGTACACCGCACAAGACTTCAGATCGCGTCCCAGCGCGTCGGCAATCGCTTCGCCCATCGCCAGCGCAGTACCAGATGGCGCATCCACTTTGTGGCGGTGATGTGCTTCAATGATTTCGATATCAGTATAGTCGCCCATGACCTTAGCGGCTTTTTCCAGCAGTTTCAGCATAACATTGACGCCAACGCTGAAGTTCGCTGCAAACACAATCCCGATATCCTGCGCAGCCTGCTTAATCGCCGCTTTGCCGGCATCATCAAAGCCGGTTGTCCCAATAATCATGCCTTTACGGTGCTGACGGCAAAATGCCAGATGCGCGAGCGTGCCTTCCGGGCGAGTAAAGTCGATCAAAATGTCGAAATCATTCTGCACGGCATCCAGATTTTCATTCACGGTGATACCGTTTTTACCCAGCCCCGCCAACTCACCGGCATCGCTTCCTATCAGGGACGAGCCAGAACGTTCGAGTGCCGCCCCCAGTATCACACCGTCCATTTGCTCAACAGCCTGAATCAACTGACGCCCCATACGGCCGCCCGCACCGACCACCGCAATACGGATGGATGAATCTTTCATAATGTCTCTCTCTTTTTGATCCTGACGACATAAAAATAACATCAGGTTAACGGGCGCTGCGCACTATCGCCAGTGGATTTACCGCCAGATTAGAAAATACTGTTTGAAGCCGCAGAAAATCAGCAAAACTGTCTAGGTTGAGGCTTAAGAATGGCACTTCAGAGCGGTGAGAAAACGCAAGGTGCTTGGAGATACCCAGGAAAGGTTAAAAACAAACCACATGGCATAACGCATAAAAATTCATTTTTATGCATTAACATTTTCATGAGTGAATAACGATGGGGCAAAATTGAAAGGAATAACAGCCAATAGGGCCGAAGCCCTATTGCAGAAACAGACTAATCGATCTGTTTAACTTCAACACGCAGCTCTTTAGGTACTTCAAAGACGATGTTTTCTTCACGCCCTTGCATTTCAACCGCAACCTTACCGCCTAATTCTTTCAGACGTTGAATCACCTGTTGTACCAAAATATCCGGTGCCGATGCGCCTGCGGTCACCCCAATCTGCGCAACCCCCGCTACCCATGATTCTTGGATATCTTCGGCAGCATCAATCAGATAAGCCGCTTTCCCCGCTCTCTGCGCCAATTCAGCAAGGCGGTTGGAGTTTGAGGAGTTTTTAGAGCCCACGACAAAAACGACATCTGCCTTATCTGACAAATGGCGAACCGCTTCCTGACGATTGGTCGTTGCATAACAGATGTCATCTTTACGCGGGCCGACAATCTGCGGGAAACGCTCACGCAAGGCATCAATCACCGCATAGGTATCATCGACAGAAAGCGTGGTTTGGGTCATAAAGCACAGATTGCTTTCATCTTTTACCTGTAGCTGCCAGACATCCTCGGGGGACTCTACCAGATACATGCCGCCATCCGCATTGCTGTACTGCCCCATCGTTCCCTCAACTTCGGGGTGCCCAGCATGCCCGATCAGAATGGCTTCTACGCCTTTCTTACTGGCTCTGGCCACTTCCATATGCACCTTGGTTACCAGAGGACAGGTTGCATCGAACACCGTCAGGTCGCGGTTTTTGGCTTCATTACGTACCGCTTGCGAAACGCCATGTGCCGAGAAAATCAGAATCGCACCATCCGGCACGTCTTCAATCTGCTCAATAAAAATCGCGCCGCGTTCACGTAAGCCATTAACCACATAGCGATTATGTACCACTTCATGACGGACATAGATCGGCGTACCAAAAAGCTCCAGCGCACGTTCCACAATGCTGATAGCTCGATCGACACCGGCACAGAAGCCGCGTGGATTAGCCAGCAGGATCTGCATGTGTCACCTCCTGTTGTACGGGATCGATATCCAGCACTTCAAGATCGAAGGTAATCGCCTGACCGGATAAAGGATGGTTGAAATCCACCGTAACTGATTCTTCGGTCACATCACGGATAATTCCCGGCATATCATTCCCGGCTACGCCGCTGAACAGCATAATGGTGCCCACATCCGGCACGCCGGTCTGAGCAAAATCACGACGTAGGAAGAACTGGATCAGGTTCGGGTTGGTCGGCCCAAAAGCCGACTCCGCCGGTAGCGTAAACTTGCGTTTATCACCACGCTTCAACCCCAACAGATTTTGTTCCAGCGCGTCAGACAGGCTGCTATCGCCAAGGCGAAACAGCGCTGGCTTGCCGCGCTCACGCGTAGACTCGGCCGTGGAGCCATCCTCCAGCGTCAGAATAAAATGCACCAGCAGCGCGCTGTTGTGCTGCACAGTCTCGGACATCAGTGACCCTTTTGCTTAACGGTATCAGTATCATCATGCGTACTGAAAAACCCTTCCAGCACGATGAGCGCCGCACCAATACAGATTGCGGTATCGGCTAAATTAAACGTAGCGAAGTGCCAATCACCAACATAGAAGTCGATGAAATCAACGACAAAGCCGTGCCATGTCCGGTCAAACAGATTGCCCAGTGCACCGCCGATAATCAGCGAATAGGCAATGTTATTTAGCTTCTGCTTGACGCTGCCACGGTACATCATCACCACGAGAGCAACCACAATCGCAATCGCAATCCCAGCAAAGAACCAGCGTTGCCAGCCGCCTTTATCCGCCAGGAAGCTGAATGCTGCGCCATAGTTACGGGCGTAATGCAGATTCAGAGAAGGCATCACTGGCACCGTATCTCCCAGCGCAAAGTGGGCGAGGATCCACTGCTTGCTGCCAAGGTCGATAACTAAAACCAGTATCGCCAGCCAGAGCCAGCGCAATCCGCTCGAACAAATTTTATTCATCAGACAAATTTACGCTCTTCGCCATTACCGCCCACGTTAGTCGCACAGCGACCACACACTTCAGGATGTTCGGCATTGCTACCGATATCCGTCTCGTAATGCCAGCAGCGTGGACACTTGTGCCCTTCTGCCTCACTTAAGGCAATTTTCAGTCCGGTGAGTTCCGTTGCCTGTGCGCTATCTGGCGCATTTTCATGACGTTCCACTCGTGCTTTTGACGTCAACAGCGCAAAATGCAGCTCCTGCTGCAACTGGCTCAGCTTACCCGCCAGATTCGCATCGGCGTACAACGTGACGGAGGCTTCCAGCGATCCACCGATGCGTTTATCATTACGCGCCTGTTCGATCGCTTTATTCACTTCGCTACGCACTTTCAGGATATCAGCCCAGAACGCATCGTTCATGGTTTCTGAGGCATCCAGCGCGAACAGACCGTCATACCACTCTTCGGTAAACACATACTGCGCACGTTCACCCGGCAGGTAGTTCCAGAGTTCATCCGCCGTGAAGGACATAATCGGTGCCATCCAGCGCACCAGCGCTTCTGAGATATGGTATAGCGCGGTCTGGCAGCTACGGCGTGCGACGCTGTCACTTTTTGCCGTGTACTGACGATCTTTAATGATATCCAGATAGAAAGATCCCATTTCGATCGAGCAGAACTGCATCAGACGCTGTACCACACGATGGAAATCATAGCTTTCATACGCTTCGAGGATCTCGTCCTGCGCCGCTTTCGCGCAGCCAACCGCCCAGCGATCCAGCACCACCATCTCTTCCGGTTTTACGATGTCTTTCTGCGGATCGAACCCATTCAGGTTCGCCAGCAGGAAACGCGCGGTGTTACGAATACGACGATAGGCATCAGCAGAACGCTTCAGGATCTCATCGGATACGGCGATTTCACCAGAGTAATCCGTTGAACCGATCCACAGGCGCAGAATGTCGGCACCCAACTTGTTCGTCACGTCCTGCGGGCTAATGGTATTCCCGATAGACTTGGACATCTTACGGCCCTGACCATCAACGGTGAAGCCGTGGGTCAATACCTGACGGTAAGGCGCTTTACCTTTAATCGCGGTGGAGATCATCAGAGAAGACATAAACCAGCCACGATGCTGGTCAGAGCCTTCCAGATACATATCTGCTGCGTGGCCGCCGAATTCAGGACGAGCCTCCACCACGGACGCGTGCGTTGATCCAGAATCGAACCACACGTCCAGCGTGTCTGGCACTTTGACGTAGTTATCCGCCTCTGCGCCCAGCACATCGGCCGGATCGAGATCCCACCATGCCTGAATGCCATCGGCTTCAACACGTTTTGCCACCGCTTCAATCAGCTCAGCGGTACGCGGATGCAGTTCTTCCGTCTCTTTGTGAACGAAGAGTGACATCGGCACGCCCCAGGTGCGCTGACGGGAGATACACCAGTCAGGACGGTTGGCGACCATCGATTCAATACGCGCCTGGCCCCAATCCGGAATCCACTGCACCCCTTTGATTTCAGACAACGACTGCTTACGCAGGCCTTTCTGATCCATGCTGACAAACCATTGTGGCGTTGCACGGAAAATGATCGGCGATTTATGACGCCAGCAGCACGGGTAGCTATGCTGTAATTTCTCTACGTGCAGCAACATGCCTTTTTCACGCAGGATTTCAACGATCAGATCGTTAGCTTTGAAAACGAATTTACCGTCCAACTCAGGATAGGTACCGCTCAGGTAGCAGCCGTTCGGCCCCACCGGGTTGGCGATTTCCAGATTGTATTTCTGGCTGATCACATAGTCGTCAGGACCGTGACCACCGGCGGTGTGTACTGCACCCGTACCCGCATCCAGCGTCACGTGGTCGCCCAGAATTGCTGGGACATCGAAGCCCAGGAATGGATGTTTGAAACGCAGCAGCTCAAGATCCGCGCCTTTGCAGTCGCTCAGCACAGCCCACTGAGTCACACCCACGCGTTTCATGACGCTTTCAACCAGGTCGGCCGCCAGAATCAGCGCCTGACCATCAATCTGTACCAGTTGATAATCGAACTCTGCGTTCAGTGAGATGGCACGGTTTGCTGGCAACGTCCACGGCGTGGTCGTCCAGATCACCAGAGAAACAGGGCCATCTACGCTACTCACGCCAAACTTGGCTAATACCGCCGCCACATCAGTCGCGTTAAACGTCACATCAATGGATGGGGACGTTTTGTCGTAATACTCAACTTCTGCTTCCGCCAGCGAGGAACCGCAGTCCACACACCAGTGAACTGGCTTAGCCCCCTTATGCAGGTGACCATTCTCAATAATGCGGCCCAGCGCACGAATGATGTTCGCTTCGGTTTTGAAATCCATCGTCAGGTAAGGACGATCCCAGTCGCCCAGCACGCCGAGACGAATAAAGTCGGCTTTCTGACCGACAATCTGCTCCGCTGCATATTTACGGCACTCGGCACGGAATTCTGCCGCGCTGACTTTCTCGCCCGGCTTACCGATCAACTGTTCTACTTTCAGTTCAATCGGCAGACCGTGGCAGTCCCAGCCCGGTACATAAGGAGAATCGTAGCCAGACAGGCCTTTCGATTTAACAATAATATCTTTCAGAATCTTGTTAACTGAGTGACCAATGTGAATACTGCCGTTCGCGTAAGGAGGGCCATCGTGCAGAATGAAGGTCTTCTTTCCCTTCTTCGCATTGCGAATAATCCCGTACAGATCCTGCTCATACCAACGTTTCAGCATGTCAGGTTCGCGCTTGGCCAGATCGCCACGCATCGGGAACCCTGTTTCCGGCAAGTTCAGGGTAGTCTTATAGTCACTCATTAGATTCTCGATTTCGTTTCGCTAGAAAAATTAAACCGGTGTCTTTAACCCGAAAAACGTCCGGGCTGTCACCACATCATCGGCGATTTGCTGTTTTAACGCATCGAGCGAAGCAAAACGCTGTTCATTACGGATCTTTTTACGCAGTACGACTTCAATATGACGACCATAGAGGTCCATTGTCATGTCCAGCAAATGCACTTCAAGCTGCTGGCGTTTATCACCATTTACGGTCGGACGTGTGCCAATATTGGCGACGCCCGGCAGTGGTTCTTCGCCCAGTCCATAAACGCTGACGGCATACACGCCGCTGACGGGGGAAACCTGACGTTTCAGCGGTAGATTGGCAGTCGGGAACCCAATGGTTCTACCCAGCTCTTTACCATGCTCTACGCGCCCAGAAATGCAGTAAGGGTGGCCCAACAGGCTTTCTGCCAATTCAAGCTCATCACGACTAAGTGCCTCACGAACCGCCGTGCTGCTGACGCGCTTGCCACCATTACAGAACGAATTGGTGCTGATGACATCGAACCCCGATTCACGCCCAGCCTTCTGTAATAACAGGAAATCTCCCTGACGACCAGCCCCGAAGCGGAAGTCATCCCCCACAACCAGAAACTTCACGCCCAGTTTCTTCACCAGCAGAGAAGAGACAAATGTCTGGGCATCATTGGCGGCGAAACACGCGTCGAATTTGACACACAGCAGATAGTCCACGCCAGCCTGCGCCAGATATTTCACCTTGTCACGCAGACGCGTCAGGCGTGCGGGCGCTTTTTCCGTAGCAAAAAGTTCCAGCGGCTGCGGTTCAAAAATCATGACCATCACTGGCAGCCCACGAGCGCGACCTTCCTGCTTCAGTCGCTCAAGCAGCATTTGGTGTCCGAGGTGCACGCCGTCAAAATTACCAATAGTGAGCACACAGCCATAATGGTGTGCCCGAAGATTGTGTATACCGCGAATTAGCTGCATGGCTGGCCCAGAACAAAGGGTTAAAATTATGGAAATTGGCGGATTATACCTTGTACAGCGAGTAAGGTTAACCCGCGATTCGCGCCTTTTGCAGTCACCCTATAAATCGTGCCAGTATTTGTACGTTTTTTAGCTGAATCATCGATGAATGAGGCTCATATGCAGAATATCCAGATAGTAGATGTCCCATACAATCCAACTTTACCGAGAGTAGACAGGGCTTTATCAAATTCAGGATGAAATTATGATGCGAAAGGCTGTATTCCACCGCGTGAAGCTGCTAAAATCCTGCGCCATCACAACGTAACAAGTGTCGACGTACAAACGACGCTTATTTGCACAAATCCATTGACAAACGAAGGCTAAACGAGCATATTCCACGGCCTTTGAATTGTCCTCGATTGAATATATTTGGGAGTTGGACCTTGGCTAATATCAAATCAGCTAAGAAACGCGCCGTACAATCTGAGAAGCGCCGTAAGCATAATGCAAGCCGTCGCTCAATGATGCGTACTTTCATCAAGAAAGTATACGCGGCGATCGCTACTGGCGATAAAGAAGTGGCACAGAAAGCGTTTAATGACATGCAACCTATCGTGGATCGCCAGGCTGGTAAAGGTCTGATTCACAAGAACAAAGCTGCACGTCATAAATCCAATCTGGTTGCGCGCATCAACGCCATGCAATAATCACGCATCTGCGTGTCGTTGCTAAAAAAAACCGGCTCAGGCCGGTTTTTTTGCGTCTGTTGTTCTGTTACCGAGCAGCCGCTCTATCACAGAAAAGCGCGGAGAAATCTGCGTTGCAGACGCGCTGCACCGCAGGGTGCTGGATCATTCTGGCCGCAAAAATCGCATAATACTCATCCTGAATGTTCTCGATCCTACCAATCTCGACGATATCCCCTTGCTGGTAGATTTCATTGGCGTACAGCGATGGCGCAACGAAAATCGCATCATTATTAATGCCGAATGCCGTCATCAGCGCCGCATCATCAAACTCACCCAAAATATCTGCCTGAATATTCTGCGCAGTAAACCAATTCAACAGTTTACGACCCAGCATGGTTCGACGCCCGGGAATCAGCAATTTACGTTGTTCAAGACAGGCGGGGAAAGGGTGTTCAGGGTGCGGGCGCTTGCAGTAAAAACTCACACCACACTCGCCCAACTTGAGTGAAAACAACCCTTCCTGCTGCGTCGAATCCACCGGACAATCCGACAGAATCATATCCAGCTTATGCTGACTCAACTGATCCAACAGCATCTCATGCGTCGACTCAAAACAGCGCAAATGGATATGTTCTTGTTCCGTGACGACCGTTTCCAACACCCTACTTACCAGCCGTTTGGACAACGCATCTGCCACGCCAACATCGAATAGCAGATTCGATTCTTTGCGGTAGTTCACAATATCCAACATTTCCTGGCTGAGCTGGAACATGCTATCCGCATAGCGAAAAACGAGCTGCCCCAGTTCCGTCGGTTCCAGCCCTCGTCCTTTGCGCTTGAAAAGTTTGCCCTGTAAACGTTCTTCCAGACATTTAATTTGCCCAGTAATGGTCTGCGGCGTTAAAAACAGCGTTTCTGCCGCACCGGCAACGGAACCCGACTTATAAACCTGCCAGAAATAGTAGAGATGATTAAAATTCAAATGAGACATACCCGCCCCTCTTCGCGCACCTGGCATCACATCAACCCTTGCACGGCTGCATCACCTTGTCCAGCGTCGGCAGCACCCCGCGTAATGCCAGATAACCAAGCAGCGCCGCCAGCCCTGACGCCAGCAAGATCCCCAGCTTGGCGTAGGTAATCAATTCCGCATCACCGCCAGAAAATGCCAGCAGCGTAATGAATATCGACATGGTAAAACCGATTCCGCACAGCACGGAGACCGCCACAATCTGGTTAAAGTACACACCAACAGGCAGACGCGCATAGCCAAGCCGAAGGGTTAGCCAACTGAATAAGGTAATACCCAGCGGTTTACCGATCAGTAGCCCAGCAGCAATACCCAGGCTCAACGGGGAAAACAGTTTTTCCAACACAATTTCCTGCAACACAATGCCTGCATTGGCGAAGGCAAACAGCGGAATAATCAAAAAGGCGACCCATGTTTGTAAGCCATGCTCCAGCGTGGTCGCCGGAGAAGGTTTCCCGTCGGACGTGCGCAGAGGAATAAAAAATCCGACAATGACGCCGGCCAGCGTCGCATGAACGCCACATTTCAGAATACAGACCCACAAGACGATCCCCACCAGTAAATAGGCAGACGTCTTCCTGACCTGCTGTCGGTTCATATAGGCCAGAACCGCGATCGCCAACACCGCGCCACCCAGCGCTGGCCAGAAGATCTGCTGCGTATAAAACAGGGCGATGATCAAGATCGCTCCTAGATCGTCAATGATGGCCAACGCTAGCAGGAAAACCTTTAACCCTGCGGGAACGCGTTTGCCCAATAACGTCAACACACCAACGGCGAACGCGATGTCTGTCGCGGCAGGAATAGCCCAGCCGGCGCGCGTCACCTCATCATTCGCATTAAAAAGCAGAAATAGCAAAGCGGGGAAAAGCATTCCGCCTACTGCGGCCGCCAGTGGTAACATCGCCTGCTGGCGGCTGGCTAACGTGCCTTCGACCAACTCGCGTTTCACTTCCAGACCAATCAGCAGGAAAAAAATCGCCATCAGGCCATCGTTAATCCATAGCAGCAGGTTCTTATTGATTTCCAATGCGCCAAATCGCATTTCCACTGGCATCATCAGGAATTGTTGATAGCCCGCAGCAGTAACAGGCCAATTGGCAAATACGATCGCCAAAACGGTGGCCATCATTAGCATCACGCCAGCGGCCGCATCCAATCGAATAAAGCGCCGAATCATTGTTATCATTGACTTAATCTCCCATCAGGCGCGAACGTCAATACCCAGCGTCCGCTTTCTTGCTGGCAAGGTTACGCAATTCATATCACTCGTTAAAAGCAGATTAAAACTGGCTTAATACTCGAAAAAATCGATCTATAGAATTGAGATTGTGTAGAGGAAGACATAAAAAAACGTCGGGAGCGTTTTTCAACGTTGCGTAACAACGGCCTCAGGGTGACGGACAAGGATGCCCGTCATAAAAAAACCGGCAAGTTTAACCCCACCGGTCTTTCTATCACGCGTTAACGATTGTCGATTAACGGGTCAAGTCGTCGAAAAACTTCTTCACGCCATCGAAAAAGTTTTTCGAGCGCGGACTGTTTCTTTCGCCAGACGGGCCACCGAAGCTCTCGTCGAGCTCTTGCAGCAGTTGTCTCTGACGCTCGTTCAGATTAACCGGCGTTTCTACAACCACACGGCACAGCAGATCGCCCTGCGCACCGCCGCGAACCGATTTCACCCCTTTGCCACGCATGCGGAACAGTTTTCCGGTCTGCGTTTCCGCAGGCACTTTCAGCTTCACGCGACCATCCAACGTCGGGACTTCAATCTCGCCGCCTAATGCTGCCATCGCAAAGTTGATCGGCACTTCGCAGTACAGATTGTTTTCTTCACGCTGGAAGATCGGATGCGCTTTAACCTGCACCTGAACGTACAAATCACCTGACGGTGCGCCGTGCTCGCCTGCTTCACCCTCGCCGGACAAGCGGATACGGTCGCCGGTGTCCACACCCGCCGGGATTTTCACCGACAGCGTTTTGCTCTTCTCTACGCGACCATGACCGTGACATTTGATGCACGGATCTTTAATGATCTTACCGCGACCATGACAGTGCGGACACGCCTGCTGCACGGTAAAGAAACCCTGCCGCATCTGCACCTGACCGTTACCATGACAGGTTGGACAGGTGACAGGCGAGCTACCCGGTTTCGCACCGTTGCCGTGGCACACATCACACTCTTCCAGCGCAGGAATACGGATCTCTTTGGTGACGCCACGTACCGCTTCTTCCAGCGTCAACTCCATGTTGTAGCGTAAATCGGAGCCACGGCTTGCGCGCTGACGGCGGCCACCGCCAAAGATGTCCCCGAACACGTCGCCAAAAATATCACCAAAATCAGCACCGCCGCCGCCAAAGCCACCGCCGCCTCCGCCCATACCGCCTTGCTCAAACGCCGCGTGACCATACTGGTCGTAGGCTGCACGTTTTTGCGAATCGATAAGGATCTCGTAGGCTTCTTTGATCTCTTTGAACTTGGCTTCTGCCTCGCTATCACCCGGATTACGGTCCGGGTGGTACTTCATTGCCAGACGCTTGTACGCTTTCTTTATTTCGCGCTCATCCGCGCTTTTAGCAACGCCCAGGCTTTCGTAATAATCTTGCTTCGCCATTTCTTTTCCTGCCCTCAACATGCGTGCACGGGCGTAGAGTTTCCTCGACGCCCGTGCTGATTGCCAGCAATAGCCTTGTAGCTGCTACTGCGCCCGCTCAAGGGCGATTACTTTTTGTCTTTTACTTCTTCAAACTCAGCATCAACGACATCGTCGTCGCGGCGAGCAGAGGCATCATCAGCGGCACCTTCAGCACCTGGCTGTGGCTGAGACGCTTCCAGCAGCTTGCCGGAAACCTGAACCAGCGCCTGAATTTTCGCTTCGATGTCTGCTTTATCTTCGCCTTTCAGCGCGCTTTCCAGCGCTTTCAATGCGTCGTCAATGGCAGTTTTATCATCAGCGGCCAGTTTATCACCCACTTCTTCCAACTGCTTACGCGTGCTGTGCAGCAGGTGATCGCCCTGGTTACGTGCCTGAACCAGCTCTTCAAACTTGCGGTCAGCTTCAGCATTCGCTTCTGCATCGCGTACCATTTTCTGAATTTCATCTTCGTTCAGACCAGAAGAGGCCTTGATGGTGATTTTCTGCTCGCGACCGCTGTTTTTGTCTTTCGCGGAAACGTGCAGGATACCGTCGGCATCGATGTCGAAAGTAACTTCGATCTGCGGCATACCGCGCGGTGCGGCCTGAATACCATCCAGGTTAAACTGACCCAGAGATTTGTTGTCGTGCGCGCGCTTACGCTCACCTTGCAGAACATGAATCGTTACCGCAGACTGGTTGTCTTCCGCTGTAGAGAACACCTGACTGTGTTTCGTCGGGATCGTGGTGTTCTTAGCGATCAGCGCGGTCATCACGCCGCCCATGGTTTCGATACCCAGAGACAGCGGGCTTACGTCCAGCAGCAGAACGTCTTTCACGTCACCAGACAACACCCCCCCTGAACCGCAGCACCGATGGCAACCGCTTCGTCCGGGTTCACGTCTTTACGTGGCTCTTTACCGAAGAAGTCAGCGACTTTCTTCTGTACCAGAGGCATACGCGTCTGACCACCAACCAGAATCACGTCCTGAATTTCAGAAACGGACAGGCCAGCATCCTGCAACGCGACTTTCAGCGGTTCAAGAGAACGGTTTACCAATTCTTCTACCAGTGATTCCAGTTTCGCACGGGTCACTTTGATGTTCAGGTGCTTAGGACCGGTCGCGTCAGCCGTGATGTACGGCAGGTTAACGTCGGTCTGCTGTGCAGAAGACAGCTCGATCTTCGCTTTTTCTGCCGCTTCTTTCAGACGCTGCATTGCCAGCGGATCGTTACGCAGGTCGAAACCTTGCTCTTTCTTAAATTCGTCAACCAGATAGTTGATCATGCGGCTATCGAAGTCTTCACCACCCAGGTGGGTGTCACCGTTGGTCGCCAGAACTTCAAAGGTTTTTTCGCCATCAACTTCGTCGATTTCGATGATAGAGATATCGAACGTACCGCCGCCCAGGTCATAAACCGCGATAGTACGGTTGCCAACTTCTTTATCCAGACCATATGCCAGCGCTGCCGCTGTCGGTTCGTTGATGATACGTTTGACTTCCAAGCCCGCGATACGGCCGGCATCTTTGGTTGCCTGACGTTGCGCATCGTTGAAGTAAGCCGGTACGGTGATAACCGCTTCGGAGATGGTCTCACCCAGATAGTCTTCCGCCGTTTTCTTCATTTTTTTCAGCACTTCAGCCGAAATCTGTGGCGGAGCCATTTTCTGATCTTTTACTTCCAGCCATGCATCGCCATTATCTGCCCCGACGATTTTATACGGCATGATGTTGGCATCGCGCTGAACTTCTTCGTCTTTGAAACGACGGCCAATCAAACGCTTGATAGCAAACAGTGTATTTTGCGGGTTAGTCACTGCCTGACGTTTAGCCGGTTGGCCAACCAGAATTTCACCGTCTTGCGTATAAGCAATGATTGAAGGCGTGGTGCGATCGCCTTCACTATTTTCCAGTACTTTTACCTGAGTACCGTCAATAATCGCGACACAAGAGTTGGTTGTACCCAGGTCGATACCAATAATCTTACCCATCTAAACATCTCCACTAAAAAGTCATATTCGGTGTGGTGGTTAAACCTACTACCTACTGTGCGGGCGAAATGTCGTTTTTCAACAAAATTTCTCGTTTTCCAACGACACACCCTCGTTTTTCATCAGCAGCACACGTTTTATTTTCATGCTAACTACCGATGTAACGGCCCGACACACGCCTTTGCGGCAGGTCAAACTGTTTCGGTTGCAAATAAGATGGGGCCAACATTTCTATCATCAAGGGGGAAAGATGAAAAAAAATGACCTTTATCCCTCTTACGATCAAACTATTCTGCCTTCCCGATGTTGTGTCCATTCCAAACGCCCGATATGATGCCGCGCTCGCCGCAAAAATGGGGACATTTCCCTACACAATGGCGGGCAATAACACCTAAACGACTCCTATCCCAACGTGATTGGCGCATTCGCTAACCTTAATGCCGCGCCCGACGCGAAGGGACTATTAATAATCTGTTATTGCAGAGGATTTATGAGCACGAACACGTTGGCAAATCCTGGTCCATTAGGACTGATGGGCTTCGGGATGACCACTATTCTGTTGAACCTGCACAACGCAGGCTTTTTCCCACTGTCTTCCATCATTCTTAGCATGGGTATTTTCTACGGCGGTATTGCCCAGATCCTGGCTGGCCTGCTGGAATATAAAAAAGGGAATACGTTTGGCGTGACGGCGTTTACGTCTTATGGCGCATTCTGGCTGACGCTGGTTGCCATTCTCGTCCTGCCTAAAATGGGTCTGGCAGAAGCCAGCGATGCCCAGTTCCTTGGTGTATTCCTGGGCCTGTGGGGCGTCTTCACGCTGTTTATGTTCTTCGGCACATTCGGCACCAACCGCGCCCTGCAATTTGTCTTCGGTAGCCTGACCGTGCTGTTTGCTCTGCTGGCCGTGGGTAACTTTACTGGCAACCACGCTCTGCTGACCTTCGCAGGTTACGAAGGCATCATCTGTGGTGCTAGCGCTATTTATCTGGCAATGGCAGAAGTGCTGAACGAGAAGTTTGGCCGCACCGTACTGCCCATTGGTGCTCGTGGCGCGTCCCACTAAGTTATAAGCACCGACGTGATAGACGCTGTCTATAAGCACTAGCCCGCGTTAAATAGCAACGAGCCCTGTCAATCTGACAGGGCTCGTTTGTTTTTACCAAGATAACGTGTGCTTAAACTTCAACGGGCGAACGGTCGCCCGCATCGCTATTTGCTGAAGAACGCAAATCAGCATCCAAATCGCGCTGCAAATAAACGCCCAGCAGCAACCCTACTGCGGCTAGCGTCAAGACATAGAATGCTGGAGCCATCGGCGTCACTTTCATGATCAGCGTGACAAAGACGGGCGTCAGGCCACCGAAAATGGCATAGGACACGTTGTAGGAAAAAGAAAGCCCTGAGAAACGGACAGCGGCTGGAAATGCCCTCACCATGACATACGGTACACCGCCCACCACGCCAACGCTGAGCCCCACAATCGCATAGCTGACAAAAAGCAACGTCGTACTGCTTGCCGCCGAGCTATAAAAGAACCAACTACAGGCAGCCAGCAACAGACTACCCACAATAAACAACTTGCTGGCACCGAAGCGGTCAACTAACAGCCCTGCGCCGACGCAGCCCGCCATCAGCGTAATCGTTGCCAGACAGTTCGCCTGCAATGCCAGCGCAGCAGAAATGCCGTGGACTTTTTGCAAGTACGTCGGCGCCATCAGGATAACGACGACGATGCACGCAGACAGCAGCCAGGTCAGCAGCATGGAAACCACAACGGCACGTTTATGATTTGAGACGACCGATTTCAACGGCAACTCTTCTGCCAGTTTTTTCTGCGTCTGCATTTCCATAAAAATAGGCGTTTCCTGTAACCAGCGGCGCAGATACATCGCCACAAGGCCAAATACCCCGCCGATGAAGAACGGCAGACGCCAGCCACCGTCCAACATCTGCTCTGGCGTGAGCACCGTATTCAATAGCGTCGCAATCAGAGAGCCTAGTAGAATCCCCATCGTCAACCCGGCAGTCAACGTACCGCAGGCAAAGCCAATACGGGCACGAGGGACATGTTCTGCAACAAAGACCCATGCGCCGGGAACTTCCCCGCCAATTGCCGCACCTTGGAGCACACGCATAAAAAGCAGTAAAAGCGGTGCCGCAATACCAATGGCTTCATAGGTCGGTAGCAGACCCATTGCCAGCGTTGGCAACGCCATCAGTAATATGCTCAGGCTGAACATTTTCTTACGTCCGCTCTTATCGCCAAAGTGGGCCATGATGATGCCCCCAAGCGGACGGGCCAGATAGCCTGCGGCAAAAATACCGAACGTCTGTACCTGCCGAAGCCATTCAGGAATATCTGGCGGGAAGAAGAGATCGCCAATAACCGCAGCAAAGAAAACAAAAATAATAAAATCATAAAACTCTAGCGCGCCACCCAGCGCAGCCAGAGACAGCGTTTTATAGTCCTGCCGGTTCAGCCGACGAGGATGGGCGTGTTGATTCAGCGTCATAAATTACCGTGCATTGCCAGAGTGAAAAAAAACGTCACCGCAGTGTGTAAAGTAGAAATTACTATAGCGGCAAAATTTTTATACACCAGCAAAGCTGAATCTTATGTTTCAAATCGCCTAACTTCAGTCTTTTATTTCGCGCACCGCATTTTTAGGGCGAAAAGCTGCTACCACATCCACATTGGTTTCAATATAAGGGCCTTCCAGCAGTTGGATACAATACGGTACGCTGGCAAAAATGCCGGCCACAATCACCTTGCCATCGGCATCTTTTAAACCTTCCAGCGTTTCCTTAATCGCTTTAGGTTGCCCCGGCAAATTGAGAATCAACGCTTGCTTGCGCAGCACGCCCACCTGACGAGAGAGGATCGCGGTAGGCACAAAACGCAGGCTGATCTGTCGCATTTGCTCGCCAAACCCCGGCATTTCCCGATCGGCAACGGCCAGCGTAGCATCCGGGGTGACATCGCGACGCGCAGGCCCCGTACCTCCCGTCGTTAACACCAAATGACAGCCGCGCTCGTCCACCAACTCACACAGCGTGTGTTCAATCATCGATTGCTCATCCGGCACGAGCCGAGTTTCCACCTCAAACGGCGTCGTCAGGGCACTGCGGAGCCAGGACTCCAGTTCTGGGATGCCTTTATCCTGATAAATTCCGCTGGAAGCACGATCGGATACGGAAACCAAACCAATACGCAATACGTTCATAAGCACCTCAATTTAAACAAAAAATAAATTTTATCAGGATCGTAAACGTTTTTATCAAAGAATTAACTCTTATGAAGAAATTCATACTACATCTGTTATTTCGCATCCTGTGCGATACAGCACTTGATAATGGTTGTTAATCGTCGTCTCAAAAAAACGACAAAATTACCTAACTTAATAATACCGCCACGCAATTAAAATTAAAAAATAGCAGGCGAATAAAAAAAATCGCTTACCCATTAAGAGCCAATGAAATAGGCCGATATATTAAAGATAAAAAGGATGATATCCACCACGACAGAACATCACGAAAAATCAAATAATATGATAAAATTAAAGCACTTCTTTAGTATCACAATAAGTAAAAAAGTCTTATCAAGGAAGTCGCCATGAACGATCTTAAGTATAAGATACTTAAACTTTTTGCCCATCCGACATACGCATTTTTCCTGTTCGGGGCGATTTCTTTTATCTTCACCATCGTTATTATGCATGAAGCGAACAAATCGACCTGGAAAGCAGAACGAACCAATCTCGATACCGCAATCAAAACCTATGGTTCCTACAGCAACAGCGGTGAAGTAAAAGAAAGCGATATGACCCGGCAATCCGGCACTTATTTGTCTTCACGAACCAGAACATTAGCCTTTAACACTCGAAATTCACGTAGTGAATGCATAAACAAGCTTTCTTCTTCCGATCTCACTTTCAACGATATGGCCGTGATCCGAACCTGCCAAAATAAATTGCCGTCTATCGGTGACTATGCAGGTAAAGACACGCTGACGGTTATTTTCCCTATTCTATCTCCTACCGATGAACTGCTGGGAATTTGGATAAGAACAACGTCGGAAAAACCACAGCCATCATTTATCCAGACGCTGTTTTCCCTGTCATCGACCCTCATTATTGTTGGTAGCGTAGTGCTTTTCGCTATTTTAGGCAGCCTGCTGTCACTTCTGGCAAAAAAATACCTGATAGAACTGCCCATCATTGCCAGATACGACGATCTGACTGGCTATTTACGGCGAGATGCGTTCTTTCTAGCAACGAATAAAGCCTTTAGTATCGCCAATCTGAGCAAGCGTCCCGTTAGCGTCATGCTGATTGATATCGACCATTTTAAACTTGTGAATGATAGTTTCGGCCATAGCGTCGGTGATGACGCATTGAGATTCGTTGCAGATACATTCAAGAAATCATTTCGCCGCGAAGATATTTTTGGCCGTATTGGCGGCGATGAATTCGCTATTGTTTTACCGAATACCGGGTTAAACGATGCCTATGCGATCGTCGATCGAGCCAGAGAGCGTCTTAGTGACACACCTTGTGATACGGCTTCAGGAAAAATCAGGCTAACAGTGAGCATCGGATTGGTTGAATACCATACCGCAGGGGAAGACTTAAGTGAGGTCATGAAGCGTGCCGATGATAATCTTTATATCGCGAAGAAAACCCGTAACACGACGGCGCGATAGATTTCTCCCCCCCCTCAGCAACACTACAGACAAAAAAATAGCCGGGAATTTCCCGGCTATTTTTATTCGCACAATGCTTACAGTAAATCTGCAATCATTTTTTCCAGTTTTTCCTGGTCGATCGCAAACTTACGAATACCGTCGGCCAGTTTATCAATCGCCATTGGGTCTTGGTTGTGCTGCCAGTAGAACTCGGCTTCTGTCATTTTCGCTGGGCGAACTTTCACCTCACCGACATAAGACAACTTACGAACCACTTCACCTTCGCTTTCTGACAGTTCTTTCAGCAAGGCTGGTGCAATCGTCAGACGGTCACACCCGGCCAGCTCCAGAATCTCGCCGACATTACGGAAGCTCGCACCCATCACGACGGTTTCATAGCCGTGCTCTTTGTAGTAATCATAGATTTCGCTAACGGAAACCACGCCCGGATCTTCATGCGGCGCGAAGTCTTTTTTATCGCCATTGGCTTTGTACCAATCCAGAATACGGCCAACGAACGGTGAAATAAGGAACACGCCCGCTTCGGCACAAGCACGCGCCTGTGCAAAGGAGAACAGCAGCGTCAGGTTACAGTTGATACCTTCTTTTTCCAACTGCTCCGCCGCACGGATGCCCTGCCAGGTTGAGGCCAGCTTAATCAGGATACGCTCGTTGCTGATACCTGCATCATTGTACAGTTTGATCAGGTGTTTGGCTTTCGCCACGCTCGCCTCGGTGTCATACGACAAACGCGCATCTACTTCGGTAGAAATACGGCCGGGGATCAATTTTAAAATTTCGAGACCAATGTTGACCGCCAGTTTATCCGTGGCATCTACGACCTGCTGTTTACGATCGCTGCTCTGCTCGCGCGCCCAGGCAATCGCCTCGTCGATCAGCTTACGGTATTCAGGAATTTGTGCAGCGTTCAAAATCAGTGAAGGATTGGTGGTCGCATCTTGCGGTTGGTACAGTTTCATTGCCGCAATATCACCGGTATCAGCGACAACTGTGGTCAATTGGCGTAGGTAAGTCAGTTTATCCGTCATGTTGGCATGTCTCGTTGTTTATACGTGGTGCTCGTGAATGAAAATAGCTCGTATATGAATCGACTTGTTATGTAATCAGGTGGCCATCTATTTTGCGCCGAAATCTGATAATAACACGCGCACTTTCCCGTGCAAGCCGACTGTTAATCCTCTCTACACAGCCCCGCCTCTTATCACGCTGAAATCATCACGCCGGAAAAATGAAGCGCCTTAAAAGATGAAGCTATCGTAGCCATCGCCGTTTTCTTATCGGGTTCTTGCTATAGTAGACGCATCAAAAATCAGACCGACAGGACATGGCGCATGCTTATTACTATTTCACCCGCAAAAACGCTCGACTACACCAGTCCATTGGCAACAACGCGTTACACCCAGCCGGAACTTCTGAACTATTCCGGCCAGTTAATTGACGTGTGTAAAAAGCTGACGCCAGCACAAATCGCCTCACTGATGAGCATCAGCGATAAACTGGCTGACCTGAACGCGGGCCGATTTAACGAGTGGCACCCCGATTTCACGCCGGAGAATGCGCGCCAGGCGCTTCTGGCGTTTAAGGGCGACGTCTACACCGGATTAGCCGCAGAAGATTTCAGCGAAGATGACTTTGATTTCGCCCAGCAGCATCTGCGTATGCTATCAGGTCTGTACGGTGTGTTGCGTCCACTAGATTTGATGCAGCCGTATCGGCTGGAAATGGGTACCAAGCTGGAAAATAAAACCGGGAAAGATCTCTACAGCTTCTGGGGCAATACCATTACTGAAAAGCTGAATCAGGCGTTACGCGATCAAGGCGACGACGTGCTGATTAATCTGGCATCAGATGAGTATTTCAAAGCCGTCAAACCAAAAAAGCTCAATGCCCGCCTGATCAAACCCGTATTTTTGGATGAGAAAAACGGTAAGTTCAAGGTGATCAGTTTCTACGCCAAGAAAGCGCGCGGTCTGATGAGCCGTTTCATTATTCAAAACCGTCTGACTCAACCGGAACAGTTGAAAGCGTTTAATCTGGACGGTTATTTCTTCGAGGCAGCAGACTCGTCAAATGACGAACTGGTGTTTAAGCGCCACGAGCAGTAAATATACCCGTCATACTTCAAGCTGCATGTGCGTTGGCTGCGTTCACTCACCCGAATCACTTACCTGAGTAAGCTCATCGGGATTCCCTCGCTTGCCGCCTTCCTGCAACTCGAATTATTTAGGGTATAAATAGTACGATAGGCAAAAAAGAAAGGCGGCGAAAACGCCGCCCTTTCAATCGATTTATTCCGGCAGGGACATCAGGAATTCACGCAGTTTCGCGAAATCATCCGGGAAGTTGTGCGACAGCAGATCCAGATCGGCACGTTCAGCCAGCGCTTCTGGAAGATCCAATTCTTTGCCCAGAATTTCTTCTACGCTCTCTTTGAATTTCGCCGGGTGCGCCGTCCCCAGGAACAGGCCGAACTCACCAGCTTGCAGTTGATCGCGCAGCAGACGGTAAGCAATCGCAGCATGCGGCTCGGAGAGATAGCCTAACGCATCAAGTTGATGCAGGGTTTCTTTCGTGGTGTCATCGCTCACCGCACCAAAGCCCAGCGTCTTCAACTGCCAGTTCTTACGGCGGAACAGCTCTTCCACGCGCGGCCAGTTGTTCGGCTGGCTCACATCCATCGCGTTGGATAACGTTGCCACCGTTTTATGCGGTTCCCAGTTACCTTCACTCAGAAAGCGCGGCACTGTGTCATTAGCGTTAGTCGCTGCAATGAAACGCTTAATCGGAAGACCCAGCGATTTCGCCAGCAGACCGGCGGTCAGGTCACCAAAGTTACCACTCGGCACAGAAACGACCAGTTGGTTACGGGCTTCCTGCGGCAGTTGTGCAACGGCTTCAAAGTAATAGCAAATTTGCGCCAGCAGACGGCTGATATTGATCGAGTTCGCTGAATTCAGGCCAATCGCCTTTTTCAGTTCCTCATCATCAAACGCTTTTTTCACCAATGCCTGACAAGCATCGAAATCGCTGTCGATAGCAATGGTGTGAATGTTGCCACCCAGCGTACAGAACAGTTTTTCCTGCAATGGGCTGATTTTGCCCTGCGGATACAGGATCACCACACGGACGTTTTTCAGGCCGTAAAAGGCGTGCGCCACAGCAGCACCGGTGTCGCCAGAAGTCGCCGTCAGAATGGTAATTTTCTCGTCGCCAGAGACTTCCGTCAGCATTTGCGCCATAAAGCGGCCACCGAAGTCTTTAAAAGCCAGCGTCGGGCCGTGGAACAACTCTAGCGCAGCGACATCTTCCTCAACTGGCGCGATAGGAGCAGGGAACGCAAAGGCCGCTTTTACGCGCTCAAACACGGTTTCAGTCGCAATTTCATCACCAATATAGGCGGACAAAATGCGGCTGCTGCGGGTGACAAAATCCAGATCCAGCAAAGCATCAATTTCAGTGCGCTCAAATTCTGGCAGCTCCAACGGGAAAAACAACCCCTGCTGGCTCCCTAACCCTTGCTTGATAGCCTGAGCAAAACTGACCTGCTCGTTATGATCTTTAAGGTTGTACAGTTTCATGCATTATCCCAGTTGTCGTGCGCCAGTCTTATCAAGACGGCAAATATGAACAAAACCTTCATCGTTCTGCAAATAGTTATCCCGTAACCAGTCGGCCAGACGCTGCGCGCTCGCCATGTCGTTGCAGACGGAGAATAACGTTGGGCCAGAGCCGGAAATACCACAGGCCAGCGCCCCGATGTCTTCAGCAGCCTGGCGTGCAGCAGCAAAGCCAGGCAGCAATTTAGTGCGATAAGGTTCTGCGATGACATCCTTCATCAGCTTCGCCGCCAGTTCGGCCTGTCCAGTATGGCAAGCGTGGATAAAGCCGGCCAGATAGCGACCATGGCTGATGCAATCCTGACGACGGTATTGCGCAGGCAAAATTGCGCGCGCCTCAGCAGTGGACACTTTAATTCCCGGATACGCCATGACCCACAGCCAGTCATCGAACGACGGCACGGGCTGGCTAATAATGCCGTTTTCTTCCAGCATCAGTTGGACGCCGCCGAGGAAACACGGGGCAACGTTATCGTAGTGAACGCTGCCGGAAATGCGCCCTTCCAGCTCACCCATCAGCGTCAACAGACGGGTGTCATCCAGCGGTTTGCCACAAAATTCGTTCATCGCCATCAGCCCGGCAACGACAGAACAAGCGCTGGAACCGAGTCCTGAACCAATCGGCATGTTCTTTTCGAGCGTCATCGCCACGGGCACGGTTTTGCCAATTTCCTGACAGAACAGTTCCCAACACTGATACACAATGTTTTCTTTCGGGTTGTCCGGCAGCTTGCTAACAAAACGCCCTTCATTACGCAGGCTAAACAGATCGGCGGCCTCAACGGAGACGCAATCCCCCAGCAGTGAACCGTCTACCGGCGAAACGGCCGCGCCCAGCACATCAAATCCGACGCTGACGTTACCGATTGATGCAGGTGCATACACCTTAACCATAATTATGCTCCCAACTTCCATGACAAGGTGCGCAGCAGATCGGCAAACACACCAGCAGCGGTAACATCGTTACCCGCACCATAACCACGCAACACGAGCGGCAATGGCTGATAATAACGGCTGTAGAATGCCAGCGCATTCTCGCCATCTTTGACTTTAAACAGCGGATCGTTGCCGCCAACGGCAGCGATCTTGACCTTACAGCGGCCTTCTTCAATGACGCCGACATAGCGCAACACTTTACCTTCATCACGCGCTTGTGCAACACGGCTGGCAAACTCATCGTCTACCGTCGGCAGGCGTTGCATAAAGCTGGAAACATCGCCGGAAGCATCGAAGCTGGCAGGCAGGACGGATTCAACCTCAATATCGCCCAGCTCCAACTGATAACCCGCTTCACGCGCCAGGATCAGCAACTTACGCGCCACGTCCATACCGGACAGATCGTCGCGCGGATCGGGTTCGGTATAGCCTTTTTCCTTCGCCTGCGTGGTCGCTTCCGACAGCGACATGCCTTCATCGAGTTTACCGAAAATAAAGGACAGTGAGCCAGAGAGAATGCCGGTAAAACGAATCAGTTCATCACCCGCATTCAGCAGATTTTGCAGATTCTCAATCACCGGCAAGCCAGCACCGACGTTGGTGTCATACAGGAAACGACGACGGGATTTCGCCGCAGCGCTACGCAGTTGATGATAATAGTTCATCGACCCGGTGTTGGCTTTCTTGTTTGGCGTCACTACGTGGAAACCGTCAGCCAGAAAATCCACATACTGATCGGCTACCGCCTGATTAGAGGTACAATCGACGATTACCGGATTCAGCAGATGATATTCTTTCACCAGACGAATCAGACGGCCCAGATTGAACGGCTCACGGGCTTTCGCCAGATCTTCACGCCAGTTATCCATCGAAATGCCGTTAATGTTGGTCAACATCGCCTTGGAATTGGCGATCCCACACACGCGCAGGTCGATATGTTTGTCTTTCAGCCACGGCTGCTGGCGGTGGATCTGCTCCAGCAATGCACCACCCACGCCGCCGACGCCGATAACAAACACGTCAATTACCTGATCGGTGTTAAACAACATCTGGTGAGCAACACGCACCCCGGTGGTGGCGACATCATTGTTGACCACGACGGAGATCGAGCGCTCAGACGACCCCTGTGCAATAGCCACGATATTGATATTTGCCGTTGCCAGCGCCGAGAACAGACGCGCAGACAGGCCGCGCAGCGTGCGCATGCCATCACCCACCACAGAGAGGATGGCTAAACGTTCCATCACATCCAGCGGCTCCAGCACACCCTCTTTCAGTTCCAGATAAAATTCGTCTTCCAGCGTTTTTCTGGCACGCGCCAGTTCGTTCTGCGATACGCAGAAGCTGATGCTGTATTCAGAAGAGGACTGCGTGATCAGCACCACTGAGATACCCGCGCGTGACATGGCAGCGAACACGCGCGCCGCCATACCGACCATGCCTTTCATACCGGGACCGGATACGTTGATCATCGCCATGTTATTCAGGTTGGTAATGCCTTTCACCGGGTACTGAGTATCGGAACTGTCCATACCGATGAGCGTACCGGGAGCCTGAGGATTTTCGGTGTTCTTGATGAGGCAGGGAATTTGGAACTGGGCGATAGGAGCGATGGTGCGAGGGTGGAGAACTTTGGCGCCGAAATACGACAGTTCCATCGCCTCCTGGTAGGACATCGATTTCAACAAGCGGGCATCCGGCACCTGACGCGGATCGCAGGTATACACGCCATCGACATCGGTCCAGATCTCACAGCAGTCTGCACGCAAGCACGCGGCCAGCACTGCGGCTGAATAGTCTGAACCGTTGCGACCTAACACCACCAGTTCACCTTTGTCATTACCAGCAGTGAAGCCTGCCATCAGGATCACATGATCTTTCGGGATCGCGCTTTCGGCGATACGTCGAGTCGATTCGGTAATATCCACGGTAGATTCGAGATAGTGTCCCTGCGCCAGCAGTTTCTCGACCGGATTGATGACGGAAACGCCATAGCCACGCGCCTGAAAGACCGCTTCCATGATAGCGATAGACAGCTTTTCCCCCCGGCAGATGATCGCCGCATTCACGCTATCAGGGCATTGCCCCAGCAGAGCAATACCGTGCAGAACGTGTTTCAGTTGTGCAAACTCCTGATCCACGAATGCCTTCAGGCGGGCATGGTCAAAGCCAGGCTGGGATGCAGCAAGACCTTGCAGCAGCGAAGAAAAGATCGTTTCGGCGTCGTTTAAATGCGGCAGAATATCTTGTCCGGCGACGGTTTTTTCAATCATGGCAACCAGATGGTTGGTAATTTTCGCCGGCGCGGATAATACGGTAGCCACCTGTCCCTGGCGCGCGTTGTTTTCGATAATGTCAGCAACGCGGGCAAAGCGCTCCGCATTCGCTACTGAAGTCCCGCCAAATTTCAACACTCGCATTTTTATCTGTTCTCCTGAATTTCTGCCAACCAAACGCCGGAAGCGTTTTTTGTATGCCGCTTACAGACGGCGTTGAGGGATAACCTGCCATAAAAAAAAAGCCCGCACTGTTCGGTGCGGGCTTTTTCTGGAATCTTGGTATGCGTCAGCCCGCACCGTTACTGGTTGTATCGGTGATGGTAATAATCGTGGTGATCAGGCTGATAGTGCGCATGCTAAAATCGAATCTCATTAGAAGTAGAGTTATCTGCCCTATTAGTTAGGCTAATCGCCCTTTTAAGTCAACGGATTTCTTTTTTTTCTTCTCGTCGAATAAAAAACGCCTACCGCTAAACCCACTGCTAACGCAGAAATAAGCCGGACAAACCATTGCCAAAATACGCGTTTCAATATGTTCGACTGCCAAAAAAGCCATCTCTGCTATCTTATTTCGGCAATCTTTTTTCGATATCGTGTAGCAACCGATGGAGCATCGCCGTATCACGCTGCTCTAAACGCCCCAATCGCTGATGCAGCCAGTCCCGCAGTTTTTCATCGTCCTCAACGGTCAAATTAACCAGTAGCCGATCCAGACGATCGTGCAGCGCCGACAATTGGCCCGCTACTGCTGGCTGCACCGCTTCCGGCTTGACCTGCATGAGCCCAGACAACTGGTAACAGAATACCATCACCGCCTGGCCAAGATTCAGCGAAGGATAGTCCGCTTTCATTGGCACGCCGGTTAACACATCTGCCAGTTCAAGCTCTTCATTCGTCAGGCCGGTATCTTCGCGGCCGAACACCAACGCCGCAGACGCCATCCAGTGGCTCTTCTCCTGCAATAGGTCTGTCAGTTCTGCTGGCGTGCAGTAATAGCGAAATTTAGCCCGACTGCGTGCGGTGGTCGCCACCGTAAAATCAACATCTGCCAGTGCATCTGCCAGCGAGGAAAATACCTGAACGTTATCCAGAATATCTCCTGAACCGTGTGCCACCCAGCGGGCCGCAGGTTCTTGGTGTGCCGTGCTACCGACAATACGTAAACTGCTGAATCCCATCGTCTTCATCGCACGAGCCGCCGCCCCTACATTCTCTGCCCGAGCGGGCTCAACCAAAATAATATGAAACTGCATAGACTCCCCAGTATGGGTTAGTACGCTCTGGCACTCTTTGCGCCAGCAGGTCAATAACATGGTCCTGTAATCGATAGCGTCATTAATAACGATTGATTGATAACGGCCCATCGATAGCGATCTATCACTCGCTACAGGTAGAAAATTAACAATAAACCAACAGAATTTCTGGCATCCGCTCAGCCTTTGATAGGAAACATCGAGGAGTCCAAAAAATGGGCGGGAAGAAAAACCCTAAGAAGAACAGGGTAAATTATTTTATTTCAATAAGTTATAAAAACATCAACGTCTGTGTAGCGTCAATTATGATTATTGGCATTTGCTATGCTAAATCGTTCATAAAAAGTGCTAAATTGTGACATAAACAGGCAATCCTATAAGTGTTTATCACAAAATAGTTAACGTGCTAAAATGAAATTTGATATATGTCAACAGAACCGTAGATTTATCAGCAGGCAAAATCAGCGCTTACTGTTATGTTGCTGTTAATAAGGTTAAACTGTGCGCCACTTTGAGCGCAGTTAAATTAGCGCCACGCTCACCCGCTAGCAGTACCTCTAAGCGGGTAGAGAATGAACACCAGTAACGCATTTACGTACTTGAGTCTGATGTTGAGCGAGAGCGTAGTTTACCTCGATAAGCTCCAGGGAAATACCCGGAATAACTGGCGTTGTAGCCAGCGGGCCAGCAGGGTATGACAGCGACTTCTGTACTTCCGATTTCTATAATTTAAGTTGGCAATTTTAGGTAGCAAACATGCAGACGCCGCACATTCTTATTGTTGAAGACGAGTTGGTAACCCGTAATACCCTCAAAAGTATTTTTGAGGCCGAAGGGTACGTTGTCCACGAAGCCACCGATGGCGCAGAAATGCACCATATTTTGTCCGAAAATGACATCAATCTGGTGATCATGGACATCAACCTGCCAGGGAAAAACGGCCTATTGCTGGCACGTGAGCTGCGTGAGCAAGCTACCGTTGCCTTGATGTTCCTCACCGGTCGTGACAATGAAGTCGATAAGATTCTTGGTCTGGAAATCGGTGCGGATGATTACATCACCAAACCGTTCAACCCACGTGAATTGACGATCCGCGCACGTAACCTGCTGTCACGTACCATGAATTTGGGCAGTGGCACTGAAGAGCGTCGTCTGGTGGAAAGCTATCGCTTCAACGGCTGGGAACTGGATATCAATAGCCGTTCTCTGATCAGCCCGGCTGGCGAGCAATACAAGCTGCCGCGCAGTGAATTCCGCGCCATGCTGCACTTCTGCGAAAACCCGGGCAAGATTCAGTCCCGTGCTGAACTGCTGAAGAAAATGACGGGTCGCGAGCTTAAGCCGCATGACCGTACTGTTGATGTCACTATCCGCCGTATCCGCAAGCACTTTGAATCAACGGCCGATACGCCAGAAATCATCGCGACGATCCACGGTGAAGGCTACCGCTTCTGCGGCGATCTGGATAACTAATCCTACTCAGCCGGAGCAGGTTTCTGTTCCGGCTGTTTTTCCCTTCTTACCGCCTGCTATTCACCCTTTCCCCACGGCATCACCGGCACCGCACTTAGCGCATTTTTTGGCGAACCATCCACCAGTCGATCAGAGTAAGCAAGATAGATCAGAGAACTGCGTTTTTGATCGTAAAACCGAACAACCTGCAATTTTTTGAAAACCAACGAGGTTCGTTTTTGGAATACCACGGATCCGCGGTTACCACCGTTTTTGATTTTATCGGACAGATCAATCGGCCCAACCTGCTGACAAGAAATTGCCGCATCCGACGTGTCTTCCGCCAGCCCTAACCCGCCCTTGATTCCACCGGTTTTAGCTCGGCTAATGTAACAAGTCACGTTTGCTACATCAGGATCGTCAAACGCTTCCACCACAATCTTATGGTCCGGCCCGAGTAGTTTAAAGACCGTATCGACCGATCCCACTTCTTCCGCATTGGCTATGCTAACGGCAGATAGCGCCAGTAGCCCCGCCCCCATGATTCGCTTTATGTTCATATTTCAGACTCTGTGATAATTCATAACAAACGATTAATAACCACAATAAAAAAGAGGATGTACAAAATAAACCGCTTTGTTCAACCCCCTTATCCAAATTACCTGTGGAATATTTTCAAAAATCTTCGGCAGTACCAACGTGAAAATATTGCTATGATGCGGGATCTCAATACGCTCGCGCTCAATGTGTTTGATGAGGAAGATTATGGATCAAGCCGGTATCATACGTGACCTACTAAGCTGGCTGGAAAGCCATCTTGACCAACCATTATCACTCGATAATGTGGCAGCGAAAGCAGGTTATTCCAAGTGGCATCTGCAAAGAATGTTCAAAGACGTAACGGGAAATGCCATTGGTTCCTATATCCGAGCGCGGAGATTGACCAAAGCGGCGGTTGCACTCTGCCTGACCAGTCGCCCTATCCTTGATATTGCCCTGCAGTACCGTTTTGATTCGCAACAAACTTTTACTCGCGCGTTCAAAAAGCAGTTTGCCCAAACGCCAGCGTCTTACCGTCGTTCCGATAATTGGAACACCTTTGGCATTCGACCGCCAATCCGGCTTGGTGAATTTACCCTACCACAACCACAGTTTGTGGTACTGCCAGAAACGCAACTTCTTGGGCTAACGCAAACCTATAACTGTCGCCTTGAACAGATCTGTAACTTCCGCACAGAAATTCGCGTCCACTATTGGCGTCAATTTTTAGGCGAAACCTGTTCCGTCCCGCCAGTGCTTTACGGGCTGCACCATTCGCGTCCAAGCAAAGAGAAAGACGACGAACACGAGGTGCTCTACACCACCGCGCTGGAGCCGCAGTACCTGCCCGATGACGTTCACACGGGCGAACCCATTACGCTACCGGGCGGCGACTACGCGATGTTTGTTTTTGAAGGGCCGAAAGACGAGCTACAGGATTTCATCATTACCCTGTATGACACATGCCTGCCAACCTTTCAGCTCACCCGTCGCAAAGGGTTCGATGCCGAGCGTTTTCACCCCAACCGCGATACCGATGGGGAAATACCCGACATCATTCGCTGCGAGTATTTTATCCCCATCCAACATCCAGAGCCGCTCTCAGCGCTGTAATTCATCCAGCGCCGGAATATCCAAATGGGAAATATCTCCGGCCGTTTCCACCACCCAACCTGGTGCCAGCCACGGGCTTTGCTGATAATCGATGCGCGACAGGGAACAGTTGCGCAGACGCAAACGCCGCTCAGCCGACGCCGGTAGCCCTAGAACCGTACTCAGCAGGCACCCTAACGCCATCCCGTGGCTCACCAGTAGCGGGCGACTCCCTGCCGGCAGCGTCAGGCAGCGTTCCAGAACGCCATGCATGCGTAATGCCACATCAACCATCGATTCACCTTCTGGGATACGGCCATCGGGCGTGCCATCCACCAGCCCTTTGCGCCACCCTTCTTCTTCAGCGGTCAGCGAATCCAGATCGCGTGCTTCTAATACACCCATGTTCAATTCACGCAGCCCAGGCTCCAGGATTATCTGGCAATTACTACTAGATTTAGCGATGATTTCTGTTGTCTGACGCGTTCTTCCGAGATCGCTGGTAAAAATATGCGTAATCCCTAACGTCCTGATTCGTTCAGCAACTTGCTCTGCCTGCTGCTCACCTCTTGGCGTCAGCGCACTGTCCGATTGACCCTGAATACGTCGAGCCACATTCCATTCTGTTTCGCCGTGGCGAACAAGATATACCTGTAACATGGTTATTTTCCGTTATACTGCGTCAAATTAACTAAAGGTACGAAACTGTTATGTATCACGTTGTCGCTGCAACTACCAACCCGGCAAAAATTAAGGCTATTACTCTGGCATTCACCGATGTCTTTGGTGCAGAAAATTGCCGCATCGAAGGCGTTGACGTCGATAGCGGCGTCCCACGTCAGCCTCTCGGCTCTCTTGAAACCCGTACCGGTGCCAGAAACCGCGTGATGATGGCTCGTCAGGTACGGCCGGAAGCCGATTTTTGGGTCGGTGTCGAAGCAGGCATTGAAGAAAGTATGACTTTCGCCTGGATGGTGATAGAAAATGCTCACCTGCGTGGCGAATCACGTTCTGCAAGCCTGGTCCTTCCAGAAAGTATATTACATGGTATCCGTGAAGGGCGGGAATTAGGTGATGAAATGGAACGTTTGACGGGTGTTCAGAACATTAAACATAAAGGTGGAGCCATCGGCGTCTTCACCGATGGCAAATTGTCACGTACCAGCGTATATCATCAAGCGTTGCTGCTGGCGCTGGTGCCGTTCCATAACCCGATCTATCAGATTCCCGTTCAGACAGCGAAACAGTAACGGTTACGCGTCGTCACCCAACGGTTTATTTGCCGATAGCAACTGCGCTTCCAGCCAGCTTTTTAACGCGGGGGGCGCGGCTTTTAGACTATTTGAACCGCGCGTAATCGTAGCAATTCCCGCCCCTAGCTCGCTTTTCAGCTCACGCTGGCTCATTTCACCCCGCATTAACTCTTGCACAATTCGCACCCGCGTTCCCAACGCGGTACGCTCATCCGGCGTCAACAGCAGTTGCAACAATGGCAGTTGGAGATCTTTTTCAATTGATTGCTGCAATAACGCGACAAAGCGTAACCAATGCTCATTGTCTTGTTCAGAAAGTGTCGGGTCGATAAGCGATAACGGAGTCATAATGGGCTGCCATACTATTTAACTAGTACGGCAGCATAACATAATTTCAGGGAACGATCGCAACGCCGCGTCTCAGTAACGCCGCTGCCATTCCCCATCCGTCAGCACATTGGCTGGCTGATTGAGGAAATAGCGATAGAAGACGTCATAGGCCAGCACATTTTTCACGTAACCGCGTGTTTCCGAGAACGGGATACTTTCGATAAACGCAACGGAATCGATACGTCCCGCGCTATTCCTCAGCCAGGTATTCACACGCGATGGCCCGGCATTGTAAGCCGCAGAAGACAGAATGCGGTTACGACCAAATGTCTGGTACACGTACTCCAGATAACTCGTTCCCAACAGAATATTCGTCTCGGGATCGAGCAACTGGCTACTGTTATTGTAGAACGTGATATTGCTCATTTTAGCGGTATGCTGCGCCGTTGCTGGCATCAGTTGCATCAGGCCCGATGCGCCAACCGGGGAACGGGCTTTCGGGTTCCAGGCACTCTCCTGACGAGCAATCGCCATCGCATAGCTCTGGCTGATCCCTTTGCCCTGCGTTTCACGGCGGAATTCATTATTCCAGGCTAACGGGAAACGTTCTTCAAGATGATCCCACAGTTTCGCGACAATGGTCGCCTGTACGCTTAAATCTGCCCAGCGCTGTTCAAACGCATAGCGGGCAAGGGCTTCCTGCTGCGGTTTACTGCGATTTGCCACCAGCCCAACCCACTCACTACGCGCCAGATTATCCATCTGCCAGAACATCAATTCCCGCACGCGAGTGATTTCGGGTAATTGAGACAAAGAAGGGTCCGGCTTCACGGCTGTCATGACAGTAATAGGATAGCGCTCGTTCAGTTTCTGCGCCGCCGCCATTGGGTAGAACCCGCGCTCCTGCATCAGGCTGCGTAATAACGTCTCACCTTCCTGACGTTTACCCTGATCCAACAGCACAACTGCACGCCAATAGCGCCATTCGTCTTTCTGTAACGCCTCCGTCGGTAAGCGCGCCATCCAGCTCACCAACCCCTGGCGATCGCCCGCGCCCAACGCCATGCGCACACGGCGCTCCAGCAAGGTAGTCGATGTACTCCGCCGCGCCACGTCATCCCGCCACTGCGCCTGCTCAGGCGTGGCATCATTGCCCATCAAACGCCAGGCGATGGTTTCTTCCATATCCTGACGCTCTGCGGCGCTCATTTTCTGCAAACGAACAATGACTGGCAGCATCGAACGGGCATTGTCCGTATCCTGACGCGCTGTACGCGTGAAGGCTGACAGCGTAACTTTACGCGTAAAATCCGTTGGCCCAACGGTACGGGCAAAGCTCTCCAGCGAATTGGGGTCATTCTGGAGTTTCAGCAGCGCATCGCCCATCGTTTTATAATCGTCGGGCAATTGCTTAATGAGATAGCTCACCAGACTCGTGCTGCCTTCATCCATGGCCAGACGCGCACGTTCCAACGTCGTCAGCGGCGTTTGTTCCCCCGCTTGCTGCCAGGCAGAGAAAAGTTTATCGCACACGGTAGGGAGCGAACGCCCGGTCAGCCAGATATCACGCGTGGCTTCCCACACGCCCTGGCGCTGGCCAGTTGCCCATTGAGCGTAATAAAAGTTACAGCGGGCACTGACCGGCTTTGGCGGCTGCGGACTAAATGCCAGCAACCCGATCCAGTCCTGACGGCGTGCCAGTTCATTCACAAAGCTGGTCGTGAGATTACGGGCAGGCGGCAGCGTCGGGTGCGTTGCCATAAACTGCCTCACCTGCGTTGCGCTGACCTGACTCAGATCCTGCGTAAGTGAGCGATACTCAAGGTAAGGATAAAGCGGGTAGTTGCGCAGCGTCGGCATCAGTTGCGCTACTGTGTCCATCTGATTGCTGTCCCATGCCTGCTTAACCTGCTGATAGCGCTGACGCTGTTCGTCCAGAGAATCCGCCAGCACATGACCGGAAGCCCCAGCCAGACATATCGCCGCAACGGCGTACCACCAATGACCTGCTTTTATCACCTGCATTAACCTCATCCGTTATCGAACCTGCTATCGGCATCCTTCATCGTATCGATACCCCTATCCTATACCCAAAATATTTCGAGTTGCATGAAGGCGGCAACCGCATGAATCCCCAGGAGCTTACTCAGGTAAGTGACTGGGGTGAGTAAGGGCAGCCAACGCACAAGCAACTTGAAGTATGACGGATATATCGGGCAGATCCAGTGTGGCACATCATGCCAGACAACGATACGCCGATCCGCAAACCGATTCTGAAATTCACCGGGCGGGCCTACGTCTCAGATCGACCATGGCAAATCGCCGGATGGCTGGGATCGCGGGCTGAAACCCGCTACACTCAACGGTTAGGATAATCGAGCGTTGCCGAGGTGTTTTCTCAGCGGCGCTATTCGTATTCAGTAGCACCGTGCTACACATCGTCACCCGCTTAAGGTGACAAATCATAGAGATAAGAGAGAGGCGAAGTCGCAACGTGGCTCAATATGTTTATACCATGCATCGCGTCGGTAAGGTCGTTCCGCCGAAGCGTCACATTCTGAAAAACATCTCCCTCAGTTTTTTCCCCGGTGCCAAGATCGGCGTACTGGGTCTGAACGGAGCCGGTAAATCAACGCTGTTGCGTATTATGGCTGGCATTGATACGGACATTGAGGGCGAAGCTCGCCCACAACCTGGAATCAAAATCGGCTATTTGCCGCAGGAGCCACAGTTAAACACGGAACACACGGTACGTGAATCCGTGGAAGAAGCGGTTTCTGAAGTCGTGACCGCCCTGAAGCGCCTGGATGAAGTCTATGCGCTATATGCCGACCCAGATGCAGACTTCGATAAACTGGCCGCCGAGCAAGGTCGGCTGGAAGAAGTCATTCAGGCACACGATGGTCACAACCTGAATAACCAGTTGGAGCGCGCGGCAGATGCCCTGCGTCTGCCGGAGTGGGATGCAAAAATTGCCAATCTGTCTGGGGGGAGCGTCGTCGCGTTGCGCTGTGTCGTCTGCTGCTGGAAAAACCAGACATGCTGCTGCTCGACGAACCGACCAACCACCTGGATGCCGAGTCAGTAGCCTGGTTGGAACGCTTCCTGCACGACTTCGAGGGCACAGTTGTGGCGATTACCCACGACCGTTACTTCCTCGATAACGTCGCAGGCTGGATTCTGGAGCTGGACCGTGGAGAAGGTATTCCGTGGGAAGGCAACTACTCTTCCTGGCTGGAACAGAAAGATCAGCGTCTGGCACAGGAAGCCTCTCAGGAAGCGGCGCGCCGTAAATCCATTGAGAAGGAGCTGGAGTGGGTGCGTCAAGGCGCTAAGGGCCGTCAGTCGAAAGGCAAGGCGCGTCTGGCACGCTTTGAAGAGCTGAACAACACGGAATACCAGAAACGTAACGAAACCAACGAACTGTTTATTCCACCAGGTGCTCGCCTCGGCGATAAAGTGGTGGAAGTCACCAACCTGAGCAAGTCTTACGGCGAGCGTCAACTCATCGACGGGCTTTCTTTCTCCGTACCGAAAGGTGCGATTGTCGGCATTATCGGCCCGAACGGTGCGGGTAAATCGACGCTGTTCCGCATGATGTCCGGTCAGGAACAGCCAGATAGCGGCGCGATCGAACTGGGTGAAACCGTAAAACTGGCGTCAGTCGACCAGTTCCGTGATGCAATGGACAACAGCAAAACGGTCTGGGAAGAAGTCTCCGGCGGGCAAGACATCATGCGTGTCGGCAATACAGAAATGCCGAGCCGTGCCTATGTTGGCCGTTTCAACTTCAAAGGGGTTGATCAGGGCAAACGCGTTGGTGAGCTATCCGGCGGTGAGCGTGGTCGTCTGCATCTGGCGAAGCTGTTGCAGGTAGGCGGCAACGTACTGCTGCTCGATGAACCTACCAACGATCTGGATATTGAAACCCTACGCGCGCTGGAAAACGCCCTGCTGGAATTCCCTGGCTGTGCCATGGTGATCTCGCATGACCGTTGGTTCCTCGACCGTATCGCCACGCACATTCTGGATTATCAGGATGAAGGTAAAGTCGAATTCTTCGAAGGTAACTTTACCGAATACGAAGAGTATAAGAAACGTACCTTGGGCGCAGAGGCACTGGTGCCTCACCGTATCAAATACAAGAAAATTACTAAATAAGCCGCCACTAGACGTCATAAACAAATGGCCCGCAACGCGGGCCATTTTTCTTTCCGGTCATACTTCATCTATTGGGAATCAGAACGTTTCCCAGTTTTGATTACTGTTACCTTTACTGCTGGAACTAGCGATAGCCATTGCTGGGGCTAAACGCGGTTGCGAAGCCGCTTTCGGCAATGACGTTCTCTGTTGCTGAGCCACGCCAGCTAGCTTGAATACCGCGACAGCCTGTGTCAAACGCGCTGCCTGCTCTTCAAGTGAAACGGCTGCAGCCGAGGCTTCTTGCACCAGCGCCGCATTCTGCTGCGTCGCACTGTCCATTTCGGACACGGCCTGACTCACCTGCCCGATACCGCGGCTCTGCTCATCAGAAGCGGAGGCAATTTCCCCCATGATGTCAGTCACACTGACAACCGCACGGACAATCTCGCCCATCGTTGTGCCTGCCTGCGCCACCAGCCCAGAGCCGGTATCTACCAGCCTGCCAGATTCGCCAATCAGCGTTTCGATCTCCTTCGCCGCCTGTGCACTGCGCTGCGCCAGATTGCGAACTTCACCCGCTACCACGGCAAAACCACGCCCTTGTTCACCCGCACGCGCCGCTTCTACTGCGGCGTTCAATGCCAGAATATTGGTCTGGAAGGCAATGCTGTTAATAACAGAAGTAATCTCGGAAATGCGTTTTGAGCTAGTGGAAATATCCTGCATGGTGTCCACCACGCCTTGCACAATCTGCCCGCCTTTCCCTGCTTTTTCAGATGCGTTCTTCGCCAGTTGGCTAGCATGGTGAGCATTGTCAGAGTTTTGTTTCACCGTTGCGGTCAACTGTTCCATGCTCGCAGCGGTTTCCTCCAGCGCGGCTGCCTGTTGCTCGGTACGCGAAGAGAGATCGACGTTACCTGCGGTAATTTCTGACGATCCTTGATAGATTGAATCCGCACCTTCACGCACGATAGTAACCGTATCGGTCAGTTCCGCCTGCATATTCTGGATATTCGTCCCCAGGATGCCGATTTCATTGCGTCCCATCGCCATCGGTGGCAGCGTCAGATCTCCCGCTGCAATTTTCTGGATACGTTCAACCAGCCTGTTGATAGGCGCAAGGATCACATTGCGCACCATGATGTACGCCATGATCGCCATAATAATGGCTAAGGCAAACGAGCCCGCCATCATCCAGTTACCCAGTTTCGCGTTCTCCGCCGCTCGATCATTGATGTCTTGCGCGGCTTTTGTAAGCTCAGTCACTTTCTTACGCACCGGAACGCTAAACGCTTCATCTAATGAGCGTGCCACCGTGCTTTCCAACGACACCAGATCTTCGAATTCACCATCATTCGTGGCTTTCTGCATCACCACAATCGCGTTATCACGGTAGTTGGCGTAAGCCTTGAGAATATCCTCATCCAGGGCCTTTTCACTCTCCAGCCTGTCTGGACGCGCAAGATATTCATCAAGACGTTTCTGTGAGGCTCTGACTCGACCAGCAGCCTGATCTGAAGCAGCTTTAAATACCTCGTGATCGCTAATGCGATTTGCTGCCCCTGCCTGAATAAGTAACAGCCTGGCAACGCGTAGCTGATCGAGGCTGCTACTGATGCCAGCTCGAATATCAGACAGCTCATTCGCTTTATCCAGTGAATCATTACTCTGCTTTAAGAAATAACTCGCAGTACCAATAGAAAGCGCAAAAAGAATCAGGATAATTGAAAAAAGAGTAATAAATAGCGAGACGAGGCGTATATTGTTGATGTAACTCAACTTCTCTTTTTGAACAGACATAGATTGCATTGTCATTTTCACCATCACTGGTCTACATTATCTCTGCCATCATGGCTGCGACAGAGCTCGGATATTACCGTGACAACCACGCCACGCAGAAAACAAATACCTTTCATAAAAAAGTCAAAAGAAACCACATTGTGTTATCGGCACTTCCACGCTAAAGCGTACCTAAAATAATCTGATAGAAATCACGTTTCAATAAAAAATGAAACAAAGCAATAAAAATGAAACAAAAACCTTTTTCTCTGCCTATCACGGCGACTTTTTCAAAACTATTGAGTAATCATCCAACGCGTAATGCGGCCAAACGACGTCGATAAAACACGCCCGTGCTGGTTAATTCAGCAAATATCAGAGAACTGGCTCAAGCGGACGCCCAGTAAGTGAAGAGTCATGGATTTTGCCTATCTCACTGTTCTACACTTTGTTCTATTCATAAGAACGATGTCTTATGCAAAAAACCGCATTCTGAAAACAGTAAGGAACATACCATGACCGCTCATGCGATAGCCGTTGATCCACAACAGCCAGAAAACTTCATCGCCATCACACCGGCCATCCCGGAGCCCGGTGAGTACGATCTGCTGATCGGCGTAAAAGCCATTTCCGTCAACCCGGTTGATACCAAAGTTCATGCCGGATTGCGTCAGAATGGATTACAACAGCCCAGAATTCTCGGCTGGGACGCCAGCGGCATCGTGCTAAAAGTAGGCAGCGCCGTTAGTCACTTTCAGGTCGGTGATGAAGTCTGGTACGCCGGCGACATCACACGCCCCGGCAGCAACACCACCCATCAGTTGATTGATTCACGTATCGTGGCGCGTAAGCCAGTGTCTCTGGACTGGACAGCCGCTGCCGCACTGCCTCTCACCGCGTTGACCGCGTGGGAAGGGTTGTTTGAGCATCTGAAAATACAGCAGGCCGATAGCAAAAAAACGCTGCTGATTATCGGTGGTGCGGGCGGCGTCGGCTCTCTCGCGATTTCTCTGGCAGCGCTACGCAGTTCGGTGAACATCATCGCCACCGCGTCACAGCCCGATTCGGCAGAGTGGTGCCGCCAACGCGGTGCACACAAGGTCGTGGATTATCGGAATCTGGTGGGTGAGCTAGAAAAAGAGGGGATCAAACAGGTCGATTATATTTTCTGCCTGAACGATACCGACGGCCACTGGGATGCCATCAGCAAGCTGATCGCGCCAATGGGTCACATCTGTACCATCGTGGAAAACAAAAACCCGCTCGACCAAACGCAGCTAAAACTCAAAAGCGCAGCGCTGCATTGGGAACTTATGTTTACCCGCAGCATGTTTACCACACCGGATATCGCGGAACAGGGAAAAATTCTGCACGAAGTCGCACAGTTGGTTGATGCAGGAAAGCTTCAGGGAACCGCCAGCGAAGCGCTGCAAGGGTTAACGATAGACACGCTGAAACAGGCTCACGATAAAGTATTAGAAGGGCATATGCGCGGCAAGATCGTTATCGCGCTTTAATAACGCAACCAGCCCCCTTTGGGGCTGGTTGTTTATTCACTGATTAAAACGTATTAGAACAGCAGACGGGCACGAATGGTGCCAGGGATCGCTTTCATCAGTTGCAGTGCCGTTTGCGCACCGTCAGTTTCAACGTCGATCACCACATAGCCAATTTCAGGCGTCGTTTGCAGATACTGCGCGGCAATGTTAATACCCTGCTCAGCAAAGATCTGGTTAATTTTGGTAATCACACCAGGACGGTTTTCATGAATGTGCAACAGGCGGCTGGCGCGAGCACCGTGAACCGGCAACGACACTTCAGGGAAATTCACCGCAGACAGCGTAGAGCCGTTGTCTGAATATTTCGCCAGTTTCCCGGCAACTTCATCACCGATATTTTCCTGCGCTTCCTGCGTGGAACCACCGATATGCGGCGTCAGCAGCACGTTGTCAAACTCGCACAACGGCGACAGGAATGGATCGCTATTAGTTGCCGGCTCCTGTGGGAATACGTCAATCGCCGCACCGGACAAATGCTTGCTGCTCAGCACTTCACACAGTGCAGGAATATCAACCACCGTACCGCGAGCGGCGTTAATCAGCAGCGAGCCCGGTTTCATCAGCGCCAACTCTTCCGCGCCCATCATATTATGCGTACTTTCATTCTCTGGCACATGCAGGCTCACCACGTCGCTCATATTCAGCAGGTCGGACAGATGGCGCACCTGTTGAGCATTGCCCAACGGTAATTTACTTTCGATGTCATAGAAGTAAACGTGCATACCCAGGCTTTCAGCCAAAATACCCAACTGCATACCGATATGGCCGTAGCCGATGATCCCAAGTTTTTTGCCGCGAGCTTCAAACGATCCCACCGCCAGTTTGTGCCAAATACCACGGTGCGCTTTCGCGTTCGCTGCCGGAATACCGCGCAGCATCAGCAGCATTTCGCCGATCACCATTTCTGCCACAGAGCGGGTATTGGAAAAAGGTGCATTAAATACCGGAATACCGCGCTTGGTCGCGGCCGACAGCTCAACCTGGTTAGTCCCAATACAGAAACACCCTACCGCGATCAGTTTTTCCGCCGCAGCAAAAATTTCTTCTGTCAGATGGGTACGCGAGCGGATACCGACAAAATGCGCATCGCGAATGGAGGCTTTTAGCGCCTCAGGATCCAGCGCGCCTTTGTGGAACTCGATGTTGGTGTAACCGGCTGCACGCAAGTTATCCAGCGCGCTCTGGTGCACGCCTTCCACTAACAGAAACTTAATCTTGTCTTTTTCCAGTGATACCTTTGCCATTTCCCGACCTTATTTTCAGACTTCAAATGTGACAGAGTGCTAAATAACCTCTGCCAACATAACAAAAATTACGCAGTCAGCAATACAAACGATTGCGTTGCCCAAGCCGCACATCAGAGAAGTGCGACTGATTTATGGCAAAAAATATTGCCAAAGAGATGCATCGCCATATCGACGATAAATAAAATAAGAAAATGTGATATTAAGTACCAAAAATGAGCCGTTAACTAAATAGATTTTTTTAGCTAAAAAATTTCTGACGTGGAACGTGGATGTTCATCACGTCAGAACGATCATGTACTCATTTAACGACGGTTTTTACACCTTCGGCAGTACCGACTAACGCGACATCGGCTCCGCGATTAGCAAACAACCCAACGGTCACGACGCCTGCGATACCATTAATGTGGTTTTCTACCGCGACCGCATCCATGATATTGAGGTTGTGTACATCCAGAATGACATTGCCGTTATCCGTCACCACACCCTGGCGGTATATCGGCTGCCCGCCCAGTTTGGCCAGTTCACGCGCCACGTAAGATCGCGCCATCGGAATGACTTCAACCGGCAACGGAAATTTTCCCAGCACATCAACCTGTTTTGATGCATCAACGATGCAGATAAACTGACGCGACAGGGCCGAAATGATTTTCTCACGAGTCAGTGCCGCCCCACCGCCTTTAATCATCTGCATGTGCCCGTTGATCTCATCCGCACCATCCACATAAACATCGAGCGAATCCACATCATTGGCGTCAAAAACGGGAATGCCCAGACTTTTCAACTTTTCCGTTGAGGCATCTGAGCTGGAAACCGCACCTTTGATTTGATGTTTTATCGAGCCCAGCGCATCAATAAAGTGTGCTGCCGTCGATCCGGTTCCTACTCCCACAATGGTGTCAGGACGGACATAATCGAGCGCCGCCCATCCCACTGCTTTTTTCAGTTCATCTTGCGTCATAATCTGCTTCTGGCCTGTAGAATCAATATACGAAAACGTGTGCGTATTATAGAACATGCGCGTTGGGGAATGCGTACAAATTCATCACCCCATTACTGTATTATTTCACGCGCCCCGCACTACACGCAGCGTGCTGAATCGTGATTTCACACAGCAGCTAAAATAAGATTTCTGCATGGCAAATCAGCAAAATGTGGCATAGTGAAAAAAACGGACTCATTCAGAGGACTTTGAATTTCATGAAACGCCCGGACTATCGAACGCTTCAGGCTCTGGATGCCGTCATCCGCGAGCGTGGTTTTGAACGCGCTGCCCAAAAGTTGTGTATTACCCAATCTGCCGTTTCGCAACGTATTAAACAGTTGGAAAATCTGTTCGGCCAGCCGCTATTGGTCAGAACCATTCCGCCCCGCCCAACAGAACAAGGGCAGAAACTGCTGGCTCTGCTTCATCAGGTAGAATTGCTGGAAGAAGAGTGGTTGGGGAACGAAACTAACAGCGATATTCCGCTGCTGCTGTCGCTGGCAGTGAACGCCGACAGCCTGGCAACCTGGCTGTTACCAGCGTTACAGCCGGTGCTGGTCGATTCGCCGATTCGCCTCAATTTGCAGGTAGAAGACGAAACGCGCACGCAGGAAAGGCTGCGCCGGGGTGAAGTGGTGGGTGCAGTGAGTATTCAGTCTCAGCCGCTGCCAAGCTGTCTGGTGGATAAACTGGGCGCACTGGATTATCTATTTGTCGCATCGCCGGCCTTCGCCGCCCGCTATTTCCCGAATGGCGTGACGCGCTCGGCGCTGCTGCGCGCCCCCGCGGTCGCCTTTGACCATCTGGATGATATGCATCAGGCTTTTTTACAGCAGAACTTTGATTTGTCGCCGGGCAGCGTTCCCTGCCATATCGTGAATTCGTCGGAAGCCTTTGTTCAATTGGCGCGACAGGGCACGACCTGCTGCATGATCCCACATCTGCAAATCGAGAGAGAGCTTGCCCATAACGAGTTAATCGACCTGACGCCGGGGCTATTTCAACGCCGGATGCTCTACTGGCATCGCTTCGCACCGGAAAGTCGGATGATGAGGAAAGTGACGGACGCCCTGCTCTCACACGGCCATCAGGTGTTGCGGCAGTCATAACGTATTCCGATGATCATGGAGTGTGTGACTTGGTAACCTACAAATCACACACTCTCATCAAGGCCAGTTACACGCTCATATTCCAAGAACAGCGCTTCCTGCCGATCTGTATCGGCCACCTGTTCATTCCGAATGAGGAAAAGTATGAAGGGTTCCGCTAGGTGCACACAGAACCTGAAAGGGGAAGAGAAGGCACAAATCACGTTTCTGATACCATCATGCTATACCTGACGTAACTCCGTTCTCTGAATCGACCAACTTCACTGAGTAGAACCATTCTTTATGAAAATATCACAGCGTGCTATTTTCAGTTTGGGTATAATTTTTTTAACAATTCTTTCTTTCCATTATTAAAAGCATCAAGATCTTGTTTATTATCTGTATTTTTCATATACACGTCCCTTTCCTTATTAAAATCTTTATCATCATTCAGAAATAAAGCCATTAGGTAATCTATATTATTGACACCTTTACTCCTCATTAATGAAATAACATCTCCATAGCACAATGAATTATATTTACCAATCCTGTCTTTCAACATACACTCCTGTAACATTAAAGAGTAATTCTCATCATGCTTATTGAAAGTGTTAAGTACGAAAATTGCTTTTTCATACTCACCTCTAGAAGATAATATACTCGAATATATTCTTGTTACATTAATGTTATTAGGATTTCGATCTGAAAGAAATTGCAAATTATCTAACTCTTGTTTTTTTTCACCATCATTTGCAATAGCATATTTCCTTGCCAACTCTGACGCTTTTTTCGTTGGTTCATCAACATATGAATCATATGCATAAGAAAAAACAACCATTGAAAAAAACAATACCATTGCACTTGGGATTTTTTTTATTAACATGTTAATACCTTACAAAATGGAGTTAATGTTATAACCTTCTTCATGCTCCCAGGGAATGGGGGAACGGATCCTGTATATCCAGAATCATAGAAATAACCAACTTCAATTTCTATTTTAGGTGATGAAAAATTTTCATTCTGAATCTGAAATTCAGTTGAACCAATGAATATATCATCAATACCTACAGCAAAATGCTTGCCTATTTTTCTTTCAAGCTTATATATTTTGTTATTGAGAAGATCTTTAACCTTACACCAAAATATAACATTCAGCATTTGGCCCGCCTAGGCAGGAGTTACCTCTTGCCCAAGCCCGTTATCCACAGAGCCACCTAAGTTTTTAAAGCTCTTTGTTGAGATCTTTATTGTGTGCGCTGTAGCTCAAACACGACATCCACCTGATCGTCAAAGTGAATGGTTTGCTGCTCATAGGTTTGTGCCGCTTCGGTTTGCGCAGCCGCATCTGCCGTTTTAAACATCCGCGCCATGGGCATCGGCTGATAGTTGGCAACATGGTAGCGAACGCTGTAGATCGGCCCCAGCTTGGCGTTGAAGCCCTGCGCCAGCGCTGCCGCCTGACTTGTCGCCTGCTCAATCGCTTTCTTACGCGCGTCATCACGATACGTTTCTGGGTTAGCCACGCCGAGTTCTACCGTCCGAATCTCATTCAGGCCCGATTTCAGCGCCCCATCCAGCAGTTCGTTCAGTTTATCTAATTGACGCAGCGTCACTTCCACCTGACGCACGGCACGGTAGCCTTTCAGCACCGACCCACCCGTTTTCAGATAGTCATATTCTGGCTGCGTGCGTAAATTGGCGGCATTAATGTCTTTTTTCTCAATGCCGTTCTTACCTAGAAAATCAAAATATTGTGCAACGCGGGCATCAACCTGCTTTTTCGCTTCCGCCGCATCCTTCGATGACACGCTCACTTCAATCGCCAAGCGCGCAATATCCGGCGTCGCGTCTACGCTGGATGTCCCTGACGTCACGATATGCGGGCCATCCGGCAATTCCGCAGCCTGTGCGACCATCGACACGCCGCCAAATCCTACTGCAGCGGCCAGCGCCAGTGCATTTAGCTTCATCATAGCTCGCTTCACAATCTCTCCTTACTTATGTTTCATCACGCATGTGGCCCAGCAGATTTTTCCTGCGTTGGCGCAGCATGTTCCAGAATGGAAGATACGAGAAAGGTATCTTTTACCAGACAACATAACGTATTACCGACTCCACACAATATAGGTGAATTTCTGAAACGTAACGTAAAGCGACGCCATTTATTTCTATCCACTATTGCCAGCCGTGACGCGCCAACTGCAAAGCAATCCCCCACATCACCACACCGACAAAAACGTTGATGACCCGCTGTACCCGCGGTGTATTCAGCCACGGTGCCAACCAGGCCGCCAATAACGCCAGCGCAAAGAACCAGGTGAAGGAAGCCGTTATTGTCCCCAACGCAAACCAGCTTCGATCATCCTCCGTAAACTGGCTTCCCAGACTTCCCAACACCACAAAGGTATCCAGATAGACATGGGGATTAAGCCAGGTCACTGCCAGCATCGTGGCAATAATCCGCCAACGGCTCTGCTTCATCACCTCGGCGCTGGCCAGTGCGATATTTTTGCTGAACGCCGTTTTCATCGCTCCCCAGCCGAACCAGAGTAGAAACGCGACACCGCCCCAGGTCACCGCCCCAATAACAGCGAGGACTGACTGAGCAACGCGCTACCGCCAAAAATACCGGCGGTAATCAACACCATATCGCTCACAGCGCACAACAGCGCCACCATCAGATGATACTGGCGGCGGATTCCCTGATTCATCACAAACGCATTCTGTGGCCCCAGCGGCAGAATCATCGCCGCCCCTAATAGAACGCCTTGTAGAAAGACAGCAAACATGATTTCCCTCGTAGATAAAGCGCCAATAGCGGCGCATGCGCGATGTCACACGCGCATCATACGAAGGGATAATCATTAGATGAAATGGATGTTTCTAATCAGGCATTAGCCAAGCTAATACTCAACCGGGCGTGACAAAACCCAGCTCCAGAGAAATACGCTGCGCGGTCGCGATGACCGGCTTAATCAGCGATTTCACACCGATTTGCTGTAACTTGGCGGTAGGCAGCGATACCGAGACGGCATAAGGAACGCGCTGCTGAATATCAAACACCGGTGCGGCAATGCACGATACGCCAAGCTCATTTTCCTCACGATCCATCGCTAGCCCTTTCTGACGAATATCCTCCAGCTCTTCATACATCTTCGGCAGCTCGGTGATGGTATTACGCGTGAGGGGCTGGATGTCATTCTGATGAGTTTGCCAATAGTACGCAGGGTAGTCGCTTTTACCATACGCCATAAAGATTTTGCCCATAGCGGAGCAATAAAGCGGCATGTGCTGACCGATATAAGCACGGGTGCGCATCATGCCCGTCGTCGGCTCCAGTTTGTAGATCAGAATGACATGATCGTCTTCACGGCTGGAGAAGTTTACCGTTTCCCCCACTTCCAGATTTAATTGCACCAGATGAGGTGATGCGACGTGAATAATATTCAGCGAAGACAGGGCCTTCTGCCCGATAGAGATAAATTTAGTCGTCAGACGATAGCTGCCAGGTGACGGTGCCTGCGTGACGTAGCCACTGGTGTGCAACCCTTGTAGCAACCGATGCACGGTGCTTTTGTTCATCTCCGCCAGCTCAGACAAATGGGCGAGTGGGCAACCGTTAGGGAAATTACTCAGAATTTCAATCAATTGCAAACCACGAAATAGACTCTGGCTCCCCAGCGGTTTCTCTTTTTGATCATCTTTCTCATTAACAGCTTTCGGGCTCATAACTGATCTCCAGAATCAGGGGCTGGGCAGTGCTTGCGCAGAAATTGCTGCAACGCAGTGTGTCGCCGCCATCCATTTCTCTTAAGAATAGCGATGTTACCGCAAGGGCTGCATGAGGTGAAGTGGAACGCCGTTTCATTGTCGGCATGACACCCTGAATGCGCAACCGTCCCCCTGTCCATGAAGTGAGCAGTACGTCACAAATACGAAACAACATAATTAACTCATTGTTTTTAAAGTAAATTTAAAACCACTTTGCCTTTGCTTTAGCGCAATCTTCGGTATATTGTTTTTGAAATTGAGTTTCGCATATTGAAATATACGGTTTATTAAAACGACAAATTATTGCTGATTTCGTTCCTGCCAGGGTTATACCACCCCGAATCAACGGGAACAGGTTGCTTACCGATTTTGCACCGCATCGCAGCGTGTGCTGAACACAAGGGCGCATCACATGAATCAAATCAATGCGGATCAACCCATACTTGCGCTTAGCCATATCACTAAACGCTTTGGCGGCAACATTGCGGTTAATGATGTCAGTCTTCAGGTCATGCCGGGCGAGGTGCTTGCGCTACTGGGCGAAAATGGCGCGGGGAAATCGACACTCATTAAAGTCCTCGCAGGCGTCTACCCCCGCGATGGCGGTGACATTCAATTCCGTGGAACCAGCATAGCGTCAGCCGCTGCGATAAAAAGTGATGGCCTCCAGCCTATTGCGTTTATTCATCAGGATCTAGGGCTGATCGAGTGGATGACGGTAGCGGAAAATATGGCGCTGGTCATGGGCTTTCCACGCCGCTTTGGATTAATTGACTGGCGGGCGATCCGTCAGCGTGCCAGCCAGGCGCTACAGGATGTGGGGATCGCACTCGATCCCGATGCCCGCGTATTTGAGCTCTCCCGCACGGAGAAATCGCTACTCGCCATCGCGCGAGCCGTCGCGGTGAATGCCGAACTCCTGGTGCTGGATGAACCCACCGCATCGCTTCCGGCAAACGATGTCCGCCATCTTTTTTCCGTGATTAACCGGCTGCGTGCGAAAAAAGTGGGCATGATTTACGTCACTCACCGACTGGATGAAGTGATCGATATCGCCGACCGCGTCTGCGTCATGCGCGATGGTCGCTATGTCGCGGGCGGTAAAACGGCGGATTATTCGCTGCGCGACCTGGTGCAGTTGATTGTGGGTGAAGCCATGCCCGGCGATCAACGTGAACCCTTGCCTGCCCTTTCTTCTCCCGTTCTACAAGTAAAAAACGTCACCGTAGGCGATATCGGCCCAGTCAGCTTTAGCCTGCAACCGGGGGAAATGCTCGCGCTGGCGGGTCTGCGCGGCGCGGGTCAGGAAGAGATAGGCCGTTTGCTGTTCGGGCTGCGCCAATGCGACAGCGGAGAAATTCAGTTTCGTGATGCACCTTACCACGCCAGCTCACCGCAACAGGCGATGGCTCACGGCGTCTCGCTGGTCGCAGGCGATCGCACCAATGAAAGTCTGGTGATGTCGATGAGCGTTCGCGAGAACCTATTTATCAACCCCTGCGCCAGCGGACACAAGCTCTTTTCCCGCTACAGCCGTCGCGAAGAGATCGGGGCAAGCTGGTGGAAAGTGCAACTGTTCGATGTTCGCCCTAAAAACGTCAATATCGACATCAGCGCGCTGTCCGGCGGCAACCAACAGAAAGTGGTGATGGCACGCTGGATGCACCTCGGCGCGCCGCTGCTGATCCTCGAAGATCCCACGGCGGGCGTTGATGTCGGTGCTCGTGCAGAAATTTACCATCTATTAAACAAGTCACTGGCAGAAGGCGTCGCCGTGCTGGTGATTTCCAATGATTTCGAGGAGATCGCCCACATTTGCAATCGCGCACTGGTTTTCAATCGGGGCAATGTCGTCGGCGAACTCAAAAATCAACAGGTCTCTTTCGCCAACTTATTGGAACTGGCGTCTGCCAGCACGGGGGAAACCACGGCTTCGGCCTGAATAGCGCGCTATTGCGCAGGCGAACTGAATCCACAGTAAAAAAATTCAGACGCTCACACAGCCTCACCTGTTCGAAGGAAGAAAATAATGTCTAATAAAACATCAGTAAAATCAACGGCGCTAGAGCAACGAGTGAGTCTGGCACAGGATGGTGCCGGCCCCTGGCTGATGCAAATTCTGACCCGCTATGGCCTGCTGTTACTGTGCATCGCGCTGGTTATTCTGTTTTCACTTGCCACGCCATCGTTCGCTTCCATGTTGACGCTACAGGCCATCCTCTCCAGCAAAGCCAAAATCGCCCTGCTGGCACTGGCCGCGACCATTCCCATGATCGTCGGAAAAATCGATCTCAACGTCGGTTTCGGCATCGTGCTCTGGCACATTCTGGCGATTACGCTTCAGGTGGAATACGGCTTCTCATGGCAGATGGCCGTGCTGACAGTGCTGGTCATTTCCGCGCTATACGGCTTGCTCAACGGCATTCTGGTGGCATTGGCCGATATCGATAGCTTCGTCGCCACGCTGGGTTCTGGCACCGTACTGTACGCCGTCGCCCTGTGGCACTCAGGCGGCCGCCAGATCGTCGGCGATCTGCCTGATGCCTTCATTGCTCTGCACCATACCGAGATCGGCGGGATCCCTATCGTGGCCTTCTATGTCCTGCTTGTCGCGATCGTTTTATGGCTCGTCACTGAACATACGCCGCTCGGCCGCTGCATGTATGCCGTGGGGGGCAATCCAGCCGCAGCACGGCTCAATGGGATTTCCGTTAATCGTTTTACTATCGGTGCCTTCATCACGTCCAGCGTATTGACAGGCTTTAGCGGCGTGTTGATCGCCGCAGAACAAGGCGTCGGACAAGCCAGCGTCGGTATGGACTATCTCTTGCCTGCGCTGGTTGGTGCATTCCTTGGCAGTACCACGCTTCGCCCCGGCCGAGTTAACGTCTGGGGAACGGTTATTGGCATCGCCATTCTTGCGATTGGCATCGCCGGTATCCAGCAATTTGGTGGCGAATTCTGGGTGGAACCGTTGTTTAACGGAGCCACGCTGCTGCTCTCCATCACGCTGGCAGGCTACGCCCAGCGCCGCCGCTTACTGAATCAAAAAGCCGTACAACGCCGTCAGGCTGACACACCCCAGCGCCACCACCAGGAACCTTCTCATCAGAAAAACACGCCACCAGAAAACAATAACCATAACGTGACACATCCCTAACAGGAGCACCCCCTATGAAACGTTTATTGCTGTTATCAGGACTGACCACCGTGTTATTAAGCAGCCAGTCAACGTGGGCTGACAGCTATCTCGATCAGGCAACAGCGGCCGTTGCAAAAGCGACCGCCAGCAGCACACAGTGGGATGGCCCGACTCAGGGGCCGCAGTTGCAGCCGAATAAGAAGATTATTTTTATTGCTTCCGATATGAAAAATGGCGGCGTTCAAGGCGTGCAGCAGGGGCTGAGCGAAGCAGCCAAAGCCGCAGGCTGGAAGCTGGAAACGTTGGACGGTGGCGGCTCGGTCAAAGATCAGTTGGCCTCGCTCAATCAGGCGATCGCCCAGAAGCCAGATGGCATTGTGATTGGCGGCTGGAATCCGAACGTTGCCAAAATCCCGCTGAAGAAAGCCATTCAACAAGGCATTATTCTGACCGCATGGCATGCCGTACCCGAGCCGGGACCATTGCCAAAATACGATATTTTCTACAACGTGACCTCTGATTCGAATGACGTCGCCCGCATCGCCGCACAATACGCCGTCGTTAAATCAGGTGGAAAAGCCAATGTCTTAATCTTTACCGATTCCCTTTATCAAATCGCTCTTGATAAAGCCAACGTCATGAAAGACGAAATCGGTAAATGCAGCGGTTGCAAGGTCGTAGAATTCATCGACACACCGCTCGCCGATACCGCAAACCGCATGCCTGCTATGACGTTTAGTCTGTTGCAGAAATACGGCGACAGCTTCCAGTATTCGCTGGCAATCAACGATCTGTATTTTGATTTCATGGCACCGTCGTTAAAAACGGCTGGGAAAGGCGGTAAAAATGCACCGTACAACATTTCGGCTGGCGATGGTTCCATCTCTGCCTATCAGCGCATTCGCTCCGGCGATAGCCAATCAGCCACCGTGCCTGAGCCCCTGAAACTGCACGGCTGGCAGTTACTGGATGAGTTTAACCGTGCCTTTGCCAAGCAACCGCCTTCTGGCTATGTCACCCCGGCACATTTGGTGACTGCCGAAAACGTCGCGAACGATGGCGGTAATAACAACCTGTATGACCCGCAAAATGATTATCAGGGCCATTACCGGGCAATCTGGGGTGTGAAATAAGTGGAGAGCCCAGCATGACACAACAACTTGAGCGCCTGTGTTCTCCCGCCATCTGGGCCGAAGGCCCAGTATGGTTGCCGCAGCAGGATGCCGTGGTCTTTAGCGATGTAAAAGGAAATCGGATGTTTATCTGGTCGCGTACTGGCGACGTCACGCTCTGGCGCTCTCCATCCCACTACGCCAACGGCAATGCACTTGATGCGCAAGGACGCGTCGTGAGCTGCGAGCATGGCCGACGTGGTATCAGCCGTCGTGAGCACAATGGCGATATTCACGTTCTGGTCGACCGCATTGACGGGAAACGCTTCAACTCGCCCAACGATGTGGCGATCCGTAGCGATGGCACGATCTGGTTTACCGATCCGCCCTATGGCATTACCAGCGATGACGAAGGCTACAAATCAGAAAGTCAGGTCATTGGCTGCTATGTCTACTGCTTCGATCCGCGCGATGGCTCACTCAGCATCGCGGCCAGCGATCTCCAGCGCCCAAACGGGCTGGCCTTTTCGCCAGATGAAACACATTTATATGTTGCAGACATGTCGATTATTGATTTCCCCACGCTGGGTCGCCGCGATCTGCGAATTTATCCGGTTGAGGGAAAACATCTGGGGGCGGGACAGTTTTTTGCCCGCGTCGAGCCGGGCATTCCTGATGGTTTCTGTGTTGATCGCACTGGCAATCTGTTTTGTAGCTGCGCTGACGGCGTCCTGATTTTTAGTCCCGAAGGTCATCAGATCGGCAAAATTGATGTACCGGAGTGCGTGTCCAACTGCACCATTGGCGGGCCAGAAGGGAATGAACTGTACATCACGGCAACAACGTCGCTTTACCGTATCGGGGTAGAATCGTACCGGTAAAACCACGCCTGTGGGTAGTTAACAGGGGGAGTCTCTCCCCCTGCTTTTTCACGTCTGTATTCCACGCACCGACCAAAATGCGGCACCGATCACAAAGTCACTATATTAAAATAACCACTTGTTTTTCAAGCAAAATTTAACCCTCTCTCGTTTTGACTTCATGCAAGCACAGGTATAGCATTTATTTGAAATGCAATTTCGCATAATGAAATATGACGAATAAAAAGCAATCTGACCATCGTCATGGAGACGCGTTATGAGAGTGAGTTACGACGACCTTAAGCAACAGTTCAAACGTGTTTTACTGGCGCGCAATGTAGCGGAAGAAACCGCCGATGCCTGCGCGACGCTGTTCGCCGATACTTCAGCCGACGGCGTTTATTCTCACGGTGTAAACCGCTTCCCACGCTTTATTCAGCAGTTGGACGCTGGCGACATCGTACCCGATGCTGAACCCAGCAAACTGCTCTCACTTGGTGCTATCGAACAGTGGGATGCCCATCAGGGCATTGGCAACCTGACGGCTCGCCGCATGATGGATCGCGCCATGCAGTTGGCTGATGCGCACGGTATCGGCCTGGTGGCGCTGCGCAATGCTAACCACTGGATGCGCGGCGGCGGCTATGGCTGGCAGGCCGCCGAGAAAGGCTATATCGGTATTTGCTGGACTAACTCGATCGCCGTTATGCCACCGTGGGGAGCAAAAACCTGCCGCATCGGTACTAATCCGCTGATCGTCGCCATCCCCGGCAACCCAATCACCATGGTGGATATGTCGATGTCGATGTTTTCCTATGGCGCGCTAGAGATAAACCGATTGGCAGGCAAGACCTTGCCCGTTGATGGCGGGTTCGACAACGACGGTAATTTGACCCGCGATCCGGCCATTATTGAGGAAAATCGGCGCATCCTCCCGGCGGGATACTGGAAAGGATCGGCACTGTCTATTGTGCTGGACATGATCGCTACTCTACTGTCCGGCGGTGCCTCCGTCGCAGACGTCACGGAGGATCATCGCGACGAATACGGCGTATCACAGGTCTTCATCGCCATTGAGATCGATAGGTTGATCGACGGTAAAACCCGCGATGAAAAACTGAAACGCATAATGGATTACATCACCAGCGCCGAGCGCACCCAACCTGATATCGCTATCCGTTTGCCGGGCCATAAATTTCCGCGTATTCGCGAAGAAAACTTGCGCGACGGCATCCCGGTTGATGAACGGGTGTGGGCACGCATTCAGGCGCTTTAACAAGGAGACGTCCCATGATCTTCGGTCATATCGACAATACCGTTTTTGGTCAGCACCCTGCGCCTGTCGCCCGTGCACTGGCCTACCTGCAAAAAACCGACTTCACCGCCTTGCCGGCTGGCCACTATCTTGATGAAGAGACAGGCTATACCGTTCAGGTACTGGATCTGCACACGCAGACCAAAAGTGACTTACGCCCCGAGGTTCATCGTCACAATATTGATGTGCAATTTTTAGTCAGCGGAGCCGAACGGATCGGCGTGGTAACGGATAATGGCCGGAATCCGGTACATCAGGAATGGAACGAAGCACGCGATATCTTGTTCTATCAGGATGTCGATGACGAGTCTTGGCTGACCATGCATTCCGGCAACTTTGCCGTGTTCTTTCCTCAGGATGTGCATCGTCCAGCCTGCATTCACGAGCAGTCCTGCGTAATCCGCAAAGTGGTGGTGAAGATACCGATGGCACTCTTCCACGCTCCGTAATCGTTTCTGATTTTGCCATGTAACGCGACACATGCCTGCGGGCATGCGTGGGGATCGCTACGCGCGAAAAAGCCCCAAAGGAAGCACGTCATGTACGCAACATGTTGAAGGATAAGGTGATATGAATACAGCCACGGTTTCTTCTAGCCAGCACACAGCGGCAAACATTCCTCGATTACGCTGGTTGCGGATCGTACCGCCCATTTTGATTACCTGCATTATTTCCTATATGGATCGCGTCAATATTGCCTTTGCAATGCCGGGCGGCATGGATGACGAACTGGGCATTACGGCATCGATGGCCGGACTCGCAGGCGGGATCTTCTTCATCGGCTATCTGTTTTTACAAGTGCCGGGCGGCAAACTCGCCGTACACGGCAACGGTAAAAAGTTTATCGGCTGGTCACTGCTGGCCTGGGCCATCATTTCGGTATTAACCGGTCTGGTGACTAATCAGTATCAGTTACTGTTTTTGCGCTTTGCACTGGGGGTATCCGAAGGCGGCATGCTCCCGGTGGTGCTCACGATGATCAGCAACTGGTTCCCAGATAAGGAACGTGGCCGTGCCAACGCGATTGTCATCATGTTTGTGCCCATCGCCGGGATTTTGACCGCCCCACTTTCTGGCTGGGTCATCACAAACTGGGATTGGCGCATGCTGTTTCTGGTTGAGGGAGCGTTCTCGCTGGTAGTGATGCTGCTGTGGTGGTTTACCATCAGCAACCGCCCGCAGGAAGCGAAATGGATTTCACAGGCAGAAAAAGAGTATCTGATCAACACGTTGCAGGAAGAACAAGCAGCCCTGCAAGGTAAAACCGTTCGCAATGCCTCCCTAAGCCGGGTATTGGGCGAAAAGTTGATGTGGCAGTTAATTTTGGTGAATTTCTTTTACCAGACAGGTATTTACGGCTACACCCTGTGGTTGCCCACCATCCTGAAAGGACTGACCAACGGCAATATGGAACAGGTCGGCATGTTGGCTATTCTGCCTTATATCGGTGCAATCGTCGGTATGTTCACGATCTCCTATCTGTCCGATAACTCAGGAAAACGTAAGGTCTTCGTCGCATTACCGCTCGCCTGTTTTGCTATCTGCATGGCGCTGTCCGTCTTGCTCAAAAGCCATATCTGGTGGTCCTATGCTGCGCTAGTCGGCTGCGGCGTCTTCATTCAGGCCGCCGCAGGGGTGTTCTGGACCATTCCTCCCAAGCTGTTTGATGCCGAAGTCGCTGGCGGCGCTCGTGGTGTCATTAACGCACTCGGCAATCTCGGCGGCTTCTGCGGCCCTTATATGGTTGGTGTCCTGATTTCAGCTTTTAACAAAGATGTCGGCGTCTACAGTCTGGCTATCTCGCTGGCGATTGCCGCCGTACTGGCCATGATGCTGCCACCGCGCTGCGATGAGTCCACGGAGGCAGCATGACGGACTATTTTCTGGGGCTCGACTGCGGCGGCACCTTTATCAAAGCCGGGCTCTATGACGTCGCCGGAACAGAATACGGCATCGCACGCCGCAATCTGCCAATTACCACACTGCAACCCGGTTGGGCAGAGCGCGACATGCACACTCTGTGGCAGACCGCTGCCGAGGTGATTAGTGAACTGCTGGACAGAACGGCAATCCCCGCCAGCGCGATTTCCGGCGTGGGGATCTCTGCCCAGGGTAAAGGACTATTCTTGCTGGATAAGCATGACACGCCGCTCGGTAATGCGATACTGTCGTCCGATCAGCGTGCGCGTGAACAGGTTCTGGCGTGGCAGCAAGCAGGGATACCGCAAGCACTTTATCCTCAGACCCGCCAAACGCTGTGGACAGGCCATCCAGTTTCGCTACTGCGGTGGCTCAAAGACCACCAGCCGACACGCTATGCGCAAATCGGTACGCTGTTCATGGCGCACGACTACCTACGTTTCTGCCTGACCGGAGAACGGGCTTGTGAAGAAACCAATATTTCCGAATCCAACCTCTACAACATGGATACAGGCCGCTACGATCCAGCGCTAGCCGAGCAGCTCGGGATTGCGGAAATCATCGGCGCATTACCGCCGATCATCGGTTCTACCGATATCGCAGGTCGAATTACCGCGGAAGCGGCACAGCTAACCGGACTGCGGGCAGGAACCCCCGTCGTCGGCGGGCTATTCGACGTGGTTTCCACCGCCCTGTGCGCAGGCCTTCAGGACGAAACTCGGCTCAATGCCGTGATGGGAACATGGTCAGTCACCAGCGGCATCACCGACTCACTCGCCGATGGCTACGACCATCCCTTCGTGTATGGCCGCCATGCGGAAGCAGGACGCTATATCGTGCATGAAGCCAGCCCCACGTCTGCCGCCAATCTGGAATGGTTCTGCCAACAATGGGGGCTGAGTAACGGTTTAGCGGTCGATTATGCTCAGCTCAACCGTTGGGTTTCGGATCTGCCGAAAGCAGGCAGTACCTTGCTGTTTGTCCCGTTCTTGTATGGCTCCAACGCCGGATTAGGGCTGAGCGCCAGCTTCTACGGTCTGCAAGCGTTCCACCAGCGCGAACATCTCGTTCAGGCCATTTACGAAGGTGTGGTGTTCTGCCACATGGCTCACCTGAATCGTATGCGTCAGCGCTTCCCTCGCGTGGGTGCGTTGCGCATCACCGGCGGCCCTGCCAAGTCTGTCCCCTGGATGCAGATGTTCGCGGACATCAGCGGCCTGCCAGTCGAACTCCCACAGGTAGAAGAAACCGGCTGTCTGGGTGCAGCGATGGCGGCGATGGTCGGCAGCGGCGCCTTTAGCGATGTCACTGCCGCTCAGCGGGCGCTCTCACCACGCATTACACGCCTTACCCCAGATGAACACGTTCGCGCGGCCTATGACAAAAAATACCAACACTATCAGGCGCTCGTCGACGCGTTAAAAGCGCTGCAACCCGCCGGTAAGGAGAAACAATGACAACGCAACCCCGCCTGCAACTGGCGCTCGACCACACCCGACTGGAAGCCGCCCTCACCACCGTGGAATTACTCCACCCTTATGTTGACATCATCGAGGCGGGCACCATTTTGTGTATCAGCGCAGGTATTCAGGCCGTCAGCCAACTGCGCGAGCGTTGCCCTCACCATCTGCTGGTGGCCGATCTGAAAGTCGCTGATGCGGGTGCAACGCTAGCGGAGCAAGCCTTTTCCCACGGCGCAAACTGGATGACCGTGATCTGTGCCGCACCACTACCCACCATGGCCAGCGCACTAGAAGTGGCAGAGCGTCATCGGGGAGAGATCCAGATTGAGCTATTCGGTCGCTGGACGCTGGAAGATGCCAAAGCGTGGCGTGCACTGGGCATCAAACAGGCGATTTACCACCGTGGTCGCGATGCACAGGCTAGCGGCCAAACCTGGGGCCAGCAGGATCTGGACATGATGAAAGCCCTCTCTGACCTCGGCATCGAACTGTCTATTACCGGAGGGATCACCCCTGCGGATCTGCCGCTATTCCGTGATATCGCCGTCACCGCATTCATTGCCGGACGGGCACTGGCAGATGCACCTGACCCAGTAAACTCGGCTCGCCAATTCCGCGCCGCCATTGACGCCATCTGGAGGCCTTAGTATGCGCCAACACCCATTAGGTATTTATGAAAAAGCCCTGCCGAAACACCTGACCTGGCCAGAGCGCCTGGCGCTGGCAAAAGCCTGTGGTTTTGACTTTGTTGAAATGTCGGTAGACGAAAGCGATGAACGTCTGGCTCGCCTGCTGTGGAGTAAGGAGCAGCGGCTTTCGTTGGTCAACGCGATGCTGGAAACCGGCATTCGAATCCCTTCGATGTGCTTATCCGGGCATCGGCGTTTTCCGTTCGGTAGCCATGATGAGGCGCTACGCCAACGGGCCTTTACGATCATGGAGCAGGCCATTCAACTGGCCAACGATGTGGGCATCCGCACCATTCAGTTAGCTGGGTATGACGTCTATTACGAGCAGCAGGATGAAGGCACGCTCGCACGCTTTACCGAAGGGATGCAATGGGCGGTTGAACGCGCCGCCGCCGCACAGGTGATGCTGTCCGTGGAGATCATGGATACCGCTTTTATGAACTCGATCAGCAAGTGGAAAGCCTGGGATGCCTGTCTGGCTTCACCGTGGTTTACCGTCTACCCAGACGTCGGCAATCTCAGCGCCTGGGGCAACAATGTCACGCAAGAATTACAGTTGGGTATCGATCGCATCGCCGCTATCCATCTGAAAGACACCTTAGCCGTTACCGCAACCTCACCCGGACAGTTCCGCGACGTGCCATTCGGTGAAGGCTGTGTGGATTTCATTTCCGTTTTTAGCACATTGAAAGCACTCAATTACCGTGGCGCGTTCCTGATTGAAATGTGGACGGAGAAGGCTGATGAACCGGTCGCCGAGATCGTTCAGGCACGCCGTTGGATCGAGCAGAAAATGCAACAAGGGGGAATGCCATGCTAACGTTACAACAGCTTAAACAACAGGTTCTGGAAGCGAATCTGGATTTACCGCGTCACAATCTGGTGACGTTCACCTGGGGTAACGTCAGCGTCGTGGATCGCGACCGCGGTCTGGTGGTCATCAAGCCGTCAGGCGTGGAGTACGAACATATGGCCGTAGACGATATGGTCGTGGTCGATCTGGCCTCCGGACAGACTATCGAAGGTAACAAAAAGCCTTCCTCAGATACGGCGACACATCTGGCGTTATATCGTGCTTTTACCGAGATCGGCGGTATCGTCCATACGCACTCGCGCCATGCCACCATCTGGGCCCAGGCGGGTCTGGATCTCCCCGCCTGGGGCACCACGCATGCAGACTATTTCTACGGCGCTATCCCCTGCACGCGATTGATGACACAGGATGAAATTGCACAGCACTATGAGCAGGAAACGGGCAACGTCATTATAGAAACCTTCCGCCAGCGCGGTATCAGCCCGACAGACATCCCTGCCGTGTTGGTCAATGCGCACGGCCCGTTCGCCTGGGGCAAAGACGCGCACAACGCGGTACATAATGCGGTGGTGCTAGAAGAAATAGCCTATATGGGGATTTTTTCACGCCAGTTGACGCCGGGTATGAGCGCGATGCAGCAAGTTCTGCTGGACAAGCACTACCTGCGTAAACATGGGAAAGACGCCTATTACGGACAGTAGAAGCAGGAACTCATCAGGGATCTACAGACACCCGATAATCAGCCAGACCGTTTGCAAACCTCTTTATGGAATGAGAACGGTGATAATGGGATAGAAGAGTAAAGCGTTTGCGCCATGGATGGCGCAATCCGAGCGTACATGGACGTACTTGCAGCGTCTTTACGATCTACCCATTATCACCGCCCTGCGCACTTTGTCAGCACACTCAGCGCCACATATTATTCAGTACGTTCCTGAACCTTATGCAAATGTACATCCATCTGTGGATAAGGAATGCCAATACGCTGTTCGTCTAACACGCGTTTAAAGCTTTCCAACAGATCCCAGTACACCGCCTGCGCATTGCCGTTGGTCGTCCATACCCAGACCACAAAATTCAGCGATGAAGCCGCCATTTCATTCAGGCGGATCGTGACGCCTTTGTCGTGCTGAATACGACCGTCTGCGGCAACAATATCGCCCAGCAGCTTTTTCACTACGTCGATATCGGCATCATAAGCCACGCTAACAATAATTTCGGTACGGCGATCCGGTTCACGCGAACTGTTGATGATGTTACCCGCGATGATCTTGCCATTCGGCACCACGATAACCTTGCCGTCAGCGGTGAGTAGCGTCGTCGAGAAGATCTGTACCTGCGTGACCGAGCCAGATACGCCGCCCAGATCGACGGACTCCCCAGTGCGGAAAGGCCGAAAGATCACCAGCAACACACCGGCAGCAAAGTTGGCCAACGAGCCCTGTAATGCCAAACCGACAGCTAAACCCGCCGCACCCAACACGGCAATCACCGATGCAGTCTGCACACCAACCCGGCTTAATACCGCAATCAGCGTGAACGCGATAATGCCATAGCGCACCAGCGCAGACAGGAAATCGGCCACGGTTGAATCGATAGAACGGCTAATCATCAGTTTATTGATGGTGCCGGAGACGATCCGCGCGATCACCAAACCAACAATCAGGATCACTAATGCTGCAACAATATTCACGGCATACTGTAAAAACAAGTTCTGATGTGCCACCAACCAGTTCCCTGCCTGATCCAATCCCGTATTAAGTTCTTCCATTTAAACGCTCCTGTTTTCTTAATCACCGGGAAAGCATAACGTTGATGGCAGAAACCGCAACATTGGCACCAAAAATTAAGACTCCCTTAGGAGTCTTAATATCAAACCATTTTTACGCCGTCTTACTTACAGCACGTCAACAGCATTAAGCTCTTTGAAGGCTTGTTCCAGACGCGTAACCATGCTCGCCTGAGCGGAACGCAACCACACGCGTGGGTCATAGTATTTCTTGTTCGGCTGATCGTCGCCTTTCGGGTTGCCCAACTGAGCTTGCAGATAGGCTTCGTTTTCTTTGTAGTATTTCAGGATACCTTCCCACGTTGCCCACTGGGTATCGGTATCGATGTTCATTTTCACTACGCCGTAGCTGACGGAATCTTTGATTTCCTGAGCGCTGGAACCGGAACCACCGTGGAACACGAAGTCCAGACTGTTGTGCGGCAGGTTATGTTTCTTGGAAACATATTCCTGAGAATCACGCAGAATGGTCGGGGTCAGCTTCACGTTGCCCGGTTTGTATACGCCATGCACGTTACCGAAAGAGGCAGCGATGGTGAAGCGTGGGCTGATCGCGTTCAGTTTGGTGTAGGCGTAATCAACATCTTCCGGCTGGGTGTACAGAGCAGAAGCGTCCATGTGGCTGTTATCCACGCCGTCTTCTTCACCACCGGTGCAACCCAGTTCGATTTCCAGGGTCATGTCGATTTTGGCCATACGCGCCAAATATTTAGAACAGATTTCGATGTTCTCTTCCAGAGACTCTTCTGACAAGTCAATCATGTGAGAAGAGAACAGCGGTTTGCCGGTAGCGGCGAAGTGTTTTTCACCCGCATCCAGCAGGCCATCGATCCACGGCAGCAGTTTTTTCGCACAGTGGTCAGTGTGCAGAATTACCGGAATACCGTAGTGTTCAGCCATTTGGTGCACATGATGAGCGCCAGAAATCGCCCCCAAAATTGCCGCCTTCTGACCTTCTGCCTTCAGACCTTTACCTGCGGTAAATGCTGCGCCACCGTTAGAGAACTGGACGATGACTGGCGCGCGCACTTTGGCTGCGGCTTCCAGCACAGCATTGATTGAGTCGGTACCGACACAGTTCACTGCTGGCAAAGCGAATTGGTTTTCTTTTGCTACTGCGAAAACTTTCTGAACGTCATCACCAGTGATGACACCGGGTTTTACGAAATCAAAAATTTTAGACATGTTACGTGTCCCGTTTCGTTGGCCGTGGAGGGGTTAGAGAAATCGATGTTCAATCGACAGGTCGCCCGACATGATGTTGCAACAACCCCATGTCGAGACAACCCTAGGAAAGGGGAAAAATCAGCCCTTACCTTAAATTACTGCTTAGCGCGTTCTTCCAGCATAACGACTGCTGGCAGTTTTTTCCCTTCAACGAATTCCAGGAATGCGCCGCCGCCAGTAGAAATGTAGGAGATTTTATCTGCAATACCAAACAGATCGATCGCAGCCAGCGTATCGCCGCCGCCTGCGATAGAGAATGCGTCACTCTCTGCGATAGCACGCGCGATGATCTCGGTTCCTTTACGGAAATTCGGGAATTCGAAAACGCCAACTGGGCCATTCCACAGGATGGTCTTGGCATTTTTCAGAATTTCAGCCAGACGCTCTGCGGAAACATCACCCAGATCCAGAATCTGCTCTTCATCTTTGATGGCGGTAACAGACTTCAGGGTTGCCGTTGCAGTTTCAGAGAATTCTGACGCCACGCGCACATCGCTCGGTACAGGAATATCACAGGTTTCCAGCAGCTTCTTCGCTTCAGAAATCAGATCGGCTTCGTACAGGGATTTACCCACGTTGTGGCCTTGTGCAGCAACGAAGGTATTCGCGATACCACCACCGACGATCAGCTGATCGGCGATTTTAGACAGAGAATCCAGTACAGTCAGTTTGGTAGAAACTTTAGAGCCACCCACGATGGCGACCATCGGACGTGCGGGTTCGCTCAATGCTTTACCCAATGCTTCCAGTTCACCAGACAGCAGCGGGCCCGCACAGGCGATAGTGGCAAATTTACCCACGCCGTGGGTTGAAGCCTGCGCACGGTGTGCCGTACCGAAGGCATCCATCACGAACACATCGCACAGCGCCGCGTATTTCTTGGACAGGACTTCGTCGTCTTTCTTCTCGCCTTTGTTAAAGCGGACGTTTTCCAGTACAACCAGCTCGCCTTCGGCGACATCAACACCATCAAGATAGTCTTTCGCCAGACGTACAGGAGAAGAGAGTTTCTCTTTCAGGTAGTCAACGACAGGCAGCAGAGAAAATTCTTCGTTGTACTCGCCTTCGGTCGGGCGTCCCAGATGGGAAGTGACCATAACGCGAGCGCCTTGTTTCAACGCGATTTCGATGGTCGGCAGAGAGGCACGGATGCGCGCATCAGACGTCACTTTCCCTTCTTTTACTGGTACGTTCAGATCCGCACGAATAAGAACACGTTTACCAGCCAGATCCAGATCGGTCATCTTAATTACAGACATGGTGAATCCTCTTGTTGATTCTCTTTTAAAGTTGCTTGAGCGAGATAGCGACCCCTGATCGCTACCGTCGTACTAGAAACCGCAGGCTGCCATCGCCCGTGTTGTATCCAACATCCGGTTGGCAAAGCCCCATTCGTTATCGCACCAGACTAATGTTTTAATCAGGTGCTGACCACTGACCCGAGTCTGCGTGCCGTCAACAATGGCACTGTGCGGATCGTGGTTAAAATCAGCCGACACCAGCGGCAATTCAGTATAATCAACTATACCACGAAACGACTCATGCGCTGATTTTTGCAATAGTGCATTAATTTCATTCACGTTTACGGCTTTCCTGACGCTAACGCTCAGGTCAATTGCCGTGACGTTAATCGTCGGCACCCGCACCGAGATCGCCTCAAAACGATCGACAAACTGCGGAAAAATACGGGTGATCCCTGCCGACAGTTTGGTATCTACCGGAATGATCGACTGACTGGCAGCGCGTGTACGCCGCAGGTCGTGATGGTAAGCATCGATCACCGGCTGATCGTTCATCGATGAGTGGATCGTCGTCACCGTCCCATTCTCGATACCGAAGGCATCATCCAGCAGCTTGATCACCGGGATAATACAGTTGGTCGTGCAGGACGCATTTGAAACAATGCGGTGCCCGCTTTCCAACTGATGGTGATTGACGCCGAACACCACTGTGGCATCCAAATCCGTCGTTCCCGGGTGAGAAAACAGCACTTTCTTTGCGCCTGCCGCCAAATGGGCTTCCCCATCTTCCCGGCTACCGTAGACACCACTGCAATCCAGTACGATATCTACACCGAGTTCTCGCCAGGGCAATGGCTGAATCTCTGCCTGATGCAGTAGACGAATACAATCATCGCCGACATAAAGCTGGTCGCATTCCTGACGAACATCCCACGAAAAACGACCGTGACTGGAGTCGTACTTGAGCAAATGCGCCATGCCTTCCGCGCTCGCCAGCTCGTTAATCGCTACCACGGTAATCTCGGCTCGGCGGCCCGATTCATACAATGCACGTAAAACACTGCGGCCTATGCGGCCAAAACCGTTTATCGCAATACGGATCGTCATGGCGTTCTTTGTGGTTCCTTGTGTCATGGCAGGTATGCTCAATGCATAGAATATACCCTTCTTAGACACCAGAGAACCCCTAGCGGAACGCAGTCAGCACAACAACTGAAACGCTTCAGCTAGAATAAACGAATTAACGCATAAAAGAAATATTCTCGTTTGGCACACGCCAGAAGAGTGACCTGCGTCATAAAACTAAAAAAACGGGAGTTGGAGAGAGGGCAAAATGTGCAGAGCAGTGGGGAAAAATTAAAGATGAAAAAAACCGCCAGCGTTAGCTGACGGCTTCTTATGTCGGGAGTGTAGCGTGGCTAATTACTTCAGCAGCGCCTGCGCTTTTTCGACCACATTATCGACGGTGAAGCCGAATGCTTCGAACAGCAGTTCAGCCGGAGCCGATTCGCCGAAGCTCGTCATACCGACAATCGCGCCGTTCAAGCCGACGTACTTGAACCAGTAATCCGCAATACCCGCTTCAATCGCCACACGTGCTGATACCGCTTTCGGCAGCACCGCTTCACGGTAGGCTGCATCCTGCTTATCAAACGCATCCGTTGACGGCATTGATACCACACGTACCTTACGGCCTGCGGCAGTCAGTTTGTCATACGCACCAACAGCCAATTCGACTTCAGAACCGGTGGCAATCAGGATCAGCTCCGGCTGGCCGCCGCTGTCTTTCAGCACGTAACCGCCTTTCGCCACGTTCGCCAACTGTTCAGCGGTACGCGTCTGTTGTGCCAGATTCTGACGTGACAGGATTAGTGACGTCGGGCCGTCCTGACGCTCGATAGCGTATTTCCACGCCACCGCTGTTTCCACCTGATCCGCTGGACGCCAGTTGCTCATGTTCGGCGTCACGCGCAGGCTGGCCAGTTGTTCAACCGGCTGGTGCGTCGGGCCGTCTTCGCCCAGACCGATAGAGTCGTGGGTGTAGACGTAGATGCTGCGGATTTTCATCAGCGCGGCCATACGCACCGCATTACGGGCGTATTCCACAAACATCAGGAAGGTTGCAGTGTACGGCACAAAACCGCCATGCAGCGAAATTCCGTTGGCAATCGCTGTCATGCCGAATTCACGCACACCGTAGTGGATGTAGTTACCCGCGTGGTCTTTATCCAGCGATACCGAACCGGACCAGATGGTCAGGTTGCTCGGCGCTAGGTCGGCAGAACCGCCCAGGAATTCCGGCAGCAGTTTGCCGTAGGCTTCCAGTGCGTTCTGCGAAGCCTTGCGGCTGGCAATTTTCGCCGGATTCGCCTGCAAGTCTTCGATAAATTTCTGTGCGTCAGCCTGCCAGTTGGCTGGCAGCTCACCGCCGCTGCGACGTTTGAACTCGGCAGCCAGTTCCGGGTACGCGCTGGAATAGGCGGCAAACGCCTCGTCCCAGGCCGCTTCCTTACGCTGACCGGCCGGTTTCGCATCCCAAGCAGCATAAATATCAGCAGGGATCTCAAACGGCGCATGCGCCCAGCCTAGCTGTTCGCGGGATGCAGCAACTTCTGCATCGCCCAGCGGTGCACCGTGGGAGTCGTGCGTACCGGCTTTGTTCGGTGAACCAAAACCAATCACGGTTTTGCACATCAGCAGCGACGGCTTGTCGGTGACAAGCTGTGCTTCGCCGATGGCGCGCTTGATAGCGTCCGCATCGTGACCGTCTACGCCGCGCACGACGTGCCAGCCGTAGGCTTCAAAGCGGGCCGCAGTATCGTCGGTAAACCAGCCTTCAACGTGACCGTCGATGGAGATGCCGTTGTCATCATAAAACGCAGTCAGTTTGCCAAGCTTCATGGTGCCAGCCAGCGAACAGACTTCGTGGGAAATCCCTTCCATCATGCAGCCGTCACCGAGGAAGGTGTAGGTCTGATGATTAACGATTTCGTGGCCCGGACGGTTGAACTGCGCCGCCAGCGTGCGTTCGGCAATCGCCATGCCGACGGCGTTGGCAATACCCTGACCCAGCGGGCCGGTGGTGGTTTCGACGCCAGCGGTGTAGCCGTATTCAGGGTGGCCCGGCGTTTTAGAGTGCATCTGACGGAAGTTTTTCAGTTCTTCAATCGGCAGGTCGTAGCCGGAAAGGTGCAGCAGGCTGTAAATCAGCATGGACGCGTGGCCGTTAGACAGCACGAAGCGGTCACGGTTAGCCCAGTTAGGGTTGGCCGGATTATGGTTAAGATAGTCGCGCCACAGTACTTCGGCGATATCGGCCATGCCCATCGGTGCGCCCGGGTGACCGGATTTGGCTTTCTGCACCCCATCCATGCTCAGCGCACGGATAGCATTGGCAAGTTCTTTACGAGAGGACATGCTTGACTCCAGATCGGATTGAACGAATACCTTCCCGAATAACTCATACTAATCAGTTAGTTAAGCAGGAATGACAAAATAAATATGATTACAAATGTACATGAAAAATGTAGCGAATGCACATGGAACCGTGAGTAAAAAACAGGGATTAATCAGCTAACGAATCAATCGCGGTTCTTTTGCCAATTGTGCAGTTGATTACAGTACCATACGCCCTGTTTTCCAGTAGCTTCGCCTTTACCTATCGTGCTTTTTTGGAACGCGTGGCAACAAGATTTATCGACTGTTGGCTAGCGCCAAAAAATAAAAATCAGATTTTCCGATCTATTTCTCTATGCTTTTTTCGGGTAGTTTATACCCGCTTTTATTTCGCATTAAAAACAAACACAATCGTAGGGAGATGATTTTTATGGCAATTCGTTCCTCTGTGCTGGCTCTGTGTGTCGCAACCTTGCTGACCGGCTGCCAGAACTTAAACACCAGTACCTTAATGCAATCCGGCGCGCAGGCTTTCCAGGCGGCAACGCTCAGCGATGCTGATGTTAAAACACTCAGCGATCAGTCCTGTGTGCAAATGGATAAAGAGGCAAAAGTTGCCCCGGCTGACAGCAAATATACGCAGCGTCTGAATAAAATTGCAGATGCACTGGGACACGATATCAACGGTACGCCAGCGAATTACAAGGTGTATTTGACAAAAGATGTTAACGCTTGGGCAATGGCTAATGGCTGTATTCGTGTATACAGCGGCCTGATGGACATGATGAATGATAATGAAGTAGAAGGTGTACTCGGCCACGAAATGGGCCACGTTGCACTGGGACACACCCGCAAAGCAATGCAGGTGGCCTATGCTGCGACTGCCGCACGTACCGCCGTTGCTTCTGCTGGCGGCGTGGCAGCATCATTATCGCAATCACAGCTAGCCGATTTGGGCGAAGAACTGGTTAATTCCCAATTCTCTCAATCTCAGGAAAGTCAGGCTGATGACTATTCCTTTGATCTGCTGAAGAAACGCGGCATCAAACGAGAAGGCCTGGCAACCAGCTTTGAGAAACTCGCTAAACTGGATGCCGGTCATGAGAGCAGTATGTTTGATTCCCATCCTTCATCTGAAGGGCGCGCCAAACACATCCGTGAACGCATCGCTACCGAGAAGTAATCACACGCTCTGATTACCCGCAAGAATATCCCCGGGCAATTGAAAAAATCTCAATTGCCCGTTAGTCATCCGACCACTATCATCCCCGCCGTATTACCTGTAAGCTGTTGGATAACAGCGATCTCTAATTGCTTCAATCCTCATCATGATAGGATTTAAGAATTAATAAATATAAATAGATAGTTATTTTCAATCATATTTACTGTCCCGTTCTCTTTTTAAGAAACGATGCTCAGCAGATTTCCAGATGCTGGAAAGCAGAAGAAAGTGAATGTAGTGACATACGGACAAACAGGCAGCCGCGATTAACGCAGAGACTCACGCCGCAATAGCAGGAAGGATGGGATAACCCCATGTATTTAAAGATAGAAATAAACCAGTAAATCAAGCATACTATGTTACGCCGATAAGAATTTTTCCAGTTTGTTCATAGAGATAGATAATAAAATCGGTTGTCGCTTCCACAGATTTATCTAGAGGCTCCAGCTTTTAGTGATGCAAGACACTTCAGGGTCGCGATTTCCTAATAGCTGGACAACATCAGCAACGATTATTGGTTTGTGACCACTTTCAGACAATAAACTCATATGTGTTAAAAATCATGGATGTGAGAATTTTCAGTAAATGCAATTTTACCACGGTAGGATTACGGGAAATCCTATCGAGCATACCTATGCTCTCGATAAAACCGGTCAATAGGTTTACGCTGCAGCAAGGAAAGAAAAAGTGTATTTTCATCATTGACGGTAGTAGCGAAGGCTTTGAGGAATACCATGAGTCGATAAGAACCCACTTTTATAATATGGCGTCATCGTTCATTATCATCAATAATTCCCCCAATCACCCCCCCGTGTGCATTGACGAAAAAACGGTCCTTATTTCAAAATCGGCACACATTAATTCTTTTTATAAATTGCTCGATGTCGTCCATTATCACGATCGCCGTCTATTCAGCCCCGTCAGGCTATCGAAATCTGAATATGCGGTATTTCAGTATTGGAGTGCGGGTTACTCAGCAGAAACGATTGCCGATCTTATCGGGTTAAATAAGAAATCAGTACTGAACAGCAAATCAAGATTACTGAATAAATATGGCGTTCAGGATAAAAACTCCCTACTGCTTATTGCTAAAATTATCTTCAAAGACAGCGTCATTGCAGAATTTGATTCCCTTCCCAAACCAGCAACCGATATCAATATAAGTCATTCGCTTATCTGATCGCCGACGAAAAAAAGGGATGCTCACTTGCATCCCTTTTCACTCAACCCATCACCACTTATTCATCTTCTAAATAAGTATAGCCATACAGCCCGGTTTCAAACTCTTCCATGAACTGCGCTTGAAGTTCAGCATCAAGGTCGGTTTCTTTCACCTGATCGCGGAAACGGGTCATCAACACTTTGGGGTCAAGCTGCACATATTCCAGCATATCGGCAACCGTATTCCCTTCGTCAGACTCTTCAATCTCAACGGTGCCGTCCTGGAAGACAAACACGTCAACGGTCGACGTATCGCCAAACAGATTATGCATGTTACCCAGAATTTCCTGATAGGCACCCACCATAAAGAAGCCTAACAGCGGCGGGTTTTCCGGATCGTAAGGCGGCATTGGCATCGTCGTCGCGATCCCATCGCCATCGACATAATGATCGATCGTGCCATCGGAATCACAGGTAATATCCAGCAGGACAGCACGACGCTCAGGCGGCTTATCCAATCCTTCCAGCGGCAGTACCGGAAACAGTTGATCGATACCCCATGCATCCGGCATGGATTGGAACAGCGAGAAGTTGACATACAGCTTGTCAGCCATGCGTTCCTGTAATTCATCAATCACTGGTCGATGCGCTCGATTGCTCGGATCCAGTTGTTCCTGAATCAACTGACAGATGCTCAGATAAAGCTGTTCTGCTTTTGCACGCTGCGTCAGGTCCAACATGCCGTGCGTGTACTGGGTATGCACATCATGCAAGTCCATTTGGCTGTCATGCAACCACTCACGCAGCGAACGGCGTTTCCCCGGCTGTTTGATTTCTTTCCAAGTTGACCACAGGCTCTCCAACGCACGCGGAGCGTCTTCTTCTGGCTCGGTAGGTTCGCTGAATTCGTTACGTTCAACACCGATAATATTGGAAACCAACACGGTATGGTGTGCGGTGACCGCACGGCCAGATTCGGTGATAACCGTCGGATGCGGTAACCCGTGCTCGTTACAGGCGTCGCCGATGCCCCAAATCACGTTGTTAGCGTACTCGTTCAGACCATAGTTAACTGAACAGTCAGACTGGGAACGGGTTCCTTCATAATCCACCCCCAAACCGCCACCAACGTCAAAGCACTGGATATTCACGCCCAGCTTATGCAGCTCGACATAGAAGCGCGCAGACTCACGCACGCCCGTCGCGATATCACGGATATTCGCCAACTGCGATCCCAAATGGAAATGCAGCAGTTGCAGGCTATCTAATTTCCCAGCCTCACGCAGCATCTCAACCAGTTGCAGTACCTGAACCGCCGCCAGACCAAATTTGGATTTTTCGCCGCCGCTGGATTGCCATTTACCCGATCCCTGAGACGCGAGACGTGCGCGAACGCCGAGGCGTGGCACCACATTCAAACGTTCCGCCTCTTCCAGCACCAGTCGGATTTCAGACATCTTCTCGATGACCAGATAAACCTTGTGGCCCAGCTTTTCGCCGATCAGTGCCAGACGGATATATTCGCGATCTTTGTAGCCGTTACACACAATGACGGTACGGGTCATACCCGCGTGGCCCAGTACCGCCATCAGTTCAGCTTTTGAACCCGCCTCCAGACCCAGCGGCTCACCGGAATTAGCCAATGACTCAATGACGCGACGATGCTGATTAACCTTGATCGGATAAACCAGAAAATAGCCGCCTTCATAGCCAAACGATTCGCGAGCCTGTTTAAACGCCGCGTTAATCGAGCGTAGGCGATGCTGAAGAATTTGCGGAAAACAGAACAGCGCAGGCAGGCGCTGATGGTTATCTCTCTGCATATCTTTGACCAATCTGGCCAGATCGACGCGGGCTTCTGGGACGTCGGGGTCTGGACACACGCTAATGTGGCCTAATTCATTGACGTCATAATAATTATTGCCCCACCAGGCAATATTGTAGGTACGAAGCATTTCGCTGGCATTACGGTCATTCATGGCAACCTCCTGCATAGAGCGCAAATTTTCATGTTTACCCGTCGCTGACGAGCCGTGATGAATCATGTCGTCAGACATAACGAACCTCTTCTTTTTCTAGACTGCTGATCACATCAGTACCTGAATAAACAGCCCACATGAGCATACCTGCAACATGCGGCATCGACAGTGAAAAAACCGGCGTAGTGAAGTATGCCGTCACTTTATTACTCTTATTAGTGTAAAACACGTTGTCAGGCTCCGTGTTACGGGTCGAGGAAACTCGTTGTGAAAACCACCGGGCGAACGTGACCAGAAAGGCGTTAAACGCTTCTGGCAGAAAGAATAACAGGCAGATTAACCAGCCCTGGAGTCCTGTGTTGAATTTAACGACAGGCTACGTCTGGAAACGGAAAAGAAGGGTTGAGTCGCCGACGCGATAGCGTCAAAAGGGACGTATTGCGAAGGCAATACACTCAGTAAACAACGGATCATTAATCCAATCACCTCCACGCGCGCCGCAGCCAATGCGGTCAGCTATCAATGAGAAATTTAAGATGTTGCAGATTGCACCATCGCTCGCCGTTTTATACCTACATGCTACTGGAAAAGCAAAATGAAAATTACCGCCAGTCATCTCCTGTAAAAGAAAAAATGGCCGATGATAAAAGGACGATGGCGCGCTAATGCGAAAAACTACTGGCACTGAGACCAAAAGGTGACCTAGAATAGCCATCCAGATGTTAATCCGTCTATACCGATTAACTGATATACTGCTTAACGGCTTTGATTTGAAGGTAAAGAAACTCATGGCTAAACACCTTTTTACGTCCGAGTCAGTCTCTGAAGGACACCCAGATAAAATTGCTGACCAGATTTCTGATGCGGTTCTCGACGCCATTCTGGAGCAAGATCCAAAAGCGCGTGTCGCTTGTGAGACCTATGTAAAGACCGGCATGGTGTTAGTCGGTGGTGAAATTACCACCAGCGCCTGGGTCGACATCGAAGAAATTACCCGTCGTACCGTGCGTGATATCGGTTATGTCAATTCTGAAATGGGCTTTGACGCTAACTCTTGCGCCGTACTGAGCGCCATTGGCAAGCAATCTCCTGACATCAATCAGGGCGTTGACCGCCGCGATCCGCTGGAACAAGGCGCGGGCGACCAAGGTCTGATGTTCGGTTATGCGACCAACGAAACCGACGTACTGATGCCAGCCCCTGTGACATATGCACACCGTCTGGTCCAGCGCCAGTCAGAGGTTCGCAAGAGCGGTTCTCTGCCGTGGCTGCGCCCAGATGCGAAAAGCCAGGTTACGTTCCTGTACGACGATGGCAAGATTGCTGGTATTGATGCCGTGGTACTGTCTACCCAGCATTCAGAAGACATTAGCCAGAAAGATCTGCATGAAGCGGTGATGGAAGAGATCATCAAACCAGTTCTGCCTGCTGAGTGGTTGTCTGCCAACACCAAATATTTCATCAACCCAACCGGACGCTTTGTTATCGGCGGCCCAATGGGTGACTGCGGCCTGACGGGTCGTAAAATCATCGTTGATACCTACGGCGGCGCAGCACGTCACGGTGGCGGTGCGTTCTCTGGTAAGGATCCGTCTAAAGTAGACCGTTCTGCTGCCTATGCTGCACGCTATGTTGCCAAGAATATCGTGGCCGCGGGTCTGGCCGATCGCTGCGAGATTCAGGTGTCCTACGCTATCGGCGTAGCGGAACCGACGTCCATCATGATCGAGACCTTCGGCACAGAGAAAGTGTCTACCGAGCAACTGACGCTGCTAGTGCGCGAATTCTTCGATCTTCGTCCTTACGGCTTAATCCAGATGCTGGATCTGCTGCATCCGATTTATCAGGAAACGGCAGCCTATGGTCACTTTGGCCGTGAACATTTCCCATGGGAAAAAACGGACAAAGCCGCGCAGTTGCGTGACGCTGCCGGTCTGTAATCTGGCGATGCAACAAACACCAAGCGGCGAATGAAAATTCGCCGTTTTTCATTCTGACTTCCCCGCTGTTTCCCTCTATTTCGCCTATTGCGTCTCCCTGCCACTCAATTTATGCTCACAGAAATGAACACTCCCCGAATCCCCATTGCCAGCCATCAGGCTGTGATGCGCTGCCTGCGTGATAAGTTGCAGCAGGCCAATCTCACCTTGCAGGCCGACTACGCTGAACCCACGGTGAACTACCAGCAACGCGGTTCAACCGCAGGAACAGCCTGGCTACAACACTGGGAAATTCGGCTGAATCCCATTTTGTTGCAGGAAAATCAGCAGACTTTTATCGATGAAGTCGTTCCTCATGAGCTGGCTCATCTGCTGGTCTACGCGCGTTTTGGTCGTGTCGCTCCCCATGGCAAAGAGTGGCGCTGGATGATGGAAAACGTCCTGCACGTCCCGGCGAAACGCACGCATCGGTTTGCCGTGCAATCCGTGCAGGGGAAAACCTTCACCTACCTCTGCGATTGCCAACGGCATGAGCTCACAATCCGTCGACACAATCGGGTACAACGTGGTGAAACAGAATATCGCTGCCGTCGTTGCGGGAAAACATTACGTCATGATGTAACAAATTCTATTTAAACCGGAATTTCCAGTTTTAAAAACTGCTTTTACGTTTGCCTGCCGCCGGGACATCCGGTAGTCTGCCAACTTTACCGCCTGGGGATTATTTGGAATATGCTACGCAAAATTCTCGCTATCGCCGCCGTTGGCGCGGGTCTGTTTTCGGCCACCGCACAGAGTCAAAACATCAATAATTTTTCGCAGGCAAAAGCCGCCGCTGTCGACATTAATCGCGATGCGCCGGGGTCGTTCTACTGCGGCTGTAAAATTACGTGGCAGGGCAAGAAAGGTACACCCGATCTGGAATCCTGCGGTTATCAGGTCAGAAAGAATGAACAACGTGCCAGCCGCATTGAGTGGGAGCACGTTGTTCCCGCCTGGCAGTTCGGCCACCAGCGCCAGTGCTGGCAGGATGGCGGCAGAAAGAACTGTAACAGCGACCCCGCCTACCGTGAGATGGAAACGGATCTGCATAACCTGCAACCCGCTATCGGTGAGGTTAACGGCGATCGCGGCAATGCCATGTATGGCCAGTGGAACGGTGGTGCATCCCAGTATGGTCAATGCGAGATGAAGGTCGATTTCAAAAACAATCTGGCAGAGCCACCGACTCGCGCCCGCGGCCAGATCGCACGCACCTATTTCTACATGCGCGACCGCTATCAGTTACGCCTTTCTAGCCAGCAGACTCAGCTCTTTGAAGCCTGGGATAAGCAGTACCCCGTCACGCAATGGGAATGTACCCGCAATCAGCGCATCGCCGCAAAACAGGGAAACCCTAATCCCTACGTTCAACAGGCTTGCCAGCGCTAATTCGTCTACCTACTATAGCGAATCAGTTTCCAGCAAAACTACCGTCGGATGACGGTAGTTTTGCCTATTTTTGGCGCACCTGTGCCGGCACCTCATTCAAAGGTCTTAATTCAGTATGCGAGTACCACGCATTTTTCATCCCGAAACACTCCCCCTTAACGGTGGTGAAGTCGAACTGAGCGACGATGCCGCCAACCATGTCGGTCGCGTGTTACGCATGAATACGGGTCAGTCATTGCAGCTATTTGATGGCAGCAATCATGTCTTTGATGCAGAAATCATCGCGGCTGGAAAAAAGAGTGTGCGCGTTAGCGTCACAGCAGGTAAGTTGGAAGACAAAGAATCTCCCCTGCATTTGCATCTGGGACAGGTGATGTCGCGCGGCGAAAAGATGGAATTTACCATTCAGAAATCCATCGAGCTGGGCGTCAATGTTATTACGCCGCTGCTGTCTGAACGCTGTGGCGTAAAACTGGATGCAGACCGTATGGAGAAGAAAATTAGCCAGTGGCAAAAAATCGCGGTTGCCGCCTGTGAACAGTCTGGTCGCAACTGTGTGCCGCTGGTTCGGCCAGCGATGACGCTGGAAGCCTGGTGTGCGGAGCAAGACAACGCGCTGAAATTGAATCTGCACCCACGTGCTACACAGAGTATCAATACGCTACCGCTGCCGGTAGATCGGGTTAGGTTGCTGATCGGCCCAGAAGGCGGACTCACCGCCAGTGAAATTACCATGACCTCAGAACACGGATTCACTGATATCCTGTTGGGGCCACGCGTTTTGCGCACAGAAACCACTGCACTCACCGCCATGACCGCCTTACAGGTACGTTTCGGCGATTTGGGGTAAAGGAGAAAAGAATGATCAAACTCGGTATCGTGATGGACCCGATTGACACCATCAATATCAAGAAAGACACCAGCTTTGCCATGCTGCTGGAAGCACAGCGCCGTGGTTGGGAATTACACTATATGGAGATGAACGATCTCTATATGCATGCTGGGGTCGCGCGAGCAACAACGCGCCGCCTGAGTGTCCAGTACGACTACGACGGCTGGTACGATTTCTCTGGCGAGCTGGATATCGCGCTGGAAGAGTTGGATGTGGTGTTGATGCGTAAAGATCCACCGTTCGATACGGAGTTCATCTACGCCACCTATATCCTGGAACGCGCAGAAGAGAAAGGCACGCTGATCGTCAACAAGCCGCAAAGCCTGCGTGATTGCAATGAGAAACTCTTCACGGCCTGGTTCCCACATCTGACACCCGATACGCTCGTCACACGTCGTGCAGACAAACTGCGTCAGTTCCATGAAAAGCACGGCGACGTTATTCTCAAACCGCTGGACGGCATGGGCGGCGCGTCTATTTTCCGTTTGAAGCAGGATGACGCCAACGTCTCTGTCATCATCGAAACCCTGACCGAGCACGCCAGCCGCTACTGCATGGCGCAAAATTACTTGCCTGCGATTAAAGACGGCGACAAGCGCGTGCTGGTTGTCGATGGAGAACCCGTTCCCTACTGCCTGGCGCGTATTCCCAAAAGCGGTGAAACACGCGGCAATCTGGCAGCCGGTGGTCGCGGCGAAGCACGTCCGCTGACCGAAAGCGACTGGAAAATCGCTCGCGACGTCGCACCAACGTTAAAAGCCAAAGGCCTCATTTTCGTTGGTTTGGACATCATCGGTGACCGCCTGACAGAAATTAACGTCACCAGCCCGACCTGCGTGCGTGAAATCGAAGCGGCCTACCCGGACGTGTCCATCACTGGCATGCTGATGGATGCCATTGAAAAACGTCTGGCTGCACGTACCCGCTAATACCAGAGACACCAGATACGCTATCCGGCCCGCGCAACACGGGCCGTTTCTCCAACGCTGACGGATATCGATAAAAATACACAATGAATTTACAGCATCACTTCCTCATTGCTATGCCAGCACTACAGGACTCTGTATTTAAACGTTCGGTGGTCTATATCTGCGAACATAATGAAGACGGAGCCATGGGGCTGATCATCAACAAACCGATGGATCAGTTTTCAGTGGAAAACGTGCTGAAAAAGCTAAAAATAGATCCAACACCGCGCGATCCTGCCATCCGGTTAGATAAACCCGTGTTTATGGGTGGCCCGCTGGCGGACGATCGTGGTTTTATCCTGCATACGCCCTGTTCCGGCTTTGGTTCCAGCATCAGTATTTCTGAGGACACCATGATCACCACCTCAAAAGACGTACTGGAAACGTTAGGAACATCCAAACAGCCGAAAAATACGTTAGTCGCCTTAGGTTATTCCGCCTGGGAGACCGGCCAGTTGGAAGAAGAACTGCTGGATAATGCCTGGCTGACGACGCCAGCCGACAAAGACATTCTGTTCCACACGCCCATTGCCGAACGCTGGCGGGCAGCAGCAAGAAAACTAGGCATCGATATTCATAATATCTCTACCGAAGCAGGACACGCTTGATGAGCAGTAGAACCATTCTTGCCTTTGATTTTGGGACAAAAAGCATCGGCGTCGCCATTGGTCAGGAGATTACCGGTACGGCACGCGCACTGACATCATTCAAGGCGCAGGAAGGTATCCCCGACTGGCAAAAAGTGGAAAAGCTGTTATCAGAATGGCAGCCCGATCTGGTCGTCGTCGGCCTGCCGCTTAACATGGATGGCACTGAGCAACCGCTGACAGCACGAGCACGGAAATTTGCTAATCGACTGCATGGCCGTTTCGGCGTCGCTATTGAGTTACACGATGAACGGTTGAGTACGGTGGAAGCACGCGCCGATCTCTTTGAACGCGGTGGCTTTAAAGCGCTGGATAAAGGTAGCGTAGACGCTGCCTCTGCGGTGATTATTCTGGAAAGCTGGTTCGAGGCTCAGTTTTAGAAAAAGCGGTGAGTATTTTTTAAGATCGCTGCAATGACGTACAAAGATGGCGTACTGGATAGCACGCCATAAGCAGTCATCCCGCGTTGGCAGATTACCCGCCGACACGAGACAGCGTTAATTAGGCATCGGGGAATTCACGGATGAAACGTTCAACGTCATCAACCATGGATTCAGTTCCCACAAAGAACGGTGAGCGCTGATGCAACTTCTCTGGCATGATATCCAGAATACGGTTTTTACCATCGCTAGCCTTACCGCCTGCCTGCTCCGCCAGAAACGCCATCGGGTTACATTCGTACAGCAAACGCAGTTTGCCTTTCGGATAGCTCGCCGTGCTCGGATACAGGTAAATTCCGCCTTTCAGCAGGTTACGATGGAAATCTGCGACCAGTGAACCGATGTAACGCGACGTATAAGGACGCTGCGTCTCTTCATCTTGCTCCTGACAGTATTTGATGTATTTCTTCACGCCGGCAGGAAACTTGATGTAGTTCCCTTCGTTGATGGAATACATATTCCCTTTTTCCGGGAAGCAAACTTTTTCATGCGAGAGACAGAATACGCCGAGCGACGGATCGTAGGTAAACGCGTGAACGCCATGGCCCGTGGTGTACACCAGCATGGTAGAAGAACCGTAAACGATATAGCCCGCAGCAACCTGCTGGCTACCCGGCTGTAAGAAGTCCGCTTCTGTGACGGAGGTTCCCAGCGGCGTAATACGGCGATAAATAGAGAAAATTGTACCGACAGAGACGTTTACATCGATATTCGACGAGCCGTCCAGCGGATCCATCAGAACGACATACTTAGCGTTTTCCGCCTTATCGCCTTCAAAGATAACGATCTCGTCTTCTTCTTCAGAGGCAATACCTGCCACTTCACCACGCGCCTTTAATGCCGCTTTCAGTTTTTCATTGGCATACAGATCGAGCTTCATCTGCACTTCGCCCTGAATATTAGAAATGCCGCTGGCTCCCAGGATATCAACCAGACCGGCTTTATTGATATCACGGTGAATAATCTTGGCACCCAGTTTAATAGCAGACAGCAGCGCGGTAAGCTCACCTGTGGCGTGAGAGAAATCGTGCTGTTTTTCGACGATAAATTCGCCTAACGTTTTCATAACACTATTCCAGAATCTACGGATGAAAAGCGGTTTCATTTCTGCACCGCCAACGTTTGCGCATGCAGTGTAGCCCAAAGAGAAAGTGAGTACCTAGTCAAATCCATTTCTTATGGCGGATTCATAGCGTTAGAATATGACGCAGACTCACTGCGAAGATGGAAAATGTATGCGTATTCATATTTTAGGTATCTGCGGCACCTTTATGGGGGGCCTTGCCCTACTCGCCCGCTCACTGGGGCATGACGTCACGGGCTCAGATGCAAATGTTTATCCCCCATGAGTACCTTACTGGAAGAGCAGGGAATCACACTGATTCAGGGATACGATCCGGCACAGCTTGCTCCCGCCCCCGATTTGGTCATCATCGGTAATGCGATGTCGCGCGGAAATCCGTGCGTCGAGGCCGTACTAGAACAGGGGCTACCTTATGTTTCTGGTCCACAGTGGCTGCATGACTATGTGCTGCGCGATCGCTGGGTGATTGCCGTTGCGGGAACGCATGGTAAGACGACTACGGCGGGGATGGTCACCTGGATCCTGGAAGATTGTGGCTACCAGCCTGGCTTTGTGATCGGTGGCGTTCCCGGCAACTTCACCGTTTCCGCACGGTTGGGTGATAGCCCGTTCATGGTGCTCGAAGCCGATGAATATGACTGTGCGTTCTTCGACAAACGCTCCAAGTTCGTCCATTACTGCCCAAGAACGCTGGTGCTCAACAATCTTGAGTTCGATCACGCCGATATCTTTGACGATCTAAAAGCCATTCAGAAACAGTTCCACCACCTTGTTCGACTGGTGCCGGGCACTGGGAAAATCATCTCGCCAACCAATGACCTCAACCTCAAACAGGTAATGGCAATGGGCTGCTGGAGTGAACAGGAGTTAGTCGGCGAAGAAGGCGTTTGGCGCGCACAAAAAGTGGCTATTGATGCCAGCCAATACCAGGTTTACCTGAACAACGAGCTTGTCGGTGAAGTCCATTGGAAGTTGGTGGGTGAACACAATATGCACAACGGATTGATGGCCATCGCTGCCGCTCACCACGTCGGCGTATTGCCCGCAGATGCCTGCCGCGCACTCGGTGGTTTTATCAACGCACGTCGCCGCCTTGAATTACGTGGTACTGAACATGGCGTCGCGGTGTATGACGATTTTGCACACCACCCTACCGCCATTCTGGCTACGCTGTCAGCATTACGCAGCAAGGTGGGCGGTACAGCCCGTATTTTAGCCGTGCTGGAACCCCGTTCGAATACCATGAAATTGGGGATGTGCAAAAACGAACTGGCTCCGTCATTAGCCCGCGCCGATGAAGTTTTCCTCTTCCAACCGACGCATATCCCGTGGCAGGTCGTAGAGGTCGCGGAAGCCTGCATACAGCCCGCTCACTGGAGCGCGGATATTGATACGCTGGTAGAAAATATCGTCAAGACCGCACAGCCAGGCGATCACATTCTGGTCATGAGCAACGGCGGGTTCAGTAACATCCACAATAAGCTACTGGATAGCCTGAAGAAGAAAGCGCAGAAAGCGGAAGACGTCCAAGAATAACGCGTAAGAAGCCGGCGTTGTTCCGCGACGGTTAAACAATAGATAGCAAAAAGGACGGGAATCCCGTCCTTTTTCATAGTTGCATCACCCATTAAGCGTGGTGCAATCAAGCGTCGAACGGGTCGCGCAATACCATGGTTTCGCTGCGATCTGGGCCGGTGGAAATAATATCAATCGGCACACCCGTAACTTCTTCGATACGTTTGATGTAATTCAGCGCAGCCTGCGGCAGCTTGCTGTGATCTTTCACGCCAAATGTGCTTTCAGACCAACCCGGCACAGTTTCGTAAATCGGCTCAAGACCTTCCCAGCCTTCAGCAGCCAGCGGAGTCGTATCCACTTCGGTGCCATTCGGCAAACGATAGCCTACGCAGATCTTAATCTCTTTCAGACCGTCCAGCACATCCAGCTTGGTCAGGCAGAAACCTGACAGCGAGTTGATCTGTACCGCACGACGCACGGCCACCGCATCCAGCCAGCCGGTACGACGACGACGACCTGTCGTCGCGCCAAACTCATTACCTTTCTGAGACAGATGCTCGCCGACTTCCTCAAACAGCTCTGTCGGGAAGGGACCAGCGCCCACGCGGGTAGAGTAAGCTTTAACGATACCCAGAACATAGTCTACATAACGTGGACCCAGACCAGAACCGGTAGCAACGCCGCCCGCAGTGGTATTTGAGGAGGTCACATACGGGTATGTACCGTGGTCGATATCCAACAGCGTACCCTGTGCGCCTTCAAACATGACGAAATCGCCACGCAGGTGCGCTTTATGCAGCAAATCGGAAACATCAACTACCATCGCGGTCAGAATGTCGGCAATCGCCAGCACATCGTCCAGAACTTTCTGGTAGTCGACAGCATCGACTTTGTAGTAGTTAACCAGTTGGAAGTTATGGTATTCGATGATTTCTTTCAGTTTGACGGCAAACGTTTCTTTATCAAACAGATCGCCAACGCGCAGACCACGGCGTGCAACTTTATCTTCATACGCCGGGCCGATACCGCGACCGGTCGTACCAATCGCTTTTGCACCACGCGCTTTTTCACGCGCGTTATCCAGTGCGACGTGATAAGGCAGAATTAATGGACAGGCTTCAGAAAGCAGCAGACGTTCGCGTACCGGGACGCCACGCGCTTCAAGCTCCGTCATTTCTTTCATCAATGCGTCAGGCGCTAGCACGACACCGTTACCGATGATGCTGACGACATTTTCACGCAGAATGCCAGAAGGAATTAAATGAAGGACGGTTTTTTCACCGTTGATAACCAGCGTGTGGCCAGCGTTGTGACCACCCTGATAGCGCACAACATATTTAGCCCGTTCAGTCAGCAGGTCGACGACCTTGCCTTTACCTTCGTCACCCCATTGGGTGCCCAGTACGACGACGTTCTTACCCATTTCAAGAATCACCAGGTTGCTTAAAAAAGGATTCTACCATCTCATTTGGATGCTTTCAGTACTTTTAGCACACGATTGCGCACATTTTTCCACTTAATTTTAGCCACCCATCCGGCTACGCAACATGTAGTAGATCACGCACCCTGCAACGACTATTCCGCCACCAAAACGGCGTAAAATAGTATCTGGCAACTGTGCCATACTCAGAATCATACGCCGCCAGAGACGGGGGAACAGCAGCGGCCCCAGCCCTTCAAGTACTAAAATCAGCCCGAGCGCCAGCCAAATCGTTGAATTCATAACCACCTCTTCTCCCCGCCCCGAGCACAAACGGGACTAACCCCTGTAAATGATCTCTGCCAGAAAACGGCAAAAAAAAGCCCGGAGGATAAACCCGGGCTTGATGAAATACGTCAGTTAATGACTATCAGCGGCGTGGTGCCATGCTGCTATCCGGTGACTTCATGTAGCGGAAGAAGTCGCTATCCGGGCTGAGAACCATCACGTCCTGATTATTACTGAAGCTGCTTTCGTATGCGCGCAGGCTACGAACGAAAGAATAGAAATCAGGATCTTCACTGAATGCGTTCGCAAACAGTTTAGCCGCTTCAGCATCCCCTTCACCACGGGTGATACGTCCTTGACGCTCGGCTTCAGCCAGCGTACGGGTAACTTCATAGTCTGCCGTCGCTTTCAGCTTTTCTGCTTCTTCCTGACCTTGTGAACGGTGGCGACGTGCTACCGCTTCACGTTCTGCACGCATACGTTGGTAAATGGCGTCAGACACTTCGGTTGGCAGGTTGATTTGCTTAATCCGCACATCGATAACCTCAATACCCAGCGCAGCCATGCTGTTAGGGTTGATGTGAGGTTCGTTGGTGGTCGTCTCTTTCTCAACACGCGCAGCTGCAGAAGCAATCGCATTATCGGCTTCGGTGGTTTCACCGGTACCGGTATTCAGCGCTTCACGCACGTCAGACATCAGTTGACCACGTGAGTCGGTAACAATGCCTTTCACATCCAGACGACCAATCTCAGAACGCAGACGGTCACTGAATTTACGTTTCAACAGCACTTCAGCTTGAGAGATGTCACCACCGCCCGTTGCCAGATAGTAGCGGCTGAAATCGCTGATACGCCATTTGAGGTAAGAATCGACAATCAGGTCTTTCTGCTCTTTAGTGATAAAGCGGTCAGCCTGATTTTCCATGGTCTGGATACGCGCATCCAGCATTTTCACTGAGTCGATAAACGGGACCTTGAACTGCAATCCCGGTACATAAATCAGCGGCTTGTTTTCGTCATCACGCAATACTTTGCCAAAACGCATCACAATGCCGCGCTGGCCTTCCTGCACCACAAACAGTGACGCATAGACCACCATCAGTACCAGGATCAGGATAAATAGTAAGGGCTTACGCATCGATTATTCTCTCCCTACTCGAGTGAAGTCATCACGCTGCGCATTTGCTTTGCGCTGATCCATGATATTTCCATTGTTACTGCTGCGCGTTTGGTTGCTATTCGCCGCACCGCTGCTGTTACTAGGCAAACGCAGTGGGTTAGCACTGCTGTTGCTTTGCGTACTTTCACCGCCTTGTCCACGCAGCATCTGATCCAACGGTAGCACCATCAGGTTACTCCCCTTGTCATTGACCAGAACTTTACGAGTATGACTTAACACGCGTTCCATGGTTTCGATATACAAACGCTCGCGGGTAATTTCCGGTGCCGCTTTATATTCCGGTAATACTCTGGCAAAACGGGCCACTTCACCTTGAGCTTCCAGAACGGTACGGGTTTTATAAGCGCGAGACTCTTCCAGAATACGCTGAGCCTGACCGTTGGCACGCGGCTGCACTTCATTCGCGTACGCTTCTGCTTCACGAATGTATTGCTGTTCGTTTTCACGCGCGGCAATGGCATCATCAAACGCGGCCTTCACTTCTTCCGGCGGACGAGCGGTCTGGAAGTTGACGTCCAGCAGCGTGATCCCCATGTTGTATGGACGAACGGTTTCTTCCAGTACACGCTGGGTATCCGTACGCACAATAGTACGGCCTTCCGTCAAAATTTTGTCCATCGTGTACTTACCAATAACACCGCGCAGCGCGCTGTCAGTGGCCTGACGCAGGCTGTCATCGGCATTGGTTACGCTGAACAGATATTGTTCAGGCTGCGTAACACGATACTGCACGTTCATTTCAACGCGCACGACGTTTTCATCTGACGTCAGCATCACGCCCGACGTCGCCAGTTCGCGTACCGACTCAACGTTCACCGCGCGAACAGAGTCGATAAAGGTTGGTTTCCAGTTAAGACCCGGTCCAACCAGATGGCTGAATTTACCAAAGCGCGTTACGACACCGCGTTCCGCTTCTTTAATGGTATAGAAACCCGTAGCAGCCCAGATGACAACCGCAGCGACGGCAGCGATACCGACGATCCGGCCACCCAGTACTGGGCCGCCAGAATTTCCACTGTTGCTCGAACCAGAACCTTTTCCGCCCAGTTCACTGAGTTTTTTGCTCAGCTTACGGAAGATGTCGTCAAGGTCCGGAGGCCCCTGATCTCGGCCACCTTTATTATTATTTCCGCCAGAGTTGCCGCCATTATTGCTGCTCCCCCACGGGTCGCGGTCTTGTCCGTTATTACCGGGCTGATTCCACGCCATGTTTTAGCTCCATTCTTTATGATAGGTGTTCTTCAGGTTCAATATCCCAGAGTCTGTCAGACTATTTCGCCGTTCAGACTGTATCTACCAGTCAAATCAGACAATATAGTCCATCAGTTCCTGCTCTTTTTTGCAGAGGCGGTGCCAGTCGGCAATTGGCATACGAATAACCAAACCAATTTGCCCATCCTCTTCAATCCATTCTTTTTCTATTGCCTGAAGCTGGTAAAAACGACTACGCAAGCGTCCTGCCTGCGGGGAAGATGCAAAGTATGTTGTGCGATTTCCCCGGAAAGCCGCTCAGTCAATGCCTGAAATAACAACGGAATACCGTCGCCAGTCTGTGCTGAAAGCCAGACCCGTACCGGTAGATTCTCTTCGTTGCGATCGATACGCGGAACAAAATCATCCAGCATATCGATCTTGTTCATTACCAACAGCGCAGGTATTTCATCCGCCTCAATTTCCGCCAGTACGTCATCAACTGCCTCGATGTTCTCGTCAAGACGAGGATCGGCGGCATCAACAATGTGCAACAGCAGTGAGGCTTGACGTGTTTCCTGTAATGTAGCCTTAAACGCAGCCACCAAATCGTGGGGTAGCTGCCGGATAAAACCTACGGTATCCGCCAGCACTGTATCACCAACATCATCCACCTCAATGCGGCGTAATGTTGGATCCAGTGTGGCAAATAACTGATCGGCGGCATAGACGCCCGCCGATGTAATTTTGTTAAACAGCGTGGATTTACCGGCGTTGGTATAGCCCACCAGCGAAACGGTGGGAACATCGGCACGCACCCGCGACCGACGCCCTTGTTCACGCTGTTTTTCTACCCGCTCGAGACGAGACAGTATCTGAGAGATACGATTACGCAATAAACGGCGATCCGTTTCAAGCTGGGTTTCACCCGGGCCACGCAAACCGATACCGCCTTTCTGACGCTCAAGGTGCGTCCATCCGCGAACCAATCGGGTCGCAAGGTGACGCAACTGTGCCAGTTCTACCTGTAATTTCCCCTCGTGAGTACGCGCACGCTGGGCAAAAATATCTAAAATCAGTCCGGTACGATCGATCACCCGACACTCGCACAAACGCTCCAGATTACGTTCCTGAGCAGGTGTCAGCGCATGATCAAACAGCACGACAAACGCGCCAGTTTCTTTTACTGCCTGAGCAATTTCTTCGGCTTTGCCTTCCCCGACAAAATACTTGGGGTGAGGTGCCTTACGACTACCCGTAACAACCTGCAAAGATTCAATACCGGCTGAAGAAACCAGAGATTCAAACTCTAGCAGATCGTCCGTATCTCTATCTTGCGAGAAAAAAATATGAACTAATATGGCCCGTTCACCTGATTCATAACGGTCAAACAAGCGAGTAACCTCTCAAACGAGCAAAAAACACCACAGCGAAGGAGCCGAGCGATGCGTCCAGCTCTCCCGCGCCGTGGTGAATTGACAATACGCCTTATTCGGCGTCATCAGCATCCTGCGACTGTTGCTGCGCAGTCGTGTTACTACCATGATAGTTGTTGCTGCCGCCAGGATTGTTGCTATGGTGAGAAACTGGGCGAGAAGGAACAACTGTAGAGATGGCATGTTTATAAACCATCTGACTGACCGTGTTTTTCAACAAAATCACGAACTGATCGAAAGATTCGATCTGACCTTGCAGCTTAATACCGTTCACCAAATAAATCGAAACCGGAACACGTTCACGACGCAAAGCGTTCAAGAACGGATCTTGCAAAGATTGCCCCTTAGCCATTCTATATTTTCCTTATTTGTATGTTGTTTGTAACAAAGAACCCTATGGCTCTAAAATAACGGTGTAAAAAACTTGCACGCTGAGACTCACCGATTGTACACAATCACCCAACCTATGCACTAACAACCTGAACACTCGTCATACTTCAAGTTGCATGTGCGTTGGCTGCGTTCACTCACCCGAATCACTTACCTGAGTAAGCTCATCGGGACTCCTTCCCTTGCCGCCTGCCTGAAACTTGAATTATTTAAAGTGTATTACCTTGTCCAGTGCTTCAGTCGGTTTTTCGCTATCCAGCCAGCAGACACCATCCCAACCGCGCAGCCAGGTCATTTGCCGCTTCGCTAACTGACGCGTCGCACAAATTCCCCGATAAACCATCTCATCGTAATCAATTTCACCGGATAAATATGACCACATCTGGCGGTAACCGACGCAACGAATAGAGGGCATATCCGTATGAAGGTCCTGCCGGGTAAACAATATCCGGGCTTCTTGCTCAAAACCCGCTGCCAACATCTGATGAAAACGCTGTTCAATTCGCTGATGCAACAATTCACGAGTCGCCGGGGCGATAGCAAACTGATAAACCTGATAGGGCAGTGCATCGCCAGACGTTTTTGTCAGCTCAGTTAAAGTGTTACCTGAAACGAAAAAAACTTCCAGTGCTCGCGAGAGTCTCTGCGGATCATTTGGATGAATCCGAGTTGCCGCTACCGGGTCGATCTCACTAAGCTGCCGATGCATCGCTTCCCAACCCATTTCTTTTGCCTGCTCTTCAATGCGCTGGCGCACGGCGGCATCGGCCGATGGCAGAGGAGAAAGTCCCTCCAGCAGCGCCTTGAAATAGAGCATCGTCCCCCCGACCAAGAGAGGAATACGCCCGGCAGCGGTGATGTCGGCCATTTCGCGTAGCGCATCGCGGCGAAAATCGGCCGCAGAATAAGATTCAGCCGGATCGAGAATGTCGATTAACCGATGCGGTGCCAACGCCAACTCTTCCGCGCCTGGCTTCGCCGTCCCGATGTCCATGCCTTTATAGATAAGGGCGGAATCGACGCTAATCAACTCTACAGGCAAATATTCTCGTAACGCCATTGCCAATGCCGTTTTTCCTGACGCCGTCGGCCCCATGATAAAAATAGCGGGTGGCAACGACGGTTGTTCTACATCACTCATGCTTTAACGCCTTGATGGCATCCTGAATATCCATCATAAATAAAAGTTCAGACGGCGGCGCTTTCGCCAGTTGCGGACAAAGCCGTTCGACATCCGCCAGTAATTGTATGGCCTGAGAATGGCTCCAGTTTTCCTGCTCACTCTGCAATCGCGTTGCCATCCACGACGCTAACGCGCTAGGCTCCACCTGCTGTGCCTCAACCGTCTGATAGTTGGCCAGATAGCCTATCAGTTCAGAGATCAAGTTTTGTAAATTTTGTTGGCGCAATGGTAAAGGTACGGCACGCAACGTGGCACGCTGTGACTCAACCGATACATCAATACCAAAATGCGTCAGCAAAGCATGATGGATAGACAACACATTCAGTTCGGATTTGCTTAGCGTCAGGCGTTGCGGAATCAGCAATGGTTGCGCCCGCAATCCCTCTTCCGGTGGCGTCAGTTGCACCACTTTCAGACAGCGTTCAGCAACGGAAAGCGACAGCATGGCTAATCCTTTATGGTACTCCAGCAGCGCGTAGCACGGCGGATATACCGTCAGCACCCGGCCAAAGCCGCTCGATTGGCTTTCCAGCGGGGACTCAACTGGCGCACGTTGCCTATTATTGTTGGCGGCAGTGTCTACGACTGTTCGCGTCAATGCGACATCATGCAATATCACAGGTGAGCCAGCGGTATCTGCCGACACGGCAATATTAGGCAGCTCGTCAGATGATTGTAGGCTATCTGCTGGTTGCAGCAGCGCCTTATATAATTCGCCCTGCTTTTTCTGATACGGATTCTCCGGCTGATAGCCAGAATAGGCCGCTTCTCGTGCCTGACCAGTACGCGGCGTTTTTTCCCCAGCCAATGATGACTTTTCAGCACGCGATGGCTGGGCAAAATGATTTTCGCCTGCGGCAGGACGATTTTCCTGCTGCCACTGTACGGTTTTCCCGGTTTCTGGCTCTGTTATGCCAAGCCCCGGCGCGGATGCCTGCTGTAGAACGGACATCACGGCCTGATAGATAAAATCATGCACCAGCCGAGCCTGATGGAACCGCACCTCATGCTTAGCGGGATGAACGTTAACATCCACCTGATGCGGGTCGATCTCCAGATACAGGACATAAGCAGGCTGCTGATCGTCACTAAGCTGATCCTGATAAGCCTGCCGGATGGCATGATTAATCAGTCGATCGCGCATCATGCGCTGGTTCACGTAGCAATACTGCATGTCAGGCAGTTGTTTGGCACCAACCGGATCGGCAACCCAGCCATGAATCGTGAGATCATCATGCTGCCATGACACCGCCAACGCATGCTGCAAGAAGGTCGCACCGCAGATAGTGCCCAAACGGCGTTCATACTGGCTTTTATCTGGTGCCGCACGATACTGCCGCATCAACTTACCGTTATGATGCAGCGTGATGGCGACATCAAAACGCGCCAGCGCAATACGGCGGACAACCTCATCAATATGGGTGAATTCGGTTTTCTCGGTACGCATAAATTTACGGCGAGCAGGCGTGTTATAAAACAGATCCAGCACTTCCAGCGTGGTGCCCACAGGGTGGGCAGCGGGTTTAACCGTTACCGCCATGTCGCGCCCTTCGGCGTAGGCCTGCCAAGCCTCGGACTGTTCGGCAGTGCGTGATGTCAGAGTTAGACGGGAGACGGAACTGATACTCGCCAGCGCTTCGCCGCGAAAACCCATGCTGACGATCGCTTCCAGATCGTCGAGCGTGGTAATTTTACTGGTCGCATGACGTGCTAGCGCCAGCGTTAGCTCATCCTTTCCGATACCAGAACCATTGTCACGAATACGGATCAGCTTTGCACCGCCGCGTTCAATGTCGATATCAATCCGAGTCGCCCCTGCATCCAGACTGTTTTCCACCAGTTCCTTCACGACCGAAGCCGGACGCTCGACCACTTCTCCGGCGGCAATCTGGTTAGCCAACTGCGGTGGCAACACCTGAATCGGCATGGCGTATCCCTCTTACTATCCTCAATCTATCGACATCATCAGCATGAAGAATCAGGCAGACGGTATAATCAGCGTTTGCCCCAGTTGTACCGAACCGGAACGCAGATTATTCACCTGTTGAATCTCTTTCATACTGACACCGTAACGGGCAGCGATCGCACTCAGGCTATCACCCTTCACGACCTTATGCTTCACCGGTGCTGCCTTTTTGGACGCTGGCGTTGACGCCGTCTGTTTCGTCCCGGTAGCCGGAATATTCAGGCGCTGTCCAACCCAGACAATATCCTTGTTCAGCTTATTCACGTCACGCATAGCCGCGAGGCTGACGCCATAACGTCGGGCAATAGAAGACAGTGTTTCGCCACGCGCAACAGTATGGCGCGTGGCACCTAGACTCGCTTTCGCCGCAGTTACATTACCACCCGACATTGCTCTATCATTTTCCGCCGCCTGTAGTGGCCGGCTTTCCTGCTTTGGGAGCGATTGCATCGGGTGCGTCTGGAAGTAGCTTCTCAGCCCCTGATAAATCGCATTGGCGATTTTTTCCTGGTAGTCGTTGCTCCCTAACAGCCGCTCTTCCGAGAGATTAGTGATAAACCCAGTTTCCACCAGCAGAGAGGGAATATCCGGCGAGCGCAGTACACCCAAGCTGGCATGCTCTGGCCGCCGTTTATGCAAGCCTCCGACACGCTGGAGCTCACGCAGCACCTTGGTCGCCACATCATACCCAACGCGCTGGGAGTGACCAAATTGCAGATCCAGCACCGCCTGGCTAAGGTAAGGATCGGCACCGCTGTTCGCCAGCAAATCCCCCGCACCGCCCAATAATTCAGACTGTTTCTCGTGCTGTTCCAGCCAGTTCGCCATTTCACTATTCGCACGACGGTTGGATAGCACCCAAACCGAGGCACCTTTAGCATTGCGGTTCGGCGCAGCATCGGCGTGGATCGACACTAACAGGTTCGCGCCCTGCTTACGCGCCACGTCCGAACGCCCCATGACGGAAATAAAGTAGTCGCCGTCGCGCGTTAATACGCCTTTAAAGGCGGGATCGTTATTCAGCAAAGCTTGCAGCTTACGAGCGATAGAAATGGTGACATTTTTCTCTCGCAGCCCGTTCGTGCCAATCGCACCGGGATCTTGCCCACCGTGACCAGCATCAATCGCCACAACAACGCGCTCATTACTCTGCCGAGCTGGCGATGACGAACCGCCGCTCACGACGACCGTCGGCTTGTTGGTAAACGGATTCTTTGCGGGTTCTGCCGGCACACTATTTTGCTGTCGTGAAACAGCAGGCGTGGGGGCTTGCGCCGTTTTCGCTTTGTCACCCGTGATGGTGAAAACGACAACGTAACCCGAACCTTCTTTTTGTGTAACCGCTCGCGTTTTGGCCGCCTGCGTTAAATCCAGCACCAAACGCAGGCTTTGTGCATCCTGCGCATTGCTGGTTCGCACGCGCTTAATCAGATTCTGCCCGCTGAAATCCAACGGCAGCCCCTGAATGACGCCACTCTGACGAATATCAATCACCACTCTGGCAGGGTTGCTGAGCGGAAAAAAAGCATAAATCGGCTGGCCGCTAAAGCTCAGTCGCACCGTGGCTTGGCCTGACGCATTATCCACCTTGATATCAGACAGATTGGCGGCCCACGCCGATCCCGCAAGCAATAGCCATACGCCGATGAACAGCTTAACCATACGACTCATCATGATTCTGTTGTTCCTGGCTGAAGAGAAAAACGTTGTAACATCGCGTCTCCCGTAGCAGAGACAGCGGACAGTTCAGCCTGTCGGCCCTCATCCTGATAGCGCAAATGCAGTTCGATATCCGCATCGGGCAGCACGCCAGCGCCCTGCTGCGGCCACTCAATCAGACAGATGGCATCCTGCGTCAGGTAATCCCGAATCCCCATAAACTCCAACTCTTCCGGGTCGGCCAGTCGATAGAGATCAAAGTGGTAAACAGCCAGTGGGGACAACGTATAAGGTTCCACCAACGTATAAGTAGGACTTTTGACATTGCCTTGGTGACCGCGCGCCTGTAGGAAGCCGCGACTAAACGTCGTTTTCCCCGCGCCGAGATCGCCATAAAGATGGATCACACAAGCACCGTCACAGGCTTTCGCCAGCGCAGTGCCTAATGAAATGGTTGCTGCCTCATCAGGCAGAAGTAAGACTATTTTTTTCATTCTATTGTTCTAAAAACATAAGTTCTAAAAACATCGGCGCTAAAAAAACACCCGATCAGGATTCACATATCGGAACAGCACGGGCAATAAATCGGTTGCCAGCATACCCCGGGTACCACGTCGCGTTGCCAGCCAGTCGGCCGCCGCACCGTGTACGACACATCCTGCACAAGCCGCATCATACAGCGAGAGCTTTTGCGCTAGCAAACCACCGACAATACCCGATAGCACATCACCCATGCCACCCGTCGCCATGCCAGAGTTTCCCACATCAGCAATAGCCACCTCTTCTTGCTGGCTGGCAATCACCGTTCCCGCACCTTTTAATACAACAACGCCGCCATAGCGTTTTACCAGCTTTGTGGCCGCAAGTAAGCGATCACTTTCAATATCAGATACGCGGCAATTCAGTAAACGTGCTGCCTCGCCGGGATGAGGTGTCAGCACGCGATTCTGCCGCTTATGCGGATTGATTGCCAGCAGGTTAAGTGCATCCGCATCCCATAACATGGGTTTGTTACAATTTTCTGTCAGACGCAGTGCGTTTTTACCCCATTCATCCTGCCCTAAACCAGGCCCAATCACCACGACATCGGCCCACTCCACCCCCTGTCGCAGCGTATCTGTCGTCAATTCTTGCACCATCAGCTCAGGTCGAGCCGTTAAAAACGCCGATTGATACTGTTTGTGAGTAAGTACTCGCACTAGGCCTGCGCCGCTGTGCAGCGCCGCATCGGCAGCCATCAGTACCGCACCGCCTAAGCCCACGTTGCCCCCAACCACCAACAACCTGCCGTTATCTCCTTTATGTTGTCCGGCAGGACGAGGCGTCAACCATTCGGGAAGCTGTGCCGCAGTCAGCCGCCGGATCGGCGCGTTTTGGTTATCCAGCCACGTCTGCAACCCTAGCGAGTGATAATGCAATGTCCCGACTCGTTCACGCGCGCGGCCAGTCAGTAGCCCCGGCTTCAGCGCGATAAACGTCACTGTCTGTGACGCACAGATCGCAACGCCCACACAGGCACCGGTTTCGGCATGTAAGCCAGAGGGAATATCCAATGAAACAATGGGAGCGGGATAGGCATTTGCCTGCATCATTAACGCGGCATAGGGTGCACGCGGTGCAGCGGAAAGGCCGGTTCCCAGTAGACCATCCACAATGAGATCGATCCCGTCCGGCCACGGCGTATTACCATCCTGCGCACTAACATCTTGAACACGACCGCCCTGCTCCAGCCAGCGTTGTCGAGCAAGACGGGCATCATCAGGCAGCGGTTTATCGCTGGTGCAGGCAACAACATCCACTTCAATGCCCGCCGCCAGCGCCAAACTGGCGACCACATACCCATCGCCACCGTTATTACCGTGTCCAGCCAGCACTCGCCAACGTCGGGCTGAGGGATAGCATTGGCGGGCCACGTGAAATGCAGCGTCTCCCGCACGCTGCATCAGATCCCACAATGAAAGCCCTGATTCACGAGCTGCACCGGCCTCTTCACGGCGCACCCACTCAGCGTAGAACACCGAATCGGGCAAATCATCCTCTCGTTTCCGATCGTGACCCGTCATCATTTGCTCTTAGTTTTCATTACAATGACTTAAAATTAGCAAGCAACCGGAACGACCGCCAGCATTCCGTACCTGTGCGCAAACATCGGTTCCGCAACGCGGATATGGTAACATCACTACGTCTTGTTTATTTTTGCGGCCCATCATGTCATACCCCTACGATCTCAACGAATTAGCGCAACACATCAAACAATGGGGACAGGCATTGGGGTTTCAGCAGGTCGGCATCTGCGACACCGACCTGTCCGCAGAAGAGCCTCGGCTTCAAGCTTGGCTGGATAAGCAATATCACGGGGAAATGGACTGGATGGCGCGTCATGGCATGCTACGAGCGCGTCCGCACGAACTTTTGCCTGGCACGCTGCGCGTCATTAGCGTTCGTATGAATTATCTTCCCGCCAAAGCCGCGTTCGCCAGTACCTTAAAGAACCCAGAACTCGGCTACGTCAGCCGTTATGCGCTAGGTCGTGATTACCACAAGCTGTTACGCCAGCGCTTGAAAAAGCTTGGCGATCAGATTCAGGAATACTGCGGCGAATTGAATTTTCGCCCCTTCGTCGATTCCGCACCGATCATGGAACGCCCTTTGGCTGCAAAAGCCGGGCTTGGCTGGGTTGGTAAACACTCACTAATTTTAAACCGAGAAGCAGGTTCCTGGTTCTTTCTCGGTGAACTGCTGATCGATCTGCCTCTGCCCGTCGATCGACCTCAAGAAGAACAGTGTGGTCGCTGTGTCGCCTGCATGACCACCTGCCCAACAGGCGCGATTGTCGCCCCTTATACCGTCGATGCTCGCCGCTGTATTTCCTACCTGACCATCGAATTGGAAGGCCCGATACCTGAAGAATTCCGTCCGCTGATGGGCAATCGCATCTATGGTTGCGATGACTGTCAGCTTATTTGCCCGTGGAATCGATTTTCACAACTCACCGACGAGGCTGATTTCAGCCCGCGTGCCGCGCTGCATACGCCGGAGTTGTTGCTGTTATTTGGCTGGAATGAAGAGAAATTTCTACGGATTACGGAAGGATCGCCGATCCGGCGCATCGGCCATCTCCGCTGGCTACGCAATATTGCAGTCGCACTGGGCAATGCCCCCTATCAGGATAGTATCGTGCTGGCATTGCAAACTCGTCTGGGTGAAAGCGAATTGTTGGATGAACATATCCACTGGGCGATCCGCCAGCAGTTGGCACGCCGCGCATCATTGGAAATTGACGTCCAATCCACACAGAAAAAACGACTTATTCGTGCAGTGGAGAAAGGATTACCGCGCGATGCATGAGCCGTTCAAACCGTTGCCATCAGTTTGTCGCACGCGCTGTGAATAAATAAAAAAAGTCGTTGCCAATCAACCGTCACAAAAAGTACAAGCGATCGTTATAACGTTTTATAAGTAAATTTTATGAATAAATATCAATAAGATACTCTACTATATTTTATCAACAATATAGGGGGGTTAATAAATAACCAACAGACAGCCTGTGGATAAGTCTGTTAAGAAGAATATGATTTTTTGTATTAACTGATAAAAAACGATGTGAATTGAGGTAACGCTAGTGCTCTAAATACGACGTTGTGAAGACAGCAAAAAAACAGGCCACAGCATAGAGCGGCCAGCATTATGAATTTCTTATTGTCCCTTGGCAAGGGCTGAGATCTAATTTTTACGATCGAAATGACGGCGACGCCTCTTTTATGAGACATCGCCGGGCAAAAAGTTAAGATCGTCGTCAGAGAAACAGAAGTGTGATAAATGTCTCCCTCTCCCCCAGATCGATACTACGCACGCGTTCTAATCAGATAATCAAAGGCGCTCAAGGACGCTTTTGCTCCTTCGCCCGTCGCGATGATGATCTGTTTGTACGGCACCGTCGTACAGTCACCAGCAGCAAAGACCCCTTTCACGCTGGTTTCACACTTGGCATCGATCTCAATTTCACCAATGCGGTTTCTGGCGATCGTACCTTCCAGCCAGTGAGTGTTAGGCAACAGACCGATTTGCACGAAGATCCCTTCCAGCGGTAAATCGTGTACCGTATCAGTAATACGGTCTTTGTAGCTCAGCCCCGTTACCTTCTGTCCGTCGCCTTTCACTTCTGTGGTTTGCGCATTCAGAATAATGTCGACGTTCGGCAGGCTACGCACTTTCTCCTGCAATACCGAATCCGCTTTCAGCTCCGGTGCAAACTCAAGCAGTGTGACATGTTTCACCACGCCGGCCAGATCGATAGCCGCTTCTACGCCAGAGTTTCCGCCACCAATCACCGCAACGTGCTTGCCTTTAAACAGCGGACCATCGCAGTGCGGACAATACGTTACGCCACGCGTCCGGTACTGTTCTTCGCCGGGCACATTCATGTTTCTCCAGCGTGCGCCAGTCGCAATGATCACACTACGCGCTTTCAGCGTCGCACCGGATACGGTAATCACCTGGTGCGGTTTACCCGGTTCGTTACTAGGGATTAAAGCCTCTGCACTCTGCGCATCGATCACATCGACATCATAGTCATCAACATGGCTTTTCAACGCGGTTGCCAGCTTTGCGCCTTCCGTTTTCGGCACAGAAATGTAGTTTTCGATATCAACAGTATCCAGTACCTGGCCACCAAAGCGTTCGCCGACCAACCCGGTGCGAATACCTTTACGCGCCGAATAGACCGCCGCTGCCGCTCCTGCCGGGCCGCTACCGATAATTAACACATCATAGACGTCACGTTGGTTCAGCTTCTCAACCTGTTTAGCACCTGCGCCAGTATCAATTTTAGTCACAATTTCAGCAAGGCTCGTCCGCCCTTGGCTGAAGTGTTCGCCGTTCAGGAAAACGGTGGGAACGCCCATGACATTACGGCTTTGAATCTCATCCTGGAACGCGCCGCCGTCAATTGCGGTATGGGTGATATTTGGGTTCAACACCACCATTAAATTCAGCGCCTGCACCACGTCCGGGCAGTTGTGGCAGGACAGCGAATAATACGTTTCAAAGTGGAATGAACCGTCAAGGTTACGGATTTGATCGAGTAATTCTTTCGCTTCTTTCGACGGATGCCCACCCACCTGCAATAACGCCAGAATCAGGGAGGTAAATTCATGTCCCATCGGCGCACCGGCAAAACGCGGACCGCTTTGGGAATCTGGATTGGTAATCAGGAATGAAGGCTTACGGACTGCTAGCTCATTCTTTTCAATGAAACTCACCCGTTCGGACAGCTCGGCGATCTCAGTCAGCAAGGTTCTGACTTCAGCAGATTTCGCGGAGTCATCCAGAGTCGCAATCAACTCAACAGGTTTGGTTAATTTTTCCAGATAGGCTTTCAACTGGACTTTCATCGTATTGTCGAGCATCGGTCGTCCTTAATTAGGCAAGTGGGTACAAAGACAAAGTCATGCGGAGTTCTGGCCCCAAAAAACCGGACCAGAAAAATCGGGTGCAATGCACCCGACAAAAACAACCATATTTTCCGAGGTATTAGCTTAGATTTTGCCAACCAGGTCCAGAGACGGTGCCAGCGTGGCCTCGCCCTCTTTCCACTTGGCTGGGCACACTTCACCGGGGTGAGAAGCAACGTATTGAGCGGCTTTCACTTTGCGCAGCAGGTCGGAGGCATCACGACCAATACCTTCAGCCGTGATTTCTACCGCCTGAATGATGCCCTGTGGGTCAACGATGAACGTACCACGGTCGGCCAGACCTTCAGCTTCACGCATATTTTCAAAATTACGCGTTAGTTGGCCTGTTGGGTCACCGATCATGGTGTATTTGATTTTGCCAATGGTTTCAGAACTGCTGTGCCATGCTTTGTGCGTGAAATGGGTGTCGGTGGAAACAGAGTAGATTTCCACACCACGCTGTTGGAATTCGTCGTAGTAGTCAGCGACATCACCCAGTTCGGTCGGGCAGACAAACGTAAAGTCAGCCGGATAGAAGAAGAATACGCTCCATTTTCCTTCGATATTATTCTCTGTCACTTCAATGAATTGGCCGTCTTTGAAAGCCATGTTTTTGAATGGTTTAACTTGGGTATTAATTACTGACATCACGTTATCCTCATGTGTTTTCGCATGCGGCTAAAGTACAGAAACGTGATCGTTATCACCAATCCGTTGTCTTTATTGAATCAATAAGTAATACCTAACCTAATGCTGAGTCAGGGATACCTGACCTCCATATTCTCATTACCGATCCTGACGGTCTTGAAGCGTGGCGTAACCGCTTCAACGTTGCCCGCTTTAATCAGTGCAATCAGTTGTCCCTTCTCAAACGTGCCAAATAGACTGGCCGCAATCTGCCACTGCCCCTTTTCATCACGGGCGAGAATTTTCCCACCGCCTCCCCAGCCTGCTTGGGAGAAAACGAGCACTTCATTATGGCCATCACCGGTCAAATCAATAGCAAAGAGCAGGCAAGCAACTTCTCGGCAGCGATTACCAAAATTATCGCCCTGCAGCATGTCTTCGACCCCTTCTTCCAACGGCCCCACCCATTCGAACTGAACAGGGAGAACTTCTAAGGGCTGCCCCTGCAACCGATCGCGCAGCGCCTGACGCCCCGCCGCATCAAGAATTCGGTCTTGCTTCAATTCTTCAGTCAGCCAGGCAAGCTGTTGCTTGCCTGCGGTGCCTAACTCGTCGCTCAGCAGCCACACAGAAAACTTATCGATCGGCGTTTTCCCGCTCAGCAGGCGCTGAATCTGGTTTCTCGCACTAAACGCTTCCGGGCTTAACAGCGGCGTATGCAACAACACCATCAGAACGCAGGTGACCACCGCGAGCAGCGGATTACTCGTGCGTAAATTTCCTAACCAGGCTCCAGAACGGCGGATGACAGCCCATAGCATGGCCAGACTGTAAAGCATGGCGATCGCCACCACGAAGAGCGACTGAAAACGGAAAGGTGTCAGGCCGTATTGTTCGATGCGCAACCAGCTTGAATAGCCTGCCAATGCGATCAAAACCGGCAGGCACAGCACGCTGGCACTAACCAGCCCGCGTAACACCGTCGGATAAACACGCCCTTCGTTATCATCTTGAGACGCGCAGTTAATCAAAAAGAGGTTCACGCCCATCAGACATAGAAGAATGACGGTAGAACGACCCGTATTCCATATCGGTTCCAAGCCGCTAAAAGGCAGCGTCAGGGTGAAAATCACCGTGATTAGTGCACTAAACGGCAGCAGGAAACGGCAAGCCGATAGTAAAATCCCCCGCAGTAGTCCGACAACCGCTTCTTTGGTCATTCCGATATATATGCCAACAGAAAACACCACCGGTAAGAGCAGCATATAGAACCGATAATGACTGAATACGTTATTAACCTGCGGGAAACCCAACATGTTGAATAGCATGCCGCATAATACGAGCAGCAACACGACCACCAGAACGACGAACCAGGCCAACAGCACGGTAAAAATATGGCCCCAGGCGTGTTTGCAGAGCGCGTCATAGGATGGCCATCGCCTTTCACCGGTTGGCCAACAGCGAATGAAAGTACAGCAGATATAACCGAGGAGGATGCTGCACAGTACCCAGGAAGCAGACGGCAGGAATCGCCCACTGTCATAGAGAACCCAGCCGCTGATCGCCGTCATCAGCACAGTCAACCCACTGACCAATAGCCACGTTTTTTTCAAAAAGAGAGTACGTTCCAGCAATTGCAGACTGATTCCGCCAACCGCTGCCATCGTTATCAATAACGTCTGAAAAATGCTTTCTTTCATTTCCAACGCGGTGACAAATAACAGCCCCTGAAGCAGGCCAATAACCAGATAAGACCTTAACGATGGGGAACTAGCAGGCATAGCAAATCCTTTTGTCGATACGAATAAATGAGCGGCTTACTGTAGCACCGAACGTCTGCAATATGAGTGAATATGTGTCTCTGCGATGGTTTATCACGCTCGTCACTACCCTCCCATTTTTAATGTTCATATCAACGTCACCGTTTAGTCATTTGTAATCGCTACACTGCCGCCCGAAATTTCATAACGCGTAGAAAAATAAAGGAATAATACACATGGCATTCCCCACTAAAGCGCTTTTGGCTACGGCAATAGCCTCATTGATACCGTTTGGTGCCTCTGCCGCAGAGGCAGAACCGGCCTCTGCAATTGATGTTCTCTCAGGGTTTAACAAATTCTGGACTGCGGGTACAGCCTGGAATAACGGCATACCCACTACGCTTGGCGAGATCGTACTGCGGCAAAATATCCAAACGGTGATTGATATCGCCCGTTCGCGCACTCAGGCACAAGAAATCTCGGCTTTTGAATTCGATGCTCAAGATGCCAATTACGCTGTCATCGCTGGCCTTGGCCCGTTAGCCAGTATCTTAAAAGCGGAAACAGGCGCTTTCACAACGGTAGACGGTATTCCAGACCGCGCATACAGCAGCCGAGTGAGTGATGGCGGCAACGGCCTTGGGTCAGCCGCCAGCGGGCTGGGCAAGGTCGTCGAACTTGTCAGCGCCGTCCGCTACCCAGCCTCCACCACTCCGGCCAAAAACAACTACAACTATCCGCGCCCCTTCCGCCAAACGATGGACGGTGAAGATCTAAGCTGGGTACTGCAACGCTCTCTTGTTGCCCGCGTGCCGGCAACGGGAAACGGTGATGGCGGGTTTCCTAGCGGACACACCAACGCAGGCTATCTTTCCGCTTTCGGTCTCGCATACGCGGTTCCACAGCAATATTCAGATCTGATCCTACGAGCTGGCGAAATTGGCTACAGCCGCGTCGTGACAGGCATTCACTCACCGCTGGATGTGATAGGCGGCCGAATGCACGCGACCTATTATGCTATTCAGGATCTCATCGCCAACCCAACGCTGCGTGCAGAAGCCTACGCTCAGGCACAGGCGTTCTTCGCGGGACAATGCGGAGGCACCATCACCGCATGCTATACCAGCGGCAGGAGTACCGAGGCAGCTTACGCTCAGTATCAGATCGATAAAGCCCTATACGCTAAATACACATTCGAAAACGCCTTCACACCTATCGGCGACACCCATGCCGCCGCCATTGTTCCACAAAACGCCGAAGTGCTGATCGAAACACGCTACCCCTACCTCACCGTAGCCCAACAACGCGACGTTCTGGCAACTACGTCGAATGCATCAGGCGGCGTGATGGATAACGGCATGGGTTACGATCGTTTGAATCTCTTCAAAGCAGCAAATGGCTATGGCGCGTTCAACAGCAATGTTGCGGTCGTGATGAACGCCGCAGATGGGGGCTTATCTGCCGCCGATCTGTGGCTAAACGACATCACAGGCGCAGGCTCCTTGACCAAATCAGGTAGCGGGCAGCTTACACTCGCAGGACGTAATAGCTGGAGTGGTGGGACAACCGTATCAGATGGGACGCTGGTTGGTACTCATGGTCGGGCTTTCGGCACTGGCGCTATCGTCAACAATGCGACGTTGGCTTTTGACATCAATACCGACGACACGCTCGCGAATGACATTTCAGGTAACGGGACTCTGCGTAAAGACGGGGCCGCTAAGCTGACCTATACGGGTAATGGGTCTTCCTTTACCGGCATAACGCAGGTGACAAACGGCAGATTGGCAATTAACGGTTCACTGGGCGGCTCAATCGTTGTGGCCGATGGCGCAACCGTTGCGGGCAGCGGTACGATAGGCAGTCTGACCGTCGCCAGCGGCAGTACGCTGGCACCCGGTAACTCGATTGGCACACTAAGAGTGAACGGCGATCTAACGTTAACCAATGGGGCTATTTATGAAGTCGAAGTGAATCCAGAGACGACCGAAAGCGACCTGATCGCAGTAACAGGGACGGCCACACTGGGCGACGCTTCTGTGCTACATGTCGGCGAGAATGGGGATTATCGCATCGCTTCAACCTATACCATTCTAACGGCAGACAATGGCATATCCGGCACCTTCGGCGCAGTAACGAGTCGCTATGCCTTCCTCGATGCCAATCTGGGCTACACCGCTAATACGGTGACAATGCAGCTCGCACGTAATGACATCACATTTGCGTCAGTCGCTACCACGGCCAACCAGTCAGCCACCGCCAATGCGGTAGAGTCTTTAGGGACTGGCAATGCCGTTTATAACGCAGTAGCGATGCTCGACCGAGGCGCACCACAGAACGCCTTTGACGCGTTATCGGGTGAAGGCTATGCCTCGCTGGCTGGTGCCATGACACGCGGTGCATTGACGGTCAGCGATACGGTTACGGAACATGCTCGTGCCACACACGATAATAACGTCTGGCTCAATGTTTATGGCGGCCGCCATGATGCGAATGGCGCTAACGGCACTGCCGATACTGACTATCGCAGCAATGGTTTTCTGCTCGGCATTGACGGCGCGCTGTCCGACAACATGACGCTCGGTATTTTTGCCGGAGCCGATAAGGGTGATTTTGACGTAAATGGGCGTCGTTTCTCCGCGGATGTCGACAACTACCAGTTAGGTGCTTATGCCAATTACACGTATAACCGGCTGGGATTGACCTTCGGTACAGTGGGAAGCTGGGGCGATATCGCAGCGCAGCGCGACGTCACCGTCGGTTCCCTGAACGAGAAATTGTCAGCGGATCTGGATGCCCGTACTCTCCAGGTATTTGGTGAGGCACGTATGAAATTCGATGCTAGCGTGGTTGCTGTAGAGCCTTTCGCCAGATTAGCGCACGTCGCCAGTAAAATAGACAGTTTCAGCGAAGCTGGTGGTGCTGCCGCATTAGGCGGGGAAGCGCTCAAAATGGATACCACCTTTTCTACTCTCGGCCTGCGTCTGGAGCGCAACTTCGGCACGCAAGAACGCGCATGGACAGTGAATGGCAGCGTCGGCTGGCGACATGCTTTTGGCGATATCGACCCCACGGCGCGTCTGCACTTCATTGGGGCTGCTGACTATAACGTGACGGGAACACCGCTGGCGGAAAATAGCATACGCGTTGAAGCGGGCATCGGCAAAAAACTAACCGATAATGCGAACCTGTCATTATCCTACGGTGGTCAATTCGGTGGCGGCGTTACCGACAATGCTGCTCACCTGAAACTGAATGTCCGTTTCTAAGAAATAACGACAGATATGTTTTTATTAATTCGAGTTTCAGGAAAAAACATTAACCTGTTGAACAACACACAGTAACTTGAAATATCACGAGTATGCAGGCGGTAGAAACGATTACACCGCCTGCATCTAATAAATCTCAATATGCGAATTTAACCACCTAAAAAACCGATCGTGAATTCGCATCGTCAGCGAGTCTACATCGCGTGCAAATTCTGGCTGTTCGGCAGACAGAGACCACTCTCTTCACCACATAAATAAAACATCTTCAATGATTACGGATATATCAATATCAAACCCAAAGTCCATGTCAAAATAACCACAAAGAATTAAAGTAATTTAAAAACATTGCCGATTTCGTATACACAGCCATATTGGAAATTAATTGAAGATGATTAATCTGAATAACCTTTCCACCGCAAAAAGCATTGATGTCAGAGACACGGTGAAAACCAACTCGTCGGCGGCAACCAGCGAGACACCAAACAAAACAGCATCGTCTGTACCATCAAGTGAGTCAGCAATAAAAGACAAAAGTAACGTCTCGTCTCTGGCACGTCAGTTGAGTGATGCAGCAGCACGTGCAGAAGCGAGGGATACCAGTCATAGCCGTAGTGAACTGGCGTCGTATGCACATTCCGTTATTGAGGAGCTCGCTGGTAGCAGCTATGAAAGCAACCGCAAAGTGCTAGCTGAAGAATTACCCGCCACTGACGATCCCGAATGGCTTGCTCGTGCCAAACAGGCTAATAATTTCGCTAATGGCCGCGGTACGAACCCCTTTAAAGGGCTATCTCGCGATCAGCTCGCGCTCATTATTTATGACGACAGCAATACCTTTACCGTCAACGAGCGCAGGGCGGCATTGCATGAATCAAACGAACAGGAAAGCGCCTGGAGCCATTGGGTGGTAGCAAAAAGCAAACAAGAATGGAACGCAGGGGAGTTTAAACAAACAGAATTCTTTAAGCTCGTTCTGAAACACTATGAAGACTTACCGCTAATCGAACAGGTACAGGCTCCCGCCAACTACGAATCTCGACTCAACCATCTGATAGCAATGGACTACAACTTTGTAACCGGTGAATCAGGAAAAAATGCGAATCCACTGAACAGTCTGTTCGATTTGCTTTTACCGCGTAATATCGAACAAGGTGCTTTACAAAAGCCAAAGTCAGACTAAAGAAAGGAAATTAAAAGAGAGGATGAAAAACATTGGAGCGGGAAACGAGACTCGAACTCGCGACCCCGACCTTGGCAAGGTCGTGCTCTACCAACTGAGCTATTCCCGCATAGGATCGGATTTATTATCCTTTATTTCCAGCAAACCACGCTGAAACCAGAATAAATAAAACCTTGCCAAATCGCATGTAACCTAATGAATTTAATCATTATTTAACAACTTAGCGATTCAACGGTCAGCATTATGTACCAATCAACTTAGCGTGGCAAGCCCTTTTCACTGAAAAACCTTGCAGTACAAGTTCAGTTTCAATCGGCTATTTGCGAGCATGATGAACAATGGCGCGTCGTTGGCAGAAAACCCATTAAACATCAGCATGATTCACTCAACCACTTAATACTCGCGACTAAAATCCACCTCGCCACGCAGCGTATTATCAGCATGAAAACGCGCGAGATTATCCAAAAATAATCTCCCCATCAGCCCCGGCACCATCGGCCCGGCAATATGTGCCGTCACCGTCAGATTCGGCGTATTCCAGAACGGATGGCTGTACGGTAATGGTTCTTGCCTAAAAACATCCAGCACCGCACCTGCAATCTGTGCATCGCATAGCGCGGCCCGCAGGTCATCATCTACCACAGCGCTACCGCGCCCGACATTAATAAACAGCGCCGAAGGCTTCATGGCTGCAAACAGATTGGCATCATAGATATCGGTAGTCGCCAACGTATCTGGCAACAGGTTGATGACGTAATCGGCCTCTGGTATCGCGGTGGGCAGTTCCGCAAGGCTCATGACCCGTTTAAAATCAGGTCGATGCCTTGGTGTACTGACAATGCCGTATAGCACGACGCCAAAAGGCCGTAGAAAACCGGCAACTTCACAGCCGATTTCTCCCGCGCCGACGATCAGCACGTTTTTATCCGCTAACGACCCCGGCAGGCGGTGATCCCATCGCCGTTCTTCCTGACTGATTTGCCGCTCCCCCAGACGCAGTTCGTGTCTGAGCATATAGGCAATCACATATTCCGCTATCGGCTGCCCAAACACGCCCACGGCGCGGCTTAGACGGTAATCACGCGGTAACCCATCGGCCAACAGCGGCTTGAACCCTGCCCAGGTAGACTGTAGCCACTTCGGTTTGGCTCCCTGAGCCAGCAATGCCGCTGCGGTATCGGGTTCACCCAGCCAAATCGGACAGCTCGTGGCCTGCTCCGCTGTACCATTTGAAAGCACCAGTTCAAGATCCGGTGCCCCATGATTTAAGACAGGGCCGATTTCATCAGCACGCGAGTCCAGCAGCAGAATAGCGGTCATAACACGTTCCTTAGCAGGGTTGAGCCACCCACAGCGTCAACCCGATTATTGTCGTCATTACCTTTAGGATTAGGCAGAAGCCTGAATGAGCGACGTCAGCAGAGCGCCGCGCTTCGCTTCCGATTTTTTCACCAGAGCAGCAAGCTTTTTGTCATTTCCCCAGATGAGGTACAAAATATGTTCGATCACGGCAGGTTCCCTCCTCCGCACCTCTTCAACCAGCAGTTCGAACAGTGCATCGTCCTCTAGCGCAGGTAACACATTCAGCTTTAGGCTTTCCGTCGCATGGCTCAGGCAGGCAACCAGTGTCGCTACGTTCTGTACCATCACGCCATGCTTATCGAAAAACGCGCGAATGAAGGCATCTTGTACCGATTGGTGCCCGTCATCCACGCTTTCCATATACTCTTTTACGAGTGGAAAATACCCAGCATCAGTCAGACCTAGCCCAAACACCGCATAGCTTCCCGGCATGCAGCACTTCTCATCTTCCGAATCAGCGTACCATTCAAATTCTTCGATTGCAGCACGAGCATAATCTTCAAGAAGTGGATAGCTCGATGCATATTGCGACGCGTTAGCAAAAAAACGATGGGTATCTGATTTTGCCAGCCCTTTGATCGGAAGGTACTGTCTTACTGACGATTTCAGGGCGATCTTGTAGCTCTTTGGAAAACCGAGCGTCAGTAAACGCGTAATGAAAAGCAACGCCTGCTCATACGCTTCGGCGCTTTCCTGACGAATACGAACCGTGATGGTAGAAAACACATCATTCGCCACGCATTCCACCCATTCGTTCTTCAGGTTAATCTGCGCATGCTCAAACGCACCGCTTCCCTCTTCCATAATGCTTGCCGCACGCGGATAGCCCAACTGCTTCGCAATATTCAGGTATTTCAGAGCCCGGGACTTACTATAAGAGGGTTCATAACGCAGGATCATGATTGCGGTATAGAGCACCAGCTCTATGGGGTGAAGTCCCTGCGGATCCTGTACCTCTACGGCCATTTCGGGCTTGAGGGTATAGATTTCCGGTTCGGAAAAATGCTCAGGCGGGGACACATCGCAATACCGCAGCAGAAATTGCTGTTCTACCCACGTTCTTAATGCATAAATAATGGTGCGCCGATGCTCCAACAATTCCTCATGTCCGACGTTTCGTTGCTGAATGTGTTCAAACTGAGTGATGATCCAGTGGATATCCTGCGAGGGAAAGAGCTGGACATCAAGCAGGTGACGAGCCAGAAAGAAAGTTTGTCGCTGTTCAGTCGGCGTGCTGCCATGCGTAAGATGCCGATCGATATAGGCGTGAATAGACTCAAGTAGCCACTGTTTTTTCGCCTCATCGGTAAACGTAAACAGCGTAACCAGCAGGCGAGCATCCGTCGTCGGGAATATGGCACGAAAGCAAAACCGATAGTCAATCACCGCACTCTCTGCCAGTTTCTCTACCCACTGGGCAATGGCCTGAGCCAGCGCCGGCACTACCTCCTCCTGTACCTGCGCGATGCTCAATGCCCCTTTTCGACGACCGGGAGACAGCCCATCGGCCTCACGCCTCGACTCAGAGGATATCGACGAACGACCCGGCACATAATCCAATATCACATCATTATGGATGCCCGCTTGCAGCGTGGTTCGCGATACGATTTTATCACCACCGATTCTTCTCTCCTGCGCATCAAACCATTCGTTGATTACCGTAAGCGATTCATCCCGCATGGGCAGTTCGTGTTGTGGTGATACCTCAGTTTTGTTTGCATGCCCGCCCGTCATTTTTCTCTTTTTCCTTGTTCATCGCTGATAACATGTTGCCCCAAAGCACGGTACTTGATGATGTTTACCAACCGCCGCCGCCGCCACCGCCGGAACCGCCCCCCGACGATCCGCGCCCGGAAGAGCCTGATCCACTGGAGCTACCGCCGCCGCCCCTGCCAGAGCCGGTATTCGACACCGTCCTCGACGAGGAACTACACGCACTGTTGAACTGGGAAAGACCATCCCACTGCGTACTAGAGAATACGCCAGAGACCATCTGATGGTGCTTCAGGTATTGAGCAAACGTATTAGCCCAGGTTTCCCCCACGCCCAACGCCAGCGCATAAGGCAACATACGTTCAAAATGCTCGACCAGCTTGTCGGGCGGGTACAGCGTTTCATAACGACGCTCTTCGGCGGCGCGAAGATACAGGATCATTCCTTTAGCTACGGCCAAGCCGTTCAGCCCTTTCTGGGTATGACGCGGCACAATGCAGAAGAACCCCAAACACAGTAACAGGCTTACCGATAAGGCACCCTGGTAGTCATCTGGCAGTTGAGACGATGTCAGTAGGCGAAATAATGCGAGGCCAAAAGGCAGTGTAAAGAGAAAGCCCGCCACGGCCAGAAAGAGCAATGCCTTGCTTTTCTCGCTATTCTTTAGCAGCGCGGAATAGCGTGCATATTTCAGTAGCTGTAGACACAGCATCGTGCTGAACAGCAGGAAAGGCATACAGATCACCGAGCTCACCGCCGTCCAGAGGTTGAAGAACAAGCCGTACAACACCGGAACCAACAAGCTTAGCGCAACCCCCACTTTCACCGCTCCCGCGATAGATAAAAACAGCGTCGGATGCGTTTTTTCATAATGCGCTTCCTGAGCTTTACGCGCCTTCTGCATTGGCACCGAACGCATACTGGTTTCCGTTATATCCAGTTTTTTCGTCTTGCCGGGAAACAACGTGCTGAGGAGCTGTTTATCCTCAGACGTCAGCTTTTCAGACCCGTGGTCAGACAAGCGAGTTAGCCACTGCTCCTCACGCCCCGGCGTCATACCGCTTCGGGTTTTTCTTGGCTTGTGCTTAATTTTTGTCAGTTCGATAGCGCGCTTAGCGATCAGATCCAATACATCACTGCTAAACGCCACGTTATCGTAGGTTCGTTGACAGAGGTAACGCACATAGCCAGGCGAAATACCATCGGGAACGCTATACAACGGCACGACTGCGGGTTTGGTTAAACGACTGGCGGCTATATGTTTACGCCACCATAACAGGTAGTAAGCCACGATCAGGAAGGGAGGAAACCACAGCACCCCACGTTTCAGCGTGGGTGAGAGCACATGTCCCAGCAGAGAATCTTCCTGTGGCGCAGGGGCTGAAGCCAAAATACTACGCGGCCAGGTATAGGCAACCGTGACCCCTTCCCCAATCCCCAGCGGTGCAGTGGTCTCAATGTTGCCAGCAGCTAAAATACGAGCATGATGACCTTTCTCGCCTAGCGACCCCGTATACACATCAACCGAACGCAAACGGGAGTCTTTACCATCAGGCGTCAGAAACGCATCTTGTTCTGGTAAGTACAAACGAAAACGGACTTTATCGATGGGGTAACGCCAACCATTACCCGTGACATTCCAATACAGCTCATCCCAATCAGGAAAGCGGCTAAAATGGTTACTCACCTGATAGTGGAGACGATAACGGTATATTCCGGGCGGTAACAAACGATCGGCACTGCCGATCAAGACCTTCAGTTCCTCGTGGGCTTGTTCAAGCGAATAATGCTCAGGTACACCATCACGCAGTACCTGCTTAATCTGGTATTGCAACCGAAACGTACTGCCGTCCTGCCGATGCCAGACCAGCGGGAATGTGCGGAATATCCCGCGTTTCATCTGCTCGCCGTTCGATTGCACCTGGATGGTCTCATCCACCAGCATGGAACCATCCAACTGGAAATGAGCTTGTGAATCAAACAGTAAAATACGTTCGCCCATCCCCCGTTGATACAAACTCGCATCGGATGCAACACTGACCCCCGGGTAAAATTCATGATCCACCGCGCTTGCCGGAGCCAAAGCACTCCACCAGAGTAAAACCAGCCAGCCGCACCAGCGCTGCGCATCCCTCCACCTTGCCATTACGTCACTCCATCCGTGGAACGTCACTCTCTGCGGGATTCTCCAGTTCAAAGAACGGTTCGGTCTTAAACTGGAACAATTTTGCGATTAATAAGCTAGGGAAGGATTCCACCTGAATATTCAAATCCCGCGCTGTGGCATTGAAATAACGGCGTGACATCTGAAGCTGTTCTTCAATTTCAGAGAGCGATTGCTGCAAGGCGAGGAAGTTTTGGTTGGCCTTCAGATCAGGGTATGCCTCAGCCAGAGCAAAAAAGCGCCCCAGCGTTCCTGAATATTCCCGTTCATTCTGAGCAATTTGGCGCGTGCTGCCAGCCTGATGAGTACGCTGACGAGAAATGGCTTCCAGCAGATCTTTTTCGTGCTGTGCGTAGCGCTTAACCAATGTCAGGAGATTAGGGGCCAGATCGTGACGGCGCTTCAGTTGCACCGCAATGCCGCTCCAGGCTTCATCTTTAAAACGTCGCAGAGATATCAACCGGTTGTAGGTAAAAATCGCCCAGATAACCACCAGACCAACCAGAGCCAAACCAAGATAAATTTCCATTTTAAACTGTCTTTTCGCTGTGATAGAGAAGGAAAATCAACGCGTTGGTGTAACAATGAAGAGTACCGACGAATAGTACCGCATCCCAACGTCGTTGGTGACAGGAAATTACAATAGCTTGATTTTTCTCATGCTGTAGAGGTGCGATCGCTCACCGGGTGACAACCCCAATACATCGAAAAATGCGTGCCTTGGGACAAAGATCGGGCCGTTTTATTCATCACTGTTCCCTCTAGAGGGTAATTTTGGTAAACGCCAGAGAAGCGCCTAACACCATCAGGGCTATGCCAATCCCTTTATCGACCAAACGCTGACGATCGAGCAGCCGACGACGCATAGCGGGTGCGGTAAAAAACAGCGCAACAATGCTGAACCATATCCAGTGCGCTACCGACATAAATACCCCGTAACCAAAATTATGGCCCATTGGGCTACCGGGCTGCACGATCTGGGTATAGGTGGCGACCACAAACAGCATGGTTTTCGGGTTAAGGGCATTGGTGAGAAAACCCATACGAAACGCAGCAAGCGACGACGGTGCATTACCGAAGGCATCCTCTAACTTTATTTTTGTCGTATTGGTTAGTGATTTGTACCCCAGATAAATCAGATATGACGCCCCCAGAACCTTCATCGCCATAAACATCATCGGGGAGTTAATAATAAATACCGCAATGCCAAAAACGGTATACATCACATGGATCTGGACACCGCAGGCAATGCCAAACGCGCTAAGTAACCCAGCGCGCGAGCCAAAGGCATAACTGTTTCTGGTCACCATGGCAAAATCAGGCCCCGGACTGATAACCGCCAAAATAGTGATAGTCGAGACGGCAATTAACTCATTCATTAATATTTTCCTTGTTCGGCAAGCCATCATTTTCACGATGATTTTGCACAGATGGGTAACAAGCGAATGAGAAGATGGATACAAAGACAGCGGTCACCATACGGCTACAAAAGGCACCACCTTCACAATATCGCCTGACTATTTAGGCTATTACGCTTCTTTACTCTTGAAGACAGTTTGATTATTCAGCGTTTGCACATATCAAAAAAGCGATTTATCTTGGTGGAAATCAGTCAAATTTCATCGTGTATATGAAACTTCCCTCGTTAGCCTCTTTTCGCTTCTTTGAAGCAGCCGCACAAACCGGTAGCTTTGTTAAAGCCGCTGAGTCTTTGCATGTCACGCACGGTGCCGTCAGCAGACAAATTAGATTGCTGGAAGATGCACTGGGGGTTGAACTGTTTGAACGACGTAACCGGGCGATTTTTTTAAATGCAGCGGGCCGCACTTTACACACGGTCACGCAGTCTGTTTTCGAGCAACTCGACAGCGCGGTATATCGACTACAGCAAGGTGCGCAGAATGATGTACTGACGCTATCATGCGAACCCACGATTGCCATGAAATGGTTGATTCCGCGACTGCCTGCTTTTAATCAGGCGAATCCTGATATCAAACTTCATCTGGTCGCTGCGGGCGGGCCAATTGATTTCGTGCGTAGTGGCGTTGATCTCGCACTACGGCGTGACGACTTTCACTGGGAACCGCAAACGCATGGTGTGAAGGTGTGTGACGAATGGATCGGGCCAGTATGCCGTGACAAGGCCGAACGCAAAGACAGTCTGGAGGGAATGCGTTTGCTCTATACCGGAACGCGACCTAAAGCGTGGACAACCTGGCAACGGCAGACTCATATCTCCATCAAAGGGACAACTCGAGCTGACTATGAGCACTTTTATCTGTGTATTCAGGCGGCGGTTTCAGGGCTAGGCATGGCAATCGCGTCTTTTCTGATGGTGCAAGACGAAATGGGTAGTGGGCAATTGCATGCACCGTATGGATTTGCGCGAGATGGTTCTGCTTATTACTTGTTATCGCCCGTCCCCCTTGAGCAAAATGAAAAATACGCACGATTTCATACCTGGCTCATGCAGGAAATGTCTACCTGCCTTTCTGGAGTTGAAGCGCCTTGTTAACATCGGTATTGGAAGCACAATGACAGCACATTCCCGTGAATCCAATTTCACGACACTGAACATGATTATTGCCGCGTCCCTCGTGGGATTAGTCACAGGGTACACGCTGCCGCTGATCAGCCTAAAGCTTGCCGAGCACGGGCACAGCACGGCGACGCTCGGCATTCTGGCTGCCCTTCCAGCGGCAGGGATGATGCTCTCTTCGTTCGTTACCCCCTGGCTCAGTCGCCGCCTACACGCCAGATATCTGTTATCCGGCAGCCTGATTATTCTGGCGGCATCAACCGTGGCCTCATTCCTGCTGTCACACCCGGTTTCGCTCATTTTACCCCGCCTGTTAACCGGGCTCGCTTCGGGGATCCTTGTCGTACTAGGAGAAACCTGGGTCACCAGCCGGGCTTCAGATAAACACAAAGCGACACTGACGGGGCTGTATGCCTCGGTTTTCACAGGGTGTCAGTTGATAGGGCCGCTGCTTATTGCCGCTGGCGAGCCTATTCAGACCTATGCACTATGGTTAATTTGTGGCGTATCCGCTGCGTGTGCGCTCATGCTGAGAAATTGCGCCACGATGGTTCGAGCGGATGAACAGTCCTCGGCATCTTATCGGGATCTTATCCCTTTTCTCCCGGCGATCGCCTCTGGCGTATTCTGCTTCTCCTTTTTCGATGCCAGCATACTGTCACTCTTTCCACTCTATGGTATGGCGCAAGGCTTAGACGAAAAATCCGCGATCTTATTGGTCACACTCATCTTTCTGGGTGATGCCGTCTTCCAGACGCCGATTGGCTGGCTGGCAGACAAATGCGGCATCATAAAAATCCACATCGGCTGCGGCATTCTTTTCTGTGTGATGCTGGTATGCATCGCCTTTTCATTCTCTTCTCCTTCACTTCTGGCTCCAGTCTGCATCATACTGGGTGCAGCAGCAGGTGGGCTTTACACACTGTCCCTCGTTCGGGCAGGTCAGCAGTTTGCTGGTCAGCGACTGATTGTGATGAATTCTCTTCTGGGGCTGGTGTGGTCTGTAGGCAGTATCAGCGGCCCCCTACTCTCCGGTGCTGCGATTACATTTTACGGTTACGACAGCTTCATCGCCGCATTGCTACTCATCGGCGTGTTGTTTGTCGGCACACAGGGCATATTAAGAAAAGAACGCTCATCACGTTCACTAGGTGAAGAGTGAATAACAGGGACGCTCTGATAATATCGATCCTCACAGCGACATTGAAAGTGCATTCAAACAGGGAATAGTCATGACATTTATACATACGGACGTTTTATCCATCGATTTCCCCCGAATTTCACTTCCGTTGAGCAAATCGGACAGGGTGCGGTCGGCCAGTACCCGACTGACGACAGTCTCGTCGTGCTGGATATTTATCCGGTTGACAGGGAATTACTACATAAAACGGAAACAGGACAAACTGAGCGATATCGCTCCTTTTGCAGCAAAATCTATGGAAAGCTCACCTGGCTTGAAGAAAAAACGATCTCCCTTGAAAACTACAGCGCATTGTTAATGACGGCTGAAGGGATTTACGGCTTTGCTTACCTGTTTGCGTTTATCCGCTTGACTGACACGGTTTGCCTTTTCGCTGGGGGATACTGCCCGCTGGAGCAGCAACAAGAGCACTTTATAACAATAGAAACCGCACTGCGCAGCCTGCGAATTGTCACTACCACACCAGAAACAGCATTCCACAGCCACCTAAAAGCGAAGGGAGTAGAAGCGGTCACAACACAGGACTGCGAAGTGAAAGCAAAGCAGAGAAGCATTGCAGAGACACCAACCTACCCCCTATAACGCTAGATCCTGCCCTGTTCCCGTTGCTGGCGGAGCATTCGCCGCTAAGACAGCACCTCGTGGATGCGCTCCTCTCGGCTGACGCTATTACCCCCATCGCCCATGCCGTAGCAGGTACCTTACGCAGTAGCATCGATTTCTATCATGGTGCAGAAGACGACCACTCAGGGCTCGGTAACCACCGACTCGGCGGCCTGCCAGATTTACCTGTCGATATTCCTTACCCTTGTGTCAGCGTCGCCAAAGACACCCTGCTTGAGTACGAAGAGTGCTGGGAAGCCGGTGATGACGAAGAAGAAGAGGTATGCATTTTCCCTTGGGACGACGCTACACAAACTTACCGTGTACCGTTGGAATTTATTGCGCAGATAGATTGTCGCGCTTTGGCACCGTTGCAAGACTACTTACCGCGTGAAGGCACGTTATTCTTCTTTCTGGAATGTGGAAGCAGCCCTTTGACGACCAGAGGGAAAGTTATCTATGTACCGGACACGGCAAGCCTGAGCAGTGGAACACGCTTTGCCGAACTGTCTTTCAATGACGAAAAGACGCTCGGGCAAAAGCCGGCCTTTAAACTGCATCCCAAAGCCAGCGTTACCGTACCCAGTTTTTACGCATTACGCCAAAATCCTCATATTGGTTCCATACTCTGCTCACGTATGAGTCTGGAACAGCAGGCAGCACTGGATGATGATGAATACGACGATGCGCTATCCCGCCTTGGCTTTGCACAATATTATGCCTGGAAGCTACGGCAACTGGGCGCATTCAATCTGCTACCTGGTAGTAAAGCGACTGAAGCGCAACTGGCCTGGATGATCGAAAAAGACATGCTGCCATCGGACTTTCCACCTGATGATCCGTTGCCTGAATATCAGGGCATTGCCCGAATGAATAGCTGTGGCTTCAGCCAGCATGAATTGCCTGAGTTGCAGGCAGCACAGAAATTAGGCGGCGAAGCACAAGACTGGCTGGTACTGTTTCAGGCCTGTTTGGACGGGCAATTCCAGTGGGATGATGGCGTGCTGAACTTCATCATCCATCGCTCCGACCTTGCAGCCAAACGCTTCGACCGGATATTCATGGTCTGCGACTACTGAGTACCTACATTTTGCTAAGGTGAAGTGGCTCAGAATAAAAAGGGATAAATGTCTCATCGCAATAGATGCGAAACGAGCCAAACATAGGATGTAATCACGATGCAATTACCAAACTGGGATGAATTTTCTGATTTTTTTGCTGCTCAGAATGATGAGCAGGCCAGTGTAAGACGTAAAGCCTTTTTAGAGCAGCAGGGGGAATCATGCCAGTCGGACTCTGAACGAGATGATTATCAGTCAATATTCATGAGTGTCTACGGTATTCATATCGATTGGAAAGAGGGTATTTTCAGTCTGCTGGAGGCACTCTCGGAGACGCTGGGCGAAGCGACGTTCTCCGCTGAATTCGACTATGACAGTGACATCGAGAGCGCAACCATAGACTTTGCCGGTGGTCAGTCTGTATTTCACCATTATTCACTAGGCTGTGATGAGTACGATACGGAACATGTACGGGTTGAGCATCTGTTACTTCTCGGCGGATATGCTCTGCGTGTATACAGGGAAAGCATGATGAGCGATACCCTGTCCTTCCTACTCATGCCCTTAAACGAGTGGAAGCGAGCCAAGCAGCAGTTCGGTGCAGCGTCAATCTCAGCACACTTTACCCCGTATGAAAGCCTGTGCCTCGAACCTGAATATGAGGATACAACGGCGAACGATACGTCGGCCAATCACCAAAAGACACACCATGCACCGAACCCTGACCTTTTTTATGTCTGGAGGACGCGAATCCTCTTTTGGTGTGTGCTTCCGGTGTTAGCTGTATTTACGATTGGTGCTTTATGGCATGCTCTGGCGAACACAGAGCCATTACCACCATCTCAACCTAAGGGCTGTGAAAACGTAGAAAAAGTACATTCAAAGTTACGCCCTGAAGTCGCTGAGCCGCTAAAAGCTCGAATGCGCAAAAGTTTAGGGTGTCAGTGAGGTGGCACTAAGCAGGAATGCGTTTCGCAGAGCAAAAAAACGAATGATTTTGATAAAGGGAATAATAAAAAAAGAGACGAAGAGATTGGAGCGGGAAACGAGACTCGAACTCGCGACCCCGACCTTGGCAAGGTCGTGCTCTACCAACTGAGCTATTCCCGCATATCGGACAGACACTAACAGGCGTTACGTCTGATTACTGCACACAGTTTGTATGGTGACAAACCGTGATAAAACTTGGAGCGGGAAACGAGACTCGAACTCGCGACCCCGACCTTGGCAAGGTCGTGCTCTACCAACTGAGCTATTCCCGCCCGGGAAATCTGCATACGATGTTGACGTTCTTTAATTGAAATTCTTCATCGGTATGGGGTGCGCATTATACGAGAAATCCATTTAACCGCAAGCCCCCGAAAATGAAAAATCGTCTGACTGCTGATAAAAACGACATCATGGCGTAAATATCAGCAGATCGTAGCGCATCGATAACCCTACCGGCTCGCTTCACCTACAGTCGCAGAAAATTCTCACGATAATAGACCAGCTCAGCCAGTGATTCGCGAATATCGTCCATCGCCTGATGCGTGCCTTGCTTCTTAAAACCCGTCAGGATTTCCGGCTTCCAGCGTCGCGCCAGCTCTTTGAGCGTGCTGACATCCAGATAGCGGTAATGGAAGTAGGCTTCCAGCTCCGGCATGTAGCGAAACAGAAAGCGGCGATCCTGGCCGATGCTGTTGCCACAAATCGGCGATTTACCGGCCGGCACCCATTTTTGTAAAAATGCCAGCGTTTCCAGCTCGGCGGCACGTTCATCCGTGGTGCTGGCTTTGACGCGATCGGTCAAACCGCTCGAACCATGCGTGCGCACATTCCAGTCATCCATCAGCGCCAATTGGCTATCCGACTGATGCACCGCCAGTACCGGCCCTTCAGCCAACACGTTCAGATTTGCATCCGTAACCAGCGTTGCGATCTCAATAATGCGATCGTGATCCGGGTTCAGGCCGGTCATCTCAAGATCGATCCAGATCAGGTTATTTTCATCTACCATCGTGGGAATTCCTGTTGCATTGTGCCCTGTCGTCGATACAAGGATACCAGCATCAATCTCAATGCTGATACCGACAAGGTGGTATCAGTTAATTAAAATCAAATAGGGTGTATTATAGTCTGTTAAAACGCGGCGGGCGATAACGCACTGCCACGAACGATAAATCGTCTTAAGTGAGGCTCAGTGAGCAAAAAGAAACTGTCGAAAGGTCAGCAGCGTCGGGTTAGCGCCAACCACCAGCGTCGCCTGAAAAAAACGGAAAGCAAAGTCGAATGGGAAGATAGTCAACTGGGCGACGCGCAGGAAGGCATCATCATCAGCCGATTCGGCATGCACGCCGATGTAGAAGCCACCGATGGCGTGGTGCACCGCTGCAACATTCGTCGGACCCTTTCATCGCTGGTAACAGGCGATCGCGTCGTCTGGCGGCCCGGCCATGAATCACTCGCGGGCATCAGCGGGATCGTGGAAGCCGTTCACCCTCGTCATTCTGTACTAACACGCCCTGACTATTACGATGGCATTAAACCGATCGCGGCCAATATCGATCAGATCGTGATCGTTTCAGCGATCTTGCCTGAACTGTCGCTGAACATCATCGATCGCTACCTGGTCGCCTGCGAAACGCTGGAGATCGAACCGCTGATCGTGCTGAACAAAATTGACCTGTTGGATGATAAATCCCGCCAGTTTGTTGACGAACAGATGGATATTTACCGTGCACTCAAGTATCGCGTGTTGATGGTTTCCAGCCATACTCAACAGGGTATTCCCGAACTGGAGCAAGCCTTAACTGACCGTATCAGTATTTTCGCCGGGCAATCAGGCGTCGGAAAATCCAGCCTGCTTAACGCGCTGCTCGCCCTGGGTGAAGAACGCATTCTGGTCAATGAGGTTTCCGATAACTCAGGATTGGGACAACACACCACCACTGCCTCCCGGCTTTACCACTTCCCGCACGGCGGCGATGTCATCGACTCGCCGGGCGTGCGCGAATTTGGTCTGTGGCATCTGGAGCCCGAACAGGTTACCAGTGGTTTCATTGAGTTACGTGAATATATCGGCTCGTGCAAGTTCCGCGATTGTAAGCACGAAAACGATCCAGGCTGTGCGATTAACGCCGCACGTGAGCGCGGAGATATTGCTACAGAACGCTTTGATAACTATCACCGGATTCTGGAAAGCATGGCGCAAGTAAAAACGCGTAAAGGCTTTTCGGATACAGATAACTGACATTTATCATGACCGTCGTTACAATGCGCCCCCTTTGAGGGTAAGCGAATCCGCTTACTCTCTTTCTGGGTTACCGCTGGTAATGCTAAGCGTGTTTCCCAGAAAGCTTGTTTTATGGCGCACTATTAACTCAAGAGGCTCACTGTGCTGGATAATATCAAAATCAAATTACAGTATTGGCTTCCCAAGATCTGGCTGACCCGCTTAGCGGGCTGGGGAGCAAATAAGCGTGCGGGAAAACTCACCAAGCTGGTGATCGATCTGTTTGTCCGTCAATACCACGTCAACATGCAGGAAGCGCAGCAACCAGATACCGCATCCTACCGCACGTTTAACGAATTTTTCGTTCGCCCACTGCGTCCTGGCGTTCGCCCTGTCGATCCGCATGCGCACCGTCTGGTGCAGCCCGCAGACGGCGTTCTATCGCAGTTTGGCCCGATTACCGACGGCAAGCTGATTCAGGCGAAGCATCACGACTACACGCTGGAAGCGCTGCTGGCTGGCAACTATGTGATGGCCGATCTGTTCCGCGACGGTCTGTTTGCCACCATTTATCTTTCGCCGCGTGACTATCACCGCCTCCACATGCCGTGTGACGGTGTGCTGCGTGAAATGATTTATGTCCCAGGTGACCTGTTCTCCGTCAACCTGCTGACGGCAGATAACGTGCCGAATCTGTTTGCGCGTAACGAACGCGTCATTTGCCTGTTTGATACTGAATTTGGTCCGTTGGCGCAGATTCTGGTCGGCGCGACCATTGTTGGCAGCATCGAAACGGTGTGGGCAGGCGTGGTGACGCCACCGCGTGAAGGCATCATCAAACGTTGGACCTACCCACAGGCGGGTGAAGAAGGTGCAGTCGTGCTGGTGAAAGGTGAAGAAATGGGCCGCTTCAAGCTCGGTTCAACCGTGATTAACCTGTTTGCCGCAGGGAATAATCTCCAGTTTGCCGCACATCTGAATACCCTGAGTGTGACTCGTATGGGTGAACCGTTTGCCGAAGTCCATCAGGATGAGCAAACGCCCGTTGTCTTCCCGGAAAGAACCGAGTTGGAAGAAAATGGCACCGTGCAGACAGGCCACCAGCCCGACGCACCGTAAATAACGTCCGACTTTAGTCGCTTGTCAAAGTGTTGTTTGTAAAAGGTAGCTAACGTGCGTTTGATTCTGACTTTTCTTCTGGGATGCTTATTATCAACCGCCGCGTTGGCTGCCACTGCGCCCAATGAGGCACAGTTACGCCAGCAGCTACAGCAGGCGGAAGCCAACAAAGGTGCAGCCGATCAGGCGAAAGTCGTTGAGGAATATCAGGCTGCGCTGAATACCTTGCAGGATCGCAAAGAAGCGCAGGAACGCGCCACGCAGTATCAGCGCGTCATTGATGATTTCCCCAAGCTGGTTCAAGAGCTGCGTCGCCAGCTTAATGCCGAAGACGGTAAACCTTCATCGATTTCAGAAAGCCTCTCCAGTAACGATCTCGAACAACAGTTGCTACAAACGAGCAGCCAACTGTTGGAACAGGCCCGCCAGCTCCAGCAGGAGCAGGATCGACTGCGTGAAATCGGCGATTCACTGAGTCAGCTTCCGCAACAGCAAACCGAAGCCAGCCGCATGCAAAGCGAGGCGGAACGCCGTATTCAGTCGCTCGGTACACCCGCCACGCCGCTGGGGCAAGCACAGCTCGTCGCACTTCAGGCCGAATCAGCCCTACGTAAAAGTCGGGTGGACGAACTGGAGCTGGCACAGCTTTCAGCCAGTAACCGCCAGGAGCTATCCCGGCTACGCGTCGAGCTATATAAAAAGCGTCACGACAGACTGGATCTGCTGCAACAAGATTTACGTAGCCGACTCAACAATCTCCGCCAGCGTGAAGCCGAGCTGGCATTAGAACGCACCGAGCTTCTCGCTGAACAAAGTGGTGATTTACCCGCCGTCATCAGCAAGCAGCTACAGGTTAACCGTGAGCTCTCCGTCGCGCTGAATCAGCAGGCGCAGCGGATGGATCTTATTGCTTCTCAGCAGCGTCAGGCCGCGACGCACACGATCCAGGTTCGTCAGGCGCTGAGTACCATTCGCGAACAGGCCCAGTGGCTCGGCGTTTCACCAATATTGGGGGAAACGTTACGCGCACAGATCGCCCGCCTGCCGGAAATGCCCAAACCTCAGTTGCTGGATAGCGATATGGCGCAACTGCGCGTACAGCGACTGCACTTTGAAGACCTGATCAACAAACCGCAAGATCTTGATAACGCGAAGCAGGATAGCGGCGATCCGCTGACCAGCGCACAACAGCGTATTCTGACCGATCAGATGCGTACCCAGCGCGATCTGCTGACTTCGCTGATCTCTGGCTGTGATTCACAGATACTGGAACTCACCAAACTCAAAGTCGCCAATAACCAACTGGCGGATGCATTGACCGAAACGCGCGAAGCAGCCCACCGCGATCTGTTCTGGGTGGCTGATGTTGAGCCTGTGACGTTCGCCTATCCGATCAAGCTGGTGCAGGATCTGACGCGCCTGCTGTCGCTGGATACGCTGACGCAGTTGGGTAGTGCGTTAGTGATGATGGTGACCAGTCAGGAAACCGTGCTACCGCTGCTGGGCGCACTGCTGTTGGTTGGCTTCAGTATCAGTTCCCGCCGTCACTATCATGCGTTTATGGAGCGTGCCAGCAGCCGTGTCGGCAAGGTCACGCTCGATCACTTTATGCTGACGCTGCGTACCGTGTTCTGGTCTCTTCTTACCGCCCTGCCTCTGCCGGTACTCTGGGCGGCGCTGGGCTACGGACTGCAAAATGCCTGGCCTTACCCGATTGCCGTTGCCATCGGCGATAGCGTCACCGCCACCGTGCCGTTAATGTGGCTAGTGATGATCAGCGCCTCGTTCTCACACCCGCAGGGACTGTTTATTGTCCACTTCCGCTGGTCGCCAGAGCACGTAGCCAGAGCGATGCGCTATTATCGCCTCTCAATCGCCTTTATCGTGCCGCTGATTATGGCGCTGATTACCTTCGATAAACTCAACGATCGCGAGTTCTCTAGCACGCTGGGGCGGCTCTGCTTCATCCTTCTCTGTATGGCGTTGAGTTTGGTCACCACTGGGTTAAAACGCGCTGGTATTCCGCTCTATCTGGATAAAGAAGGTTCGGGGGAAAATTCCGTTAACCGCGCGATGTGGAACATTCTGATCGGTGTGCCGCTTGTCGCCGCGCTGGCCTCCTGCATTGGCTATCTGGCGACCGCACAGGCGCTATTAGCGCGATTAGAAACCTCCGTCTCGATCTGGTTCTTCCTGCTGGTGGTTTACCACATTATTCGCCGTTGGATGCTGATTCAGCGGCGTCGCATCGCCTTCGATCGTGCCAAACAGCGACGCTCGGAAATTCTGGCGCAGCGTGCCAAAGGCGAAGAAGAGGCGCAGCCTACCTCGTCCCATGAAAGCAGTTCGGAAGCCGTCGAAGAACCCATCGTCGATCTGGATGCCATCAGCGCCAAATCCTTGCAGTTGGTGCGATCTATTCTGACGCTGATCGCACTGGTTTCCGTGATCGCACTGTGGTCAGAAATTCATTCAGCCTTCGCGTTCCTGGAAAACATCAGCCTGTGGGATGTCTCCAGCACGGTTAAAGGCGTAGAAAGCGTACAGGCGATTACACTGGGATCGGTACTGATCGCCATTCTGATCTTCATTATTACCGCACAGCTAGTGCATAACCTTCCCGCCCTGCTGGAGTTGGCGATCCTGCAACACTTGGATCTGTCGCCGGGCAGCGGCTACGCCATTACCACCATCAGCAAATACATTCTGATGCTGATCGGCTGTCTGATGGGGTTCTCGCTGATCGGGATCGAATGGTCGAAACTACAATGGTTGGTTGCCGCACTGGGGGTAGGACTCGGGTTCGGCTTGCAGGAGATCTTTGCTAATTTTATCTCCGGCCTAATCATCCTGTTTGAGAAACCAATCCGCATCGGCGATACGGTCACGATCCGCGATCTCACGGGTAGCGTCATGCGCATTAATACCCGCGCTACCACCATTTCTGACTGGGATCGCAAAGAGATCATCGTCCCGAATAAGGCGTTTATCACCGAGCAGTTTATCAACTGGTCACTGTCGGACTCCGTCACCCGTGTGGTGCTGACCGTACCCGCACCGGCGAACGCAAACAGTCAGGAAGTGACTGAGCTACTTATGGATGCAGTAAAGCGTTGTTCGCTGATCCTCGATACGCCAGAGCCTGAAGCCTTCCTCGTCGATCTCCAGCAGGGAATTCAAATTTTCGAGCTGCGCGTTTTTGCCGCCGAAATGGGGCACCGTATGCCACTGCGCCACGAGCTGCATCAGTTGATTCTGGAAAACTACCGCAAGCACAATCTGGAGCTTCCTTTCCCACCGTTCCAGGTGAAAATGGACAATCTGTCGCGCAATGGGAAAACGCTGACGCCACGGCAGCGGACGCCGGGCAGCTTATAAGAAAGGAAAACGGGCGGCGGCCAGATATGGCACCGCCCTGCATCAGGATTATTATTACATCGAGATTGATGACATAAAAATGGTTACGCGCGCTCTACGGAGAACGCAATCACGTCACTCAGGCTTTCAGCCTTCAACGCCAGCATGATCAAACGATCCACACCCAGCGCCACACCGGAACACTCCGGCAAACCCTGTTTCAGCGCCGCTAGCAGGTTTTCATCGATCGGCTGTTGCGGCAAGCCACGCGCGGCACGTTTGCGGTTATCCTGCTCGAAACGCTGGCGCTGCTCATCGGCATCGGTTAATTCACGGAAGCCGTTCGCCAGTTCAATCCCTTTAAAATAAACTTCAAAACGCTCGGCAACGCGATGGTCCTCGGAACTGATCTCTGCCAGCGAAGCTTGCGTGGCAGGGAAATGGTAGACAAACGCCGGTTTGTCGCGACCGATGTGCGGCTCCACGCCAAAGGTAAACAGCATCTGCACCAGCGAATCGCGATCGTCTTCGCGGCAGGCAATATCACCCAGCCCAAGCTTTTCTGCCGCTTCACGCAGTTGCGTTTTATCAACAGAAAGGGGGTCAATCTCCAGATGGCGTAAAAATGCCTGCTGATAAGAGAGCATTTCTGCGCTTTCACAGTCCAGCACCTGCTGCAACAGATCATCGACCTCATTCATCAGGCGATACATATCATAATGGGGGCGATACCATTCCAACATGGTGAATTCAGGGTTGTGGTGTCGGCCTGATTCTTCGTTGCGGAAGCTACGGCATAGTTGAAAGATCGGCCCACTACCGGCAGCCAACAGACGTTTCATGTGGTATTCCGGGCTGGTCATCAAATACAGCGTCATGCCATCCGCAGCGCCGGGACCCACGAAGCGGGTTTGGAACGGGTATAAGAAAACATCCGTTACCGTGGCCTGGCTCATCGCCGGTGTTTCAACTTCAAGCACCCCACGATCGGTGAAGAAACGTCGGACAGCCGCAACTATCGACGCTCTTTTCAACAAATTAGCGACAGAAGCACTAGGTTGCCAACTTGTCGTCTCGCTCATGGTTCTTACTCCAAAGTCAAAATAGGGGGTGCAGTCTACCCGCATCAGCCCAAATTTCCAGCGGAAAAAGTGCCACAGCGAATTTTTAGCAATGCACATTCTTCCCTTTAGGAAGGGACGATGAAGGTAGCAGCCGTAAATTATATCTAGTGAATCATTTTTTAATATCCCTCTCAAAAGGGTTATTAAAGAAATAAAAGCATTATTTCCCCGTAAATAAGCCTTTCGATCACGTTTTTATCAATAAATACGGAACCCGCTGAAAAAACCACAAAATGCAGGATCACATCAAATTTCGTCTACCTATAATTCGGTATAATCATTCCCACACAAAAATTATAGGTTTATCTATTCTTTATACGTCTATCACACAATTTTAAGCGGGTTTGATATTAAGCTCAGATATAAAGACAGAAACGGATAGATATTATTTTTTTATTTTAACTTAATTAACTTAAGTAACTGGAGGAATGCATTGCAAACCTTTAACGCTGATTTGGCCATTATTGGGGCCGGGGGCGCTGGCCTCCGAGCGGCAATTGCTGCCGCAGAAGCCAATCCCCAACTGAAAATAGCGCTGATATCAAAAGTCTATCCAATGCGTAGCCATACCGTGGCGGCAGAGGGTGGATCGGCAGCGGTAACTCAGGAACACGATAGCTTCGATTATCACTTCAACGACACCGTATCCGGTGGCGACTGGTTGTGTGAACAGGACGTTGTGGATCACTTCGTCAAACACTGCCCGGAAGAGATGATTCAACTGGAACAATGGGGCTGCCCCTGGAGTCGTAAACCAGATGGTTCGGTCAACGTTCGCCGCTTTGGCGGAATGAAGATTGAACGCACCTGGTTTGCTGCCGATAAAACCGGCTTCCACATGCTGCACACGCTGTTCCAAACCTCCCTTAAATATCCACAAATTCAACGTTTCGATGAGCACTTTGTCCTCGACGTTCTGGTCGATGACGGCCAGGCGCGCGGTCTCGTTGCCATCAATATGATGGAAGGTTCACTGATTCAGATCCGTGCTAACGCCGTAGTACTGGCAACAGGCGGCGCAGGCCGCGTGTACCGTTACAACACCAATGGCGGCATCGTCACGGGCGACGGTATGGGCATGGCGTTCCGCCACGGCGTGCCGCTGCGCGATATGGAATTCGTTCAATATCACCCAACGGGTTTGCCCGGCTCCGGTATCCTGATGACCGAAGGCTGTCGCGGTGAAGGTGGCATCATGGTCAACAAAGACGGCTACCGCTATCTGCAAGACTACGGTATGGGCCCGGAAACGCCGCTGGGCGAACCAAAAAACAAATATATGGAGCTAGGCCCGCGCGATAAAGTATCGCAAGCGTTCTGGCACGAATGGCGCGCAGGTCGTACCGTCTCAACCCCGCTGGGTGATGTGGTTTACCTCGATCTACGCCACCTCGGCGAGAAGAAACTCAAGGAACGTCTGCCGTTCATCTGCGAGTTGGCAAAAGCTTATGTTGGCGTCGATCCCGTGAAGGAACCCATTCCCATCCGTCCTACTGCGCACTATACGATGGGCGGCATTGAAACCGATCAGAACTGCGAGACCCGTATCAAAGGGCTGTTTGCCGTCGGCGAATGTTCTTCTGTTGGTCTGCATGGAGCAAACCGTCTGGGCTCCAACTCACTGGCCGAACTGGTGGTCTTCGGTCGCGTTGCAGGCGAACATGCCGTACAACGCGCACAGGCAGCAGCACCAGCCAACGGTACGGCACTGGACGCACAAACGCGCGACATCGAACAGCGCCTGCATGACCTGATGAATCAGGAAGGCACCGAAAGCTGGGCGAAAATCCGCGATGAAATGGGCATGTCGATGGAGGAAGGCTGTGGCATTTACCGCACCACCGACCTGATGCAAAAAACTGTCGATAAGATGGCGGAGCTGAAAGAACGCTTTAAACGCGTGAAAATCACCGACCGCTCCAGCGTGTTCAACACCGATCTGCTGTACACCGTTGAGCTGGGCCACAGCCTGGATGTTGCGGAATGTATGGCGCACTCGGCAATCAACCGTAAAGAATCCCGCGGCGCACACCAGCGTCTGGATGACGGATGCACCGAACGTGATGACGTCAACTTCCTGAAGCATACGCTGGCGTTCTATAACCCAGAAGGTGCACCTCGTTTGGAGTACAGCGATGTGAAGATTACCAAACTGCCACCGGCTAAACGCGTATACGGTGCAGAAGGTGATGCACAGGAAGGTAGCAAGAAGGAGCAGGCGAATGGCTGAGATGATCAAAACCCTGAAAATGGAAGTCATGCGCTATAACCCGGAACAGGATCGCGAACCGTATTTTGAGACGTTCGATGTCCCGTACAACACGCAAACTTCCCTGCTGGATGCGCTGGGTTATATCAAAGATAACCTGGCACCAGACCTCTCTTACCGCTGGTCCTGCCGCATGGCGATCTGCGGCTCCTGCGGCATGATGGTGAATAAGGTCCCTAAATTAGCTTGTAAAACCTTTCTGCGTGAATACACGAATGGTCTGAAGGTCGAAGCGCTGGGCAACTTCCCCATCGAGCGCGATCTGGTGGTCGATATGACCCACTTCATCGAGAGCCTGGAAGCTATCAAGCCGTATATCATCGGCAACGATCGTAAACCTGCCGACGGCCCGAATAATCAGACCCCGGCGCAAATGGCGAAGTATCACCAGTTCTCTGGCTGTATTAACTGCGGTCTGTGCTATGCGGCATGTCCACAGTTTGGTTTGAACCCTGAGTTCATCGGCCCGGCGGCGATTACGCTGGCACACCGTTATAATCTGGACAACCGCGATCACGGCAAGAAAGAGCGTATGGCGCAGTTGAACGGTAATAACGGCGTCTGGTCCTGTACGTTTGTGGGCTACTGCTCAGAAGTGTGTCCGAAGCACGTCGACCCTGCCGCAGCCATCCAGCAAGGCAAAGTTGAAAGCGCGAAAGATTTCATGATCGCCATGCTGAAACCACAATAAGGGAGGGACAATGATGACATCTAAACGTAAAGCGTATGTTCGCGGTATGTCGCCAACCTGGTGGCAAAAGCTGGGGTTCTACCGCTTTTATATGCTGCGTGAAGGGACTGCCGTTCCTGCCGTCTGGTTTAGCATCGTTTTGATGTGCGGCGTCTTCGCACTGAAAAACGGGCCTGAAGGCTGGGAGAACTTCGTCAGCTTCCTGCAAAATCCGCTGGTACTGCTGATCAATATCGTTGCTCTGCTGGCTGCTGCGCTGCACACCAAAACCTGGTTTGAGTTGGCACCGAAGGCTAGCATCATCGTCATTAAAGACGAAAAAATGGGGCCAGAGCCAATCATTAAAGGGCTTTGGGCTGTCACCGTGGTGGTAACCGTAGCCGTTCTGGCGATCGCCTTACTATTCTGAACAGGAGAAATAACGTGATTAACCCAACGCCAAAACGTTCTGACGAGCCTCCCTTCTGGGGCCTGTTCGGTGCCGGTGGGATGTGGAGCGCGTTCTTCGCTCCGGTGATCATCCTGCTGGTCGGTGTAATGCTGCCTCTGGGGTTGTTCCCAGACGCGTTAACCTACGAACGCATCGCCGCATTCAGCCAGAGCTTTATCGGCCGCGTATTTTTGCTGCTGATGATCGTGTTACCGCTTTGGTGTGGCCTGCACCGCATCCACCACGCAATGCATGATCTGAAAATCCACGTTCCCGCCGGGAAATGGGTATTCTACGGTTTGGCAGCCATCCTGACTGTCGTTACCGTCATCGGTGTCGTCACACTGTAGCTGCAATTGTTACGCTGTAGATGCAACACCGTACTTAACGGCCTGTGATATTGCAGGCCGCTTTATTTCCCCGCCTTACCACGTCCATCGTCTACACTGGAACAGAGATGAAAATGATGAGACGTCAATATGATGCCCTTTAACACCATTAGCTTTAACACCATGCTTTTCAAACCTCTTATCTTCAAAATCAGACGATATGGGAAAGCATGCATTGCCACGCTGGTGGCACTCGTTTCCGTCGCCTGTAGCGTGACACCGCCCGATAACGTCAGCGTCGTGGAAAACGTTGACCTCAATCGTTACCTCGGCACCTGGTATGAAATCGCCCGTCTCGACCACCGCTTTGAGCGCAATCTGGAGCGCGTGACGGCAACCTACAGCCTACGGGATGACGGCGGGGTCAAGGTGATCAATCGCGGCTTTAACGTCGAGAAACAGGAATGGAGAGAAAGCATCGGGAAAGCGTATTTCACGGGGTCACCTCAGCGCGGGGCGCTAAAAGTGTCGTTCTTCGGGCCGTTCTATGGCGGTTACAATATCATTGGGCTGGATGACGACTACCGCTACTCCCTGATTTGCGGGCCAAACCGTGACTACCTGTGGATTCTCTCTCGCACACCAACGTTGGATACTGCAACGCGCGACAAACTGGTCGCCACGGCCAAACGCTACGGCTTCCCAACAGAGGCGCTCATCTGGGTCAATCAGTAACCTGAGCATATTAATCTTAGATGAAACGGTGCGTTATCCCATAATCTTATCGCGGAACATAAAGAACACCGCGCCCAGCAGGCATAACCCTGCCCAAATATAATCGGTGCGGAACGGTTCTTTTAAAATAAACATGGAGAAAGGAATAAATACGGAAAGGCTGATCACTTCCTGCAATATTTTTAACTGACCGGCAGAAGCGACCTGATAACCAATCCTATTTGCAGGCACCTGCAATAGGTATTCGAATAATGCGATACCCCAACTGATCAACGCAGCAATTATCCAGGTTCGGCCGCTGAAATAGCGTAAATGCCCATACCAGGCGAACGTCATAAATATATTGCTCAACGTCAGCATGCCGACAGTAATGAAAAGAGGCGACATTATTACTTCTCCGAGTGATCCACTTTCACATTATCTCGCCACGGGGAAGAAAACACCATCACGGCATTTTCTTCCACTCGGAAAAGTTATTACGACTTATTTCCTACGGCGGCTATTGGGCGCTGCGCTGAATGGCCTTCCCACCCGCTTCAACATCTTGCCCAACACCTCGGGTGGTATTACATCCAACCACCGCAGAGAGAATAACCAGAGAGAAAATGGCAACAAACGCTTTCTTCAGCATACTCGGTTCCTTCTTTATGAGAGTAGGATTTCAACGGTACGAAAGGACTGCTTTTTAAGCGTAGCCAATTTTAATGCTTGTGAAGGTTTTTTCGGATGAGGTGCGAAACAGAGGGAGACTCAAATGACGAAAAATGAATTAAAAATACCGCCCTCATAGAAGGCGGCTTTTTCAGATACATTACTTAACGCGTGAAACGTACTCACCAGAACGCGTGTCAACTCTGACAACTTCACCGATCTGTACGAACAATGGCACTTTAACCACGGCACCGGTGCTCAGCGTCGCTGGCTTGCCACCTGTTCCTGCGGTATCGCCTTTCAGGCCTGGATCGGTATCAGTGATTTCAGCTTCGATGAAATTCGGCGGCAGAACGGTGATCGGGCGACCATCCCACAGCGTAACGATACATTCAGCATTATCCTGCAACCATTTTACCGCATCACCAACGGTCTTCTCTTCAACCTGATGCTGTTCAAACGTCTCAGGGTGCATGAAATGGTAGAAGTCGCCGTCGTTATACAGGTAGTTCATGTTGGTATCGACGACGTCGGCACCTTCTGCTGAGTCAGTCGATTTGAAGGTTTTTTCAACGCGAGAACCCGTCAACAGGCGACGCATTTTTACACGAGCAAAAGCCTGGCCTTTACCCGGCTTAACAAATTCACTGGATTCGATAGCATACGGCTCGCCTTCGAACATGATTTTAAGACCGGAACGGAAATCGTTGCTAAGATAAGTCGCCATAAAGGCCCTCTACAATTTAACACTGGTACGAAGCCAAAAAAATGGCACACATTGTAACCCTAAATATACCTTCCAGAGAAGATTGGTTGCAGCAACTTGCGGACGTAATCACCGATCCTGATGAATTGCTACAACTTTTGGCTCTGGCCGATCACGAAAAACTCCGGCAAGGGCATGATGCACGCAGGCTTTTTGCTCTGCGTGTACCGCGCGCATTCGCCGCACGGATGCAAAAAGGGAATCCTGACGATCCGCTGCTGCTCCAGGTATTAACTGCCCGTGAAGAGTTTATTGTCACGTCAGGCTTCACCCACGATCCGCTTGATGAGCAACACAGCGTCGTTCCCGGGCTACTGCATAAATATCACAACCGCGCCCTACTGCTGGTTAAAGGCGGCTGCGCGGTGAACTGCCGCTACTGCTTCCGCCGCCATTTCCCGTATCAGGATAATCAGGGCAATAAGGCAAACTGGCGTCAGGCGCTAGATTATATCCGCCAGCACCCTGAGCTGGATGAAATCATTTTTTCCGGCGGCGACCCACTGATGGCCAAAGACCACGAATTGGACTGGCTGATCACCGAACTGGAACACATCCCACACCTGAAACGCCTGCGTATTCACAGCCGTTTGCCTGTGGTGATCCCCGCCCGTATTACCGATGTGCTGTGCGATCGTCTATCACGCAGTTCGCTTCAGATACTGCTGGTGACGCATATTAACCATCCGCAGGAAATCGATCCTGATTTAACACAAAGTATGGCGCGTTTACGCCGTGCAGGCGTGACGTTACTCAACCAAAGCGTGCTGCTGCGCGGGGTGAATGATAGCGCTGAGACACTGGCTCGGCTCAGTAATGCATTATTTGACACAGGTATTCTCCCTTATTACCTACACGTGCTGGATAAGGTACAGGGCGCCGCCCATTTTCTGGTGGATGACAACGAAGCGCGAGTCTTAGTCAAAGCACTAATGAAAAAGGTATCCGGCTATCTGGTGCCGCGTTTAGCGCGGGAAATCGGTGGGGAAGCCAGCAAAACGCCGCTGGATTTAGGGATGAGGCAGCATCAAGACGACACTGAACAATAACGTTGATCAATGCGTTAAGAACCCGGTGAGAGCGGTGCTCTCACCGGGTTTCTTTTTAGCTTAAGGACACTTGTAAACGCTGCCGTTCATCTTGCTGTCCAGCGGCGCAAAGCTTGACCAGAAGGTTTCACTCGGGCTGGTGGCACCATAGACGGTATTGCCCCCCATCGCCGCCGCTTTATTACGCAGATCGTTCGCTGCACCGCGCATAGCACTACCGCCGCCATGGTTGCCCGCCAGCCAGTTCGACTGGCTACCGCTAACCTGCCCCAATAGTTGGCATTCGCTTCCTGGCTTGGTATCCGTGAACGTCACGGCCTGCCCAGCGGTGCTGAGTTGACTGGTGCTGCTGCACCCCGCCAGCAAGGCTGCCGCTGATAGCCCCAACAAAATACGAACCTGCATTTCTTCCTCCTTGCGATTGAAAAACCAAAGGGCACAGGCCCGATTAGTTACGCCACGCTTTAAAGCGGTTGATCAGCCCGTTGGTAGAGCTGTCATGGCTGTCGATCGTACTGTCATTTTCCAGCTCTGGCAGAATGCGGTTTGCCAGTTGTTTACCTAATTCCACGCCCCACTGATCGAACGTGAAGATGTTCAGGATCGCGCCCTGAGTAAAGATCTTGTGCTCATACAGTGCAATCAACGCGCCTAAACTATACGGGGTGATTTCGCGCAGCAGGATCGAGTTGGTCGGGCGATTGCCTTCAAATACCTTAAACGGTGCGACGTGTTCCACGTCTTTGGCACTTTTACCCGCCGCCGCAAATTCTGCTTCCACCACGTCACAGCTCTTACCGAACGCCAGCGCTTCCGTCTGCGCAAAGAAGTTCGATAACAGCTTGCTATGGTGATCGCTCAATGGGTTATGGCTGGTTGCTGGCGCGATAAAATCACACGGAACCAGCTTGGTGCCCTGATGGATCAACTGGTAGAACGCATGCTGACCGTTCGTGCCCGGCTCACCCCAGATAATCGGCCCAGTTTGGTAATCCACCGGATTACCATTGCGATCGGCTGATTTCCCGTTGGATTCCATATTCCCCTGTTGGAAATAGGCGGCAAAGCGGTGCATGTATTGGTCATACGGCAGAATCGCCTCGGTTTCTGCACCGAAGAAATTGTTGTACCAAATACCGATCAGCGCCAGCAGCACGGGCAGGTTTTTCTCCGCAGGCGTGGAGGCAAAGTGCTTATCCATCGCATGCGCGCCGCTAAGCAGTTTTTCAAAGTTCTCAAAGCCGAGAGAAAGAATGATCGACAACCCAATCGCCGACCACAGGGAGTAGCGTCCACCGACCCAATCCCAGAATTCGAACATGTTGTTGGTATCGATGCCAAATTCGCCGACGGCTTTCGCGTTGGTGGACAACGCAGCAAAGTGCTTGGCAACGTGTTTCTCATCCAGTGCCGTTTTCAGGAACCAGTCGCGAGCGCTGTGCGCGTTGGTCATGGTTTCCTGCGTGGTGAAGGTTTTAGAAGCGACGAGGAACAGCGTGGTTTCCGGGTTTAGCGGCTTCAACGTTTCAGCAATATGCGTGCCGTCAACGTTGGAGACAAAATGCATGTTGAGGTGGTTCTTATAAGGCTTCAGCGCTTCCGTCACCATGAACGGGCCTAGGTCGGAGCCGCCGATACCGATGTTGACCACGTCGGTGATCGTTTTTCCGGTATAACCCTTCCACTCACCGCCAATCACGCGCTCGCTGAAATCTTTCATCTTCGCCAGCACCGCGTTGACTTCCGGCATTACATCTTTGCCATCCACCAGAATCGGTGTATTGCTGCGGTTACGCAGGGCAACGTGCAGAACGGCGCGATCTTCCGTGCGGTTGATTTTCTCACCGGCAAACATAGAGTGAATCGCCGCAGACAGGCCGGTTTCCCGTGCCAGTGCGTGCAATTTATCCATGGTTTCCGCCGTGATACGGTTTTTGGAGTAATCCACCAGCATCTGATCGTCGAACGTCGCGGAAAAATGCGCAAAACGGTCGCTATCCTGTGCAAACAGTTCGCTGATTTGCACGTCTTTCAGCGCGTCAAAATGGGTTTGTAACGCCTGCCAGGCGGCAGTTTGGCTTGGATTGATATTTTTCATAATGCGACTTTCTCTCTAAGCATGAGTTCAAAGTGACTGAATCGATTGTATCCCTTAAAATCCCGATTGAGATCCCTTTTCTTGCTAAAAGCGATTTATGCCCTGTAGTTCACTGACAGATTGTTTATTGACAGAAACCGCATAACCCGTTATTTCTAACACCGTACTTGCGCACTCGGTGTGCAAGCCAGAAGAGGCGCGTCGCCCAGGTAAGATATCGGAGGAACCGTAATCCGCTGATGGTATCTGAGGGGGAGCGACGCCGAGATGTGGTGAAATACGGCTTTCACCCTATCGACTACAGAGGCTGAATCCTCTGGGTTGTCACCAGATTCGTCCTGATGGACGTTCAGCAAGGTGGAGCGCTTCTGGGTGTATCGTAGCGATTTTCTACGCCTGCCCCCGACTTCTGCTCTCCCCCTGTGCCAAGGTTGATTAATGGAATGCTGTTTACTGCAAACAGCCTACCCCTGACACGAGGTTTTTTGACATGTCTGCAACTGAAGTATCCGCAAACGCGAACTCTACCGTTATTGCCAAATTTGGCGGCACCAGCGTGGCGGACTTTGACGCCATGAACCGCAGCGCCGATGTGGTGTTATCGAATCCAAATGTACGCGTTGTTGTGCTATCGGCATCGGCTGGCATTACCAATTTATTGGTCGCGCTCGCGGAAGGTCAAACGCAGGAAACGCGTGCTGAACATCTGGCGAAGATTCGCCAGATTCAATACGCCATCATCGATAAGCTGACCAATCAAAGCGTTATTCGCGATGAAATTGATCGCATGCTGGATAGCGTAACCACGCTATCTGAAGCCGCAGCGCTCGCTACATCTAACGCGCTGACCGATGAACTGGTCAGCCACGGCGAACTGATGTCTACCCTGCTGTTTGTTGAGATCCTTCGCCAGCGCGATGTGGTGGCTGAGTGGTTTGATGTGCGTAAAATCATGCGTACCGACGATCATTTTGGCCGCGCACAGCCGGATTGCGATGTGCTGGGCGAACTGACTCGCAGCCAGTTGCAGCCACGCCTTGAACAAGGTCTGGTAATTACTCAGGGCTTTATCGGCAGCGAAGCAAAAGGCCGCACAACCACACTGGGTCGCGGCGGTAGCGATTATACGGCGGCACTGCTGGGCGAAGCGCTCAACGTCAGCCGGATTGATATCTGGACCGATGTTCCCGGCATCTACACCACCGATCCACGCGTCGTGCCAACAGCAAAACGCATCGATCAAATCATGTTTGAAGAAGCTGCCGAAATGGCGACATTTGGTGCGAAAGTTCTGCACCCAGCCACGCTGCTGCCTGCGGTGCGTAGCGATATCCCAGTGTTCGTCGGTTCCAGCAAAGATCCAGCCGCAGGCGGGACGCTGGTGTGCAATAAAACAGAAAATCCGCCGCTGTTCCGAGCACTGGCACTACGTCGTAAGCAAACGCTGCTCACGCTGCACAGCCTCAATATGCTGCACACACGCGGCTTTCTGGCTGAAGTGTTCAGTATTTTGGCACGTCACAACATCTCCGTTGACCTGATCACCACGTCAGAAGTCAACGTGGCCTTAACGCTCGATACAACCGGTTCCACTTCAACGGGCGACAGCCTGCTGTCCAGCGCTCTGCTGACCGAGCTGTCATCGCTGTGTCGAGTAGAAGTTGAAGAGAATCTATCGTTGGTCGCGCTAATCGGCAATAAGCTGTCTCAGGCCTGTGGCGTAGGGAAAGAAGTGTTTGGCGTGTTGGAACCCTTCCGCATTCGCCTGATCTGCTACGGTGCCAGCAGCAACAATCTGTGCTTCCTGGTTCCGGGTGACGACGCCGAGCGGGTGGTGCAGACACTGCACCGCAGCCTGTTCGAGTAAATTCGCTCCCTGTAATCTGTCTCTTCGTTATATTTTTATGCAGACGCGGATTTTGCCGTTATCCGGCGTCAAAAATTATGCATCGGTGGGCTTGGCCGCCGAGTGAGCGACAGGACGTCGCGAAAGCCAGTGCCGCGTCTGGAACGCGTCACTGGCGGCTCGACTAGCGGTCAGGAGCACCGATGGAACCGCGTCAGCGGCATAATTTCCGCCGAAAGCCTGGGGTCATGGGGCGAGCGGCGTTTGAGCCGTCCCATGTCGGGCGCGTGCTACGGGGTAGCATAAAAATGACGGTACTATCGCGCACGAAACCGTCTCTTAGTCTGCATAAAAATGACTGTCATTCCACACAAAATGATCACAACGTCAGCGGTGATTCTTCGCGCTCTTCGTCCCCGTCCTGCTGCACAATCAAGACGTTATACGCCACCGCACAGAACAGTGAATTCAGTCGGTTCATATCTCCCAGCAAGCTCAAATGGAGCGAACTGGTTTCCAGACTCTGTACGTTGTGTTGATGTAAGCGATCGACGTGCGCATGTGCATAGCGGCGATTCATAATTCGAAAACGGTGCTTGGCACGGCGCAGGCGTTTAGCACTAATAACATCTTCCGACAAGAAAACCGACAGCCCCAGACGCAAGTTCGCCAGCAGTTGGTCATGCAGATGGTTCAACTCTTCCAGCCCCTGTGCAGAAAACGCCATACGTACACCGGATGAATGATTGCCGATGTCATCCGCCATGCGTTCAATAATATCGCCCGCCTGTTCCAGATTCAGCGCCACTTCGATAACTTCCGCCCAGCGCTGAGAATCCCGCTCATCCAACCCATCTTTCTGAATCTGCGCCAGATAAAGCTTAATCGCGGTGTACAGTATATCGACATCATCATCAAGCCGACGAATCTCGCGCCGCTGCATAAGATCGCCTTGCAAGACTTCGCGGTACAAGCTCAGCATCTGCTCCAGCACATCACCAATCCGCAGCGTTTCCCGTGCAGCATTGGCTAACGCCAATGCTGGCGTATCCAGCGAACTGGTATCCAGATGACGCGGTTTCATCTCAATATCAACCTGCGGCGAATCAGCAATCATTGCGCAGGACAGGCGGGCCACCACGCCAGTAAGCGGAATCAACAGCAGGCAACGGATCAAGTTGTAGAACAGGTGGAAATAAATCACCAATTCTTCGGCACTTAACGGAATACGCGTCAGCCAGCGCGAAAGCGGCTCAACCAGCGGCAGCACAACCAGACAACCGATCATCTTAAACAACATACTACCGAGCGCCACGCGTCGGCCCGCCGCATTCTGCGTCGAAGTGCTCATCATTGTCAGTAAGCCGCTACCCAGATTGGCCCCGATAACCAGACACATCGCCACTTCCAGCGAGATCACACCGCTTGCCGTTAACGTCGCCGTCAGCAGCACCGCTGCCAGACTGGAATAGGTCATCACCGCAAACAGCGCCCCAGCCAACGCATCCAGCATCACGTCGCCGGTCAGCGACGAGAACAGCACCTTCACGCCCGACGCTTGCGTGATCGGCGCAGCGGCCAGGACAATCATTTCCAGCGCCAGCAGAATCAGCCCAAGCCCAATCGCTACGCGACCAATCTGGCCAACTCGTGTCTGTTTACGGCTGAGGAAAAATACCACACCAAGAAAAATCAGTAGCGGAGAAAGCCAGGACAGGTCGAACGTCAGGATTCGCACCATCAGCGCCGTGCCGACATCCGCCCCGAGAATAATCACCAGCGCAGGCGTTAGTGCCACCAGCCCCTGCGAAACAAAAGAGGTCGTCAGCAGCGCTGTCGCATTACTACTCTGCACCAGCGCAGTGACACCAATGCCAGCCATAAAAGCCAACGGTTTTTTCTCAACGCTATCGCTGAGAACCCGCCGTAACTGAGTGCCATAAACCCGCATGATACCGGTACGGACAATGTGGGTGCCCCAAACCAGTAACGCAATCGCAGAGAGGAGATTCAGCAGTGTTAACAAAAAGTCCACGCCTCCGGTTAAGCAATATGTCGATGAAATACAATATGTCGATAAAAATACTGTATCGACGAAATACAGTGTGTCGATAAAAACAATGTATCAATAAGGTAATGAGCCGCCATCTTACCAGATGTTAGCTGGCTGTACTGCGAGGCAGTCCTCGCCACAGGAAAATCGCTCACATCAATAAATGAAAAAAATTAATTAAATGACAATATTTAAAAAACAGAATCCAAATCAATAATCCTGCGGTTTCCTGTCATGCCTTGTCTGGTTAGCGCTATGCTCCTCTTATGTACCTAACCCTTATGGGTTATGTTCCTGACAAACGTTAAGCATGCTTAATATTTAGCAAATTGAGTACGTTAGCGTATGCCCTGCAATCCTTCTGACTTTTTAGTAAGGAAAATGGATGAAGACAAAAACCTCGTATGGACTAAACTGGCTCCCGCTGATCGTGATTCTTGCCGTCGCCACCTTCTTTTGGCAGATGGAACCTCCAACAGGCTTAAATCCAGCCGCCTGGCACTCTGCCGTCATTTTTGTAGCAACAATCGTTTGTATTGTCGCTAACGTCCTCCCAATTGGGGCTATCGGTATTATCAGTATCACCCTTTTTGCGCTAACTTACGCCGCAGGGGATAAAACGGCCAGCGGAGCAATACAAACCGCACTCAGCGATTTGAACAGCTCGCTGATCTGGCTGATTGTCGTTGCCTTCATGATCGCACGCGGCTTTATCAAAACGGGATTGGGCCGCCGCATTGCCTTGCAGATGATCCGTATGCTGGGAAAACGCACACTGGGACTGGCTTACGGTCTGGCCTTTGCCGATCTGGTGCTTTCCCCCGCGATGCCGAGCAACACCGCACGCTGCGGCGGAATTATTTATCCGATTGCCGATTCACTGTCGCGCAGTTTCGATTCCAAACCGGAAGACGCATCGCGCAGTAAGATTGGCACCTTCCTGATTACCTGTATTGGTAACGTTAACGACGTGACAGCGGCGCTGTTTATGACCGCCTACACCGGCAACCTGCTGGCGGTGAAACTCGCGGCCAACGCAGGCGTTACCATTACCTGGGGAAGCTGGTTTCTGGCAGCGCTCGTCCCCTGTTTGATCTCTCTGGCGATTGTCCCGCTGCTCGTCTACTGGCTGACCAAGCCAGAAATTCGCCATACGCCGGATGCGCCAAAACTGGCCGTCGCCGAGTTAGCAAAGATGGGCAGTATGAGTCGTGGCGAATGGCTGATGGCATTCACCGTTATCCTGCTACTGGTATTGTGGATCTTTGGCGACCGCTTAGGCGTAGATGCCACGACCGCTTCCTTCGTCGGGCTTTCCTTCCTGCTGTTAACTGGCGTACTGAGTTGGGAAGACGTGAAGAGCGAGAAAGGCGCCTGGGATACGCTGATTTGGTTCGCCGCCCTGCTGATGATGGCGAACCAGTTGAAAAAGCTCGGCTTCACCAACTGGTTCGGCGATCTCATCGGCAGCAACATCGGCCATTTAATGCAGGGAACAAGCTGGGTCTTGGTGTTGCTGCTGCTGAACGCAGCCTATTTCTACACTCACTATTTCTTCGCCAGCGGCAATGCACAGATCGCCGCCCTTTTTGCGGTATTCCTCGGTGTCGGGATCAACCTGAACATTCCGGCAGTACCGATGGCGTTCATGCTGGCGTTTACCAGCAGCCTGTACTGCTCACTGACGCAATATACCCATGCACGCGGCCCGATCCTGTTCGGCGCGGGCTACGTGCCCACCGCCGTCTGGTGGCGCACGGGTTTTGTCGTCAGTCTGGTGAATCAGGCGATCTTCATGAGTGCAGGCCTGCTGTGGTGGAAAGTGATTGGGCTATATTAATCGCTAGCTAATACATGATGTGAAAAAGCCGAGTTTCCTCGGCTTTGAAGAAAAAGCGAAAGGAACATCATCTTCAGATATCTATTTGAAAATTCAGACTCATATGAGCCAGCAACGGCTTTAATTATTACCACCACTCAGGTGCAATAACATCGCAGTCCTTTCACGCCAGGGTTGCGAGGAACAGGGCTGAATAATCAGGGGGGCTGGCGCATACTCGCCATCCCCCTAAATATTCGGTTATAAAAGCAAATCACACAGATCGGTTCTCATAACTTAATCCGCATCATAACCAAGATTCGGCGCCAGCCAGCGCTCAACTTCACTCACGTCCATGCCTTTACGCACGGCGTAATCCTTCACCTGATCGTGCTGAATTTGGGCGACGGCGAAGTATTTGCTGTCAGGGTGGCTGAAATACCAGCCGGATACCGATGCGCCCGGCCACATGGCATAGGATTCAGTGAGCTTCATTCCGGTATGTTTTTCTACATCCAGTAGTTGCCAGATTTGCACTTTCTCGGTGTGATCTGGACAAGCTGGGTAGCCCGGCGCGGGGCGAGTGCCTTGATAATTCTCACGAATCAGCAGCTCACTACTGAGATTCTCATTCGGCGCATAGCCCCAGTAAACCTTACGCACGCGCTCGTGCAGGTATTCCGCAAAAGCTTCCGCCAAACGGTCAGAGATCGCTTTCACCATAATCTTGTTGTAATCATCGTGTTGAGCTTCCCACAGATCGGCCAGCGTATCCTCTTCCAGCCCACCGGTTACTGCAAACGCTCCCAGATAATCTGGCTTACCGCTGGATTTTGGTGCCACAAAGTCGGACAGACAATAGTTAGGAAAGTCAGTTTTTTCCGTCTGTTGACGCAGGTGGTGGCTGACCAACAGCACCGTTTCACGCCGTTCATCGGTATAAATCACCACGTCATCCCCTACGCGGTTCGCTGGGAATAGGCCAACCACGCCACGAGGATTCAACGCACCACGCGCTGACAAATCGTCCAACATCGCGTTAGCATCAGCAAACAGGCGCTTGGCTTCTTCACCGACCACCTCATCTTCCAGAATTCGGGGATATTTCCCCGCCAGCGACCAGGTCATAAAGAATGGCGTCCAGTCGATGTAGTTGCGCAGCGTTTCGATGCTGGCCGTTACCGCCTGCACGCCCAGACGATGTGCAACGGGAGGCGTGTAGTTTTCCCAATCCAAATCAGAAGCGTTAGCGCGGGCTACTTCCAGCGTCACGGGCGGCGTTCTCGGTTTTTTACGCGCGTGCTGAATACGCACGGTTTCATACTCTTTACGGGTACGCGCAACAAAATCATCATACTGTGTACTGGACAGCAGAGCCGATACCACGCCAACAGAGCGTGAGGCATTCTGCACGTAGACGGTCGGGCCACTGTAGTTCTGCTCAATCTTCACGGCAGTATGCGCTTTAGAGGTCGTCGCGCCGCCAATCAACAGCGGCAGCGTAAAGCCCTGACGCTCCATCTCTTTCGCCACGTTGACCATTTCATCCAGCGACGGCGTAATCAGCCCTGACAGCCCAATGATATCAACCTTTTCTTCACGCGCGGTCTTCAGGATCTTATCTGTCGGCACCATCACGCCCAGATCGATAATTTCGTAGTTGTTACATTGCAGCACCACGCCGACGATATTCTTACCGATATCGTGAACATCGCCTTTTACCGTCGCCAGCAAAATTTTTCCAGCAGACGCGCCTTTGTCTTTGCTGGCGTCAATATAGGGTTCGAGGTAAGCCACCGCCTGCTTCATCACACGCGCAGATTTCACTACCTGCGGTAAAAACATTTTGCCTGCACCAAACAGATCGCCGACCACATTCATGCCGTCCATCAACGGACCTTCGATCACTTCAATCGGTCGTGTCGCCTGCTGGCGCGCTTCTTCCGTATCCAGCTCGATAAACTCAGTGATGCCTTTAACCAGCGAATACTCCAGACGCTTCTTCACATCCCAACCGCGCCACTCCGCCTGCGTTTTACTGCTTTCATCTTCTGTTTTGCTACCGCGATATTTTTCCGCCAGTTCGAGCATGCGCTCGGTAGCATCACTGCGACGATTAAGGATCACATCCTCAACGGCATCACGCAGTTCAGCAGGAAGATCGTCATAGATCGCCAACTGGCTGGCGTTCACGATCCCCATATCCATACCATTGCGGATCGCGTAATACAGGAAGACGGCGTGGATCGCCTCACGCACCAGATCGTTGCCACGGAACGAGAACGACACATTGGACACGCCGCCGGAGATCATCGCATGCGGCAACTGTGCCTTGATGTCTGCACATGCCTCGATAAAATCCACTGCGTAGTTGTTGTGCTCGTCGATCCCCGTTGCCACCGCGAAAATGTTCGGGTCAAAAATGATGTCTTCCGGCGGAAAACCGACTTCTTCCGTCAGGATGCGGTAAGCCCGGCGACAAATTTCAATTTTGCGTGCACGGGTATCCGCCTGCCCGACCTCATCGAAGGCCATCACCACGACGGCTGCACCATAACGCCGCACCAGCTTAGCGTGATGGATAAAGGTCTCAACGCCTTCCTTCATGGATATCGAGTTAACAATGCCTTTGCCCTGAATGCATTTAAGCCCTTTCTCAACCACTTCCCATTTTGAGGAGTCGATCATAATCGGCACACGGGCGATATCAGGCTCACCGGCAATCAGATTCAGGAAGCGGGTCATCGCCGCTTCCGCATCCAACATGCCTTCATCCATGTTGATATCGATGATCTGCGCACCGCTTTCCACCTGCTGGCGGGCAACATCCAGCGCCTCGTTATATTTCTCTTCTTTAATCAGGCGTTTAAAACGCGCAGAGCCGGTAACGTTCGTCCGTTCGCCCACGTTAACAAACAGGGTGTTGGCATCGATAGTCAGCGGTTCAAGGCCGGATAAGCGACAGGCTACCGGGATATCCGGCAGTTTTCGCGGCGGCACGCCCTCCACCACTTTCACCATCGCGGCAATGTGTGCAGGCGTCGATCCACAGCAGCCACCGACAATGTTCAGAAAACCGGATCGCGCCCATTCCCCGATATGTTTCGCCATATCAGCGGGATCCAGATCGTATTCTCCGAAGGCGTTAGGCAGTCCTGCATTCGGGTGCGCGCTCACATAGCATTCTGAAATACGTGATAGCTCGGCGACATACTGACGCAGCTCATCTGGCCCCAATGCACAGTTCAGACCGAAGGAAAGCGGACGAGAATGACGCAGGGAATTGTAAAAGGCCTCTGTCGTTTGACCAGATAACGTCCGTCCTGACGCATCCGTGATCGTACCGGAAATCATCACCGGTAATACGATCCCTAACGCCTCAAATTCACTTTCGACGGCGAAACTCGCCGCTTTAGCGTTCAACGTATCGAAGATGGTTTCGATCATGATCAGATCGACGCCACCTGCGATCAATGCACGGGTTGATTCACGATACGCTTCTACCAGTTGATCAAAACTGACGTTACGAAAAGCCGGATCGTTCACATCAGGAGAGATCGACGCAGTTCGGTTCGTCGGGCCGAGGACGCCAGCAACATAGCGCGGTTTATCCGGCGTTAACGCTGTCCATTTATCCGCGCTGGCACGCGCCAACTGGGCGGCGACGGTATTGATTTCCGCCGACAGCGATTCCATATCATAATCCGCCATCGCGATGGTGGTGGAGTTGAAGGTGTTAGTCTCGAGAATATCGGCACCGGCTTCCAGATAGGCATCATGGATTTCACTAATCACCCGCGGCTTGGTCAGCACCAGCAGATCGTTATTTCCCTTCACATCGCTCGGCCAGTCGGCAAAACGCTCGCCGCGATAATCTGCTTCCTGCAGGCGATAACCCTGAATCATGGTACCCATACCACCATCCAGCACCATAATGCGTTGCGCCAACTGACGCCGCAATTCATCTACCCGATTACTCACGCGAACCCCATTCCCGGCCAATAAATACGATATGTTGTGTGTATACCCAAAATAATCCGAGTTGCAGGACAAAACGTTAACGTTTTGAACAGCGCGAGGCGTTGGCCCTTTAGGGCAAGGCTCATTCATGAGCCATGTCACGCGACAATCGCATGACAAATTCGTCTGGAACGAATTTGACCAGCCAACGGCTGACCTCTGGTGAGAGATAGGATGTCTCTCATTTCATCCCCAGGAGCTTACATAAGTAAGTGACTGGGGTGAGTAAGAGAAGCCAACACACATGCAGCTTGGAGTATGACGGGTATATCCTAGCATAAGTTATGAGCACGCTAACGCGAGGTAGCATGAGACTTTTTCAGGTCATTTGCCGATAAAAAACACAGAGAAAGAAGAGTTGCATTCTGTGGTAAAAAAACGAAAATCAATTCCATTACCATAAAAAGGGATCGATGCCATGACGCCACCAGAATCAGCCAAACGCGGCAAGAAACCCAGAGTCAGCCCGGGCAATACCGCGCAGCCAACTGGGCAGGTTCAGTCGCTGACCCGTGGCCTGACGCTGCTTGAATATATCGCCAAAGCAAACGGCAGCGTGGCGCTAACCGATCTGGCCCAGCAAGCTGGTTTACCGAATTCCACCACCCACCGCCTGCTTACTACCATGCAACAACAGGGCTTTGTGCGTCAGGTTGGCGATCTGGGGCTGTGGACGATTGCGTCGCACGCGTTTATCGTTGGCAGTAGCTTTCTGCAAAGCCGCAATCTGTTGGCGATTGTGCATCCGATATTACGCGCGTTAATGGAGAATTCGGGCGAGACCGTCAATCTGGCCGTTCTCGATCAGACGGATAGTCAGGCGATCATTATCGATCAGGTACAATGCACCGCGCTGATGCGGATGTCTGCACCGATCGGCGGTAAGTTACCGATGCATGCCTCCGGTGCTGGAAAAACGTTTTTGGCACATTTACCCGATGCGCAGGTCACACAACTGCTGCACAAAAAAGGGCTGCATGGCTATACACCACACACGTTGAGTTCGCCGCAGACTCTGAAGGAAAATCTCTCGCTGATTCGCAAGCAGGGGTATTCGTTCGATGACGAAGAGCACGCGCTGGGGCTACGCTGTATCGCGGCCTGTATTCTGGATGAACATCATGAAGCCTTTGCCGCCATTTCCATTTCCGGCCCCGTATCGCGCATTACGGACAATCGCGTAACAGAACTCGGCGCATTGGTGATCAAAGCCGCTAAGCAAATCATGCAGGAATATAGTGGGATACCATGATAATGGGCGAGCAGACCAGCCCGAAGATAAGCCCTGCGGCGTGAAAAAGAAGAGGTATAAAGGGGTGTTCGGCTCTTGTAATACCATTATTCTTACTGGCACTTACAGTATGCCTATACGTTTCACCAATGGATAATGTACATCATGGAACAAGATATAAAAGATCGCCGCCCCATTAAGGCTCGACAAACACGCTGGGCCAGCTATTTCGCTCGGGCGTTGCAATTGAGGGGCTTTACCCCTAACGCTATTTCCCTTCTCAGCATCCTTTTTGCTTTTATCGCCAGTATCAGCTTTATTTTCGCTTTTCGTACCGACCAAGACACCACCACTCGGCTACTCCTGCTGGTAGGGGCAATGGCAAAGCAGCATCGTATGGCCATTTTAACGCTGGTTTCCTTACTCGCCCTGATCGTCCCTGCTTATGGACAATGGCTTTTCATCGCCGCACTCGGGGTGATTCTACTCGGTTCGACCGTCACCTGTATTAACCGCACTCGACAGATTATGAGCGCACTACGTATTCAGGGATAATCTTATGGCTAACGTTTTCTCTGGGCTGGACAAAAAAATTGTCAGTTCACTTTTGGTCACGGTTTGTCGACTCCTCACCGGCGTTCGCGCACACTGGCGAAGCGAGCCCGATCTGACACGCCCTAAAATTTATTATGCCAACCATAGCAGCCACCTTGATGGGCTGGTGATCTGGGCCAGTCTGCCACACGAACTTCGGGCTATCGTACATCCGGTCGCTGCCGCCGACTATTGGCTAACAAAGCCACTACGCCGCTATCTGGCTCTGCGTATTTTTCAGGCTGTCCTGGTCGAGCGACGCAATAAAACCACAGAAGAGGGGCACTCGGAACGGCTTTCACAAGATCCACTGCAACCGCTAAAGGCAACGTTAAGCAAGAACCAGTCACTGATTCTGTTTCCCGAAGGCACGCGGGGAGATGGCGACCAGTTGAATAGCTTTAAAAGCGGGCTTTATCACTTATCAAAACAGTATCCAGACATAGAATTGATTCCCATCTGGCTGGAGAACCTTAACCGCGTCATGCCAAAGGGGTCGCGGCTGGTCGTTCCTATCATTTGCCACGCCACATTTGGTGAACCAATACAAGGCGTTGCCGAGATGGAGTCGAAACAGGATTTTCTTGAACGCGCTAAGCAAGCGCTTGAGGAGTTATCAGCGTGATAGCCTGGGATAACGAAATGCAATGGCTGCTGAGCGGCCTATTCGGATTACTGACTTTTGCCAGCCTAGTCGGTTACATACTGGCAAAACGTCAGCAAAATGCCACCATCATGAACCTCAATGCCCGAATTCGTGCCTGGTGGCTCATGTGTATTATTTCTGTGTTGGCGATGATGATTGGCCCCATCGGTTCGACGATCCTCTTTGCCCTGATGTCATTTTATGCACTGCGAGAATGCATTACGTTGATGCCAACCCGCCGGGGCGACCACGAGGCGCTGTTCTGGTGTTTTTTCATTATCCTGCCGCTTCAGTATCTGCTGGTTGGCATACAGTGGTACGGCGTTTTTATTATTCTGATACCGGTATACGCATTTCTATTCGTCCCTGCGCGTCTGGCGTTAGCGGGAGATACGCTGCATTTTCTTGAGCGTGCCGCCAAAATTCAATGGAGCCTGATGATCGCCGTCTATTGTGTCAGCCACGCGCCAGCGCTGCTGATGCTAGATATCGCAGGGTATGAGCACCAGAATATCAAGCTATTGCTGTTTCTCATGATCGTGGTGCAACTATCGGACGTGCTGCAATACGTTTTCGGCAAACTCTGGGGAAAACGCCCCATCGTTCCCAAACTCAGCCCAAACAAAACGGTAGAAGGGTTTATCGGTGGTATTTTGACCGCCAGTCTGGTCGGTATGGGGTTGTGGTGGATCACACCATTTTCTCCCTGGCAGGCCTTTCTCATCGCTTTCGTGATCGCACTACTTGGTTTTGCTGGCGGGCTTTGCATGTCCGGCATTAAGCGCGATCGCGGCGTGAAAGACTTCGGCACCATGCTGGAAGGGCACGGCGGGATGATGGATCGCATCGATTCTCTCTGCTTCTCTGCTCCCGTCTTCTTCCATATCGTGCGCTATTTTTTCACCTGAATGCCACATCAGCCGTCGGATGCCCTGACGGCTGATGCCCGCCCCGCTGGCTAAAACGCTTCCGACGCCGGTAAGCGTAAACATCCTCGATATAACCGTCCTTGATACGCTGCTGCAATACCCGCCAGTAATCTGCACAAAACAGATCGCCATGCATTTCCTCAAACAGTGTACGGATGTGGCGGTCGCTGCACAGGAAATGCGGGAATTCTTCGGGAAACACATCATTCGGCGCGACGCTGTACCACGGCTCTGCGGCCAGTTCGTCCTCTGGGTGACGCGGTGGCGGAATCTTGCGGAAATTTACCTCGGTCATGTAGCAGATTTCATCGTAATCATAAAACACGACCCGCCCATGACGCGTAACACCGAAATTCTTAAACAACATATCACCGGGGAAAATATTCGCCGCAGCCAACTGTTTGATAGCATTGCCATACTCTTCAATCACATCGTGCAACTGCTGTGCGTTTGCCTGTTCCAGATAGAGGTTCAGCGGTGTCATCCGGCGTTCCATGTACAAGTGTCGGATCACTAACTTATCGCCCAGATCTTCCAGCTTATCCGGTACTTCCCGCCAAAGCTCATCCAATAATTCCAGGCTGATGCGGTGCTTATCGATGACGAAATTTTCATATTCCTGCGTATCCGCCATACGCCCGACGCGATCGTGTTCTTTCACCAGTTGATAGCACGCCATTACTCGCTCCGCACTCACCTCTTTCTGCGGCGCAAAACGATCTTTAATGACCTTAAATACGCGATCGAACGAAGGCAGCGTAAATACCAGCATCACCATGCCTTTCACGCCAGGAGCGATAATAAACTGCTCTTCTGATTCGGCAATGTAATGCAGATATTCTCGGTAATACTCGGTTTTGCTGTGCTTCTGGCAGCCAATAGCCAGATAAAGCTCCGCCGTCGTCTTCCCCGGCAGAATGTCACGCAGCCAGGCCACCAGCGCGAACGGCAACGGGGCATACACCATGAAGTAAGAACGAGCGAAACCAAACACAATGCTGGCATCTGCCTGACTGGTTAAGCAGGTATCAATAAATAGTGCACCACATTCGTTGTGGTGAATCGGCAGCAAGAACGGAAAAACACCGTCAGGCAGCGACAGTTTCCCCACCAGCCAGGCCGCTTTGTTACGGTAAAATAGCTCATTCGCGACCTGTAACGTCGCCTGATCAAGCTGCTCAGCAGAGAAGGTGCGCTGTAAATACGTAACGATATAGTCAATATCACGCGGCAAATCTTCCCACGGTAAACGCAGCGGTACGTCGCCCAGCAACTTTTCCAGCATGCTTTGCCAGCCAGTAGTTGGCACAAACGTCTTAGCAATCGGTCTAGGAATCTCATGAAAGCGCTGTTCTGGCTGAGAACTGAAAACAAACAGTTTATCAGGAGCAAGTTCCCGATGATTAAACAGCCGACAATAGACGGAATTGAAAAAGCTCTCTGCAATCTCGAAACGCGGATAGTCCGGCAATAAGCCAGTGTAGATATGCTTCACCCGCGCCAAAAAATCCGCATCATCGCAGCGGATGCCGGTAATACAGCGCAACTGTGCGACCACCAGACCAACATGGTGATCGTATAAGTGAATACGCTGTTTCATTGCCTGTTGCACAGCGGGCCAGTCAGCCTGTTCAAAACGTTGCTGTGCGCCCGCCGTCACTTCAAGAAAACGACCATATTGCGCATCAAACCCTTGCAGGATCGTCTGCGCCACCAGCTTTTCAAGGTCACGCGTCATCATGATCTCCAGATGAAACCCGGCCAGCCGCACACTAGCCGGGTTAGGATCAGAACTGCTGTTCTTCCGTCGATCCCGTCAGCGCAGTCACCGAAGACTCGCCTCCCTGAATGATGTTCGTTACCTTATCGAAGTAGCCCGTTCCCACCTCCTGCTGATGCGATGAGAAGGTATAACCGTCTTTAATCGCGTCAAATTCAGGCTGCTGCACTTTTTCTACGTAGTGCCGCATCCCCTCACCCTGCGCATAGGCATGCGCCAGATCAAACATGTTGAACCACATGCTGTGGATGCCAGCCAGCGTAATAAACTGATACTTGTAGCCCATCGCTGACAGCTCATCTTGAAAACGCGCAATCGTGCTGTCATCCAGATTCTTCTTCCAGTTAAAGGAAGGCGAACAGTTGTATGCCAGCAGCTTGCCAGGGAATTTCGCGTGGATGGCCTCGGCAAAACGACGCGCTAGCGACAAATCCGGCGTCGACGTTTCGCACCACACCAGATCCGCATAAGGTGCGTAGGCCAGTCCGCGACTGATTGCCTGCTCGATCCCAGCACGCGTGCGATAGAAGCCTTCCACCGTGCGTTCCCCAGTAATGAAATCACGGTCATATTCATCACAGTCGGACGTCAGCAAATCGGCTGCATCCGCATCAGTTCGCGCAACCACTAAAGTGGGCACGCCCATGACATCCGCCGCCAGCCGTGCCGCGACCAGCTTCTGAACCGCTTCCTGCGTGGGAACCAGCACCTTGCCGCCCATGTGTCCGCATTTCTTCGCCGATGCCAGTTGATCTTCAAAGTGAACCGCCGCCGCGCCTGCTTCAATCATCGATTTCATCAGCTCAAACGCATTAAGCACACCGCCAAATCCGGCCTCGGCATCCGCAACAATCGGCAGGAAATAATCGGTATGGCGCTTATCGCCCGGCTCAATATGATTCGCCCACTGAATCTGGTCAGCACGCCGGAAGGTATTATTGATGCGTTCGATCACCGCCGGCACAGAGTTCGCCGGGTAGAGCGACTGATCGGGATACATGCTGGATGCCAGATTGGCATCCGCCGCCACCTGCCAGCCGGAAAGGTAAATCGCCTCAATACCCGCTTTCGCCTGCTGTAAAGCCTGCCCTCCCGTCAGTGCGCCCAGGCAATTAACATAACCTTTACGGGCTTCACCGTGCAGCAGGTTCCATAGCCTCGCCGCACCAAGCTGCGCGAGTGTGCATTCCGGGTTCACCGATCCACGTAGGTTAATCACATCTTCCGCGCTGTAGGGGCGCGTAATACCTTCCCAGCGGGCGGTTTTCCACTCTTTTTCGATATGCTGGACTTGTTGGGTACGAGAGTTCGTCATAGCAGAGATTCCTTTTTATTAGTCAGGATTAATCAAGCAATGCGTAGCCGGGTAACGTCAGGAAGTCGATCAGTTCATCTTGCGTAGTAATTTGCTCCATCAGCCGAGCAGCCTCATCAAAGCGCCCTCCGCTGAAACGGGCATCACCGAGTTCTTCCTGAATTACAAACATCTCTTCAGCCAACATCTGGCGGAACATCGCTTTGGTGATCACGCGTCCATCGCTCAACGCCTTGCCATGACGGATCCACTGCCAGATTGAGGTACGGGAAATTTCTGCCGTCGCCGCATCTTCCATCAATCCATAAATCGGGACACAGCCATTACCAGATATCCACGCTTCGATGTACTGCACGGCAACGCGGATATTCGCACGCATACCGATTTCCGTGCGCTCTCCCGGACAGGGTTCCAGCAATTCTTCGGCGTGGATAGGCGCATCGTGTTCACGGCGGATATCGAGCTGATTTTTGCGTTCACCTAACGCCCGATCGAACACCTCCATTACCGCATCTGCCAACCCCGGATGAGCCACCCAAGTGCCATCATGACCATTGTGAGCTTCCAGCTCTTTGTCTTTACGTACCTTATCCAACACCCAGTTATTACGCTCAGCCTCTTTACTCGGGATGAACGCAGCCATCCCGCCCATAGCGAATGCACCGCGGCGATGACAGGTTTTGATTAACAACCGCGAGTAAGCGCTAAGGAAGGGTTTTTCCATCGTCACCGACTGGCGATCGGGTAGAACGCGATCGCTGTGGTTCTTTAATGTCTTGATATAGCTGAAAATATAATCCCAACGGCCACAGTTCAATCCAACGATATGATCGCGTAAGTGGTAAAGGATTTCGTCCATCTGAAAAACAGCAGGCAGTGTTTCAATCAATACCGTTGCTTTGATCGTCCCACGGGGAAGGTCAAAGCGATCTTCTGTATAGCAGAAGACATCATTCCACCAGGCCGCTTCCTGCCATGACTGCGTCTTTGGCAGATAGAAATAGGGGCCACTGCCTTTCTTCAGCAATTCCTGGTAGTTGTGGAAAAAATACAGCGCGAAATCAAACAGGCTGCCGGGAATGGCTTCTCCCTGCCAGGACACGTGTTTTTCAGGCAAATGCAACCCGCGCACCCGGCAAACCAATACCGCAGGGTTGGGTTTCAACTGGTAGATTTTTCCTGTTTCATTGATGTAGGAAATCGTACCGCGCACGGCATCGCGTAAGTTGATTTGCCCATCAATCACCTTTTCCCATCCCGGTGACAGCGAATCCTCAAAGTCTGCCATGAAAACCTTCACATTGGCATTCAATGCGTTGATCACCATCTTGCGCTCAACCGGGCCAGTAATTTCAACACGGCGATCCTGAAGGTCATCGGGAATGCCGCGTATCGTCCATTCTTTATTTCGAATGGAATCCGTTTCCGAAATGAAGTTTGGTAGCTTACCCTGATCGATATTACGCTGCTGTACCTGCCGTTCGGCGAGCAACTGATTACGTGCTGGCGTAAAATGTGCGACCAACTCCGCTAAAAAATCAACCGCCTCTTCAGTAAGAATGTGCTTCTCACCTTCGCCAAAACGCTGACTAAATGCCAATTCTCTGTTTATCGTCTGCTGCATCATTCGTGGTTCCTTTTCAGATTCCGCTTCATTCATCAACAACCGCCAAGTCGGCAAGCCAGTATGTACATTTCTTAGCCGACAGAATTAAGCGTAATACAATCAAAATCAAAATCAAAAACAATTTCCATTTTTACGTAAATTTCACACTAACTCATTAATAAAAATGAAAATTAAAATAGAAAAAGAAATGGCTTTCACCAATTAACAGAAATGAAATGATTCAGCACAAAAAGAAAGGCACCTCGAAAGGTGCCTTAGAGAAAGAACGAGGATGGATTAGTCCAGCGTAGGGTTCATTCGACGTAAATCGTAAGGCGTAATCTGGTAAACGTAGTAATTCAGCCAGTTAACAAAAAGCAGATGACCGTGACTACGCCAGCTCGCTCTCGGTGCCAGCTCAGGATTGTCATTCGGGAAGTAGTTAACCGGAACCGCCGGATCTAATCCAGCATCGCTATCACGGAAAAACTCTCCTGCTAGCGTCAGAACGTCATACTCTGGGTGCCCAGTAACGAACGCCAGACGTTTATCTTTACTGGCAAACAGGTAAGCACCGGCCTGCTCCGACTCAACCAGAATATCTAAATCCGTATGCTGTCGAATCACATCAGATGGGAAATCTGCGTAGCGCGAATGTGGGGCCAGAAACGTTTCATCAAAACCGCGGGTCAGCAAAGCGTGGGGTTGTAGTGTTTGATGCAAGTAAACGCCAGATAACTTTTCCTTCCGGGTCATCTTGGGAATGCCATAGAGGATATTGAGAGCAGCCTGTACAGCCCAGCACACGAATAATGTGGATGTGACATGCTCTTTTGCCCACTCGATGACACGAGCGATCTGCGGCCAATACACAACATCGCAGAAATCGACGAGTCCCAGCGGGGCACCAGTAACAATCAAACCATCAAAATTTTCGTCCTGAATATCGTCAAAGTTGCAGTAAAAATTATTCAAATGCTCAGTTGGCGTATTCTTTGATTCTCGGCTATCGATACGCAGCAGTTGGATATCGATCTGTAGGGGAGAATTGGATAACAGGCGTAGAAACTGATTTTCAGTCTCGATTTTTTTAGGCATCAGGTTCAGAACCAGCACTTTAAGTGGACGGATTTCCTGCGTTTTAGCCCGCGAGGACGTCATTACAAATACGTTCTCATTGCGCAGAAAATTAACGGCTGGTAACTCATCAGGAACCCGAATTGGCATAACCTTATATCCTCAAAGCATACGTTTAAACGTTTAGACATCCAGATGCCCGAAGATAGCGAGTTTTCAGACTAATGTCGAGTACTCAGCGCATAAGGTGAAAATGTTTCACTGTGCCTAAAAAAACGTGATGCGCTTTATCCATTTTTCTTTGCTTGTTCAATAACTTCCGCATCGGCTAATACGCGAGCATTTTCGATCACAACTAGTCTAGCTCTTGGTGAAGTGGAAACGGTTATTTCCTGAAGAATGCGTAGCTCAACCTGAGACAACCCACCTTCATTCATTTCAAGAGCATGAATGACAAGTACATCTTGCCCAAATTTAAACCAACTACGTTTTATTAATTTTCGGGCTAAACCTTTAAGCACCTTCTCTGCACGAAAAAAATCAGCAACCAGTAGACGTGCATTACTGAAAACCTGACTGGAATCACCTAGCTCTTGGTGTGTTTCAGGATTACGCACAACCATTTTGTTCTTACGGATCTGGATATATAAGATCGTCATTTATTTCCCTATATTTCTTATTCCTAGTAGATCTCTATGTGCAAACGGTGAACAAATCTATTACAGATAAGGTCAAAAATAATATATAGCAAAAAGCCCCTGTCTTTCGACAGGGGCTTTCCACGTAGTTGATGCCTGGCAGTTCCCTACTCTCACATGGGGAAGCCCCACACTACCATCGGCGCTACGGCGTTTCACTTCTGAGTTCGGCATGGGGTCAGGTGGGACCACCGCGCTATCGCCGCCAGGCAAATTCTGTTTCATCCTAACCGTTATGCTCTACTTTCTTTGTATCGCACAACCATCAGAACCAATCTTTGAACAAGCTGAATATCGTTTTATATGAGTCTTTCATCACACCAAAACACCTTCGGTGTTGTAAGGTTAAGCCTCTCGGGTCATTAGTACTGGTTAGCTCAACGTATCGCTACGCTTACACACCCAGCCTATCTACGTCGTCGTCTTCAACGGCCCTTCAGGGGCATCTAGTGCCCAGGGAAGACTCATCTCGAGGCAAGTTTCCCGCTTAGATGCTTTCAGCGGTTATCTCTTCCGCACTTAGCTACCGGGCAATGCAATTGGCATCACAACCCGTACACCAGTGGTGCGTTCACTCCGGTCCTCTCGTACTAGGAGCAACCCCTCTCAATCTTCCAACGCCCACGGCAGATAGGGACCGAACTGTCTCACGACGTTCTAAACCCAGCTCGCGTACCACTTTAAATGGCGAACAGCCATACCCTTGGGACCTACTTCAGCCCCAGGATGTGATGAGCCGACATCGAGGTGCCAAACACCGCCGTCGATATGAACTCTTGGGCGGTATCAGCCTGTTATCCCCGGAGTACCTTTTATCCGTTGAGCGATGGCCCTTCCATTCAGAACCACCGGATCACTAAGACCTGCTTTCGCACCTGCTCGAGCTGTCACTCTCGCAGTCAAGCTAGCTTATGCCTTTGCACTAACCTCCTGATGTCCGACCAGGATTAGCTAACCTTCGTGCTCCTCCGTTACGCTTTGGGAGGAGACCGCCCCAGTCAAACTACCCACCAGACACTGTCCGCAACCCGGATTACGGGCCTACGTTAGAACATCAAACATTAAAGGGTGGTATTTCAAGGTTGGCTCCATGCAGACTGGCGTCCACACTTCAAAGCCTCCCACCTATCCTACACATCAAGGCTCAAGGTTCAGTGTCAAGCTATAGTAAAGGTTCACGGGGTCTTTCCGTCTTGCCGCGGGTACACTGCATCTTCACAGCGAGTTCAATTTCACTGAGTCTCGGGTGGAGACAGCCTGGCCATCATTACGCCATTCGTGCAGGTCGGAACTTACCCGACAAGGAATTTCGCTACCTTAGGACCGTTATAGTTACGGCCGCCGTTTACCGGGGCTTCGATCAAGAGCTTCGCCTTGCGGCTGACCCCATCAATTAACCTTCCGGCACCGGGCAGGCGTCACACCGTATACGTCCACTTTCGTGTTTGCACAGTGCTGTGTTTTTATTAAACAGTTGCAGCCAGCTGGTATCTGCGACTGGCTTCAGCTCCATCCGCAAGGGACTTCACCTACGCGCCAGCGTGCCTTCTCCCGAAGTTACGGCACCATTTTGCCTAGTTCCTTCACCCGAGTTCTCTCAAGCGCCTGAGTATTCTCTACCTGACCACCTGTGTCGGTTTGGGGTACGATTTGATGTTACCTGGAGCTTAGAGGCTTTTCCTGGAAGCGTAGCATTGGTTACTTCATCACCGTAGTGACTCGTCATCACGCCTCAGTGTTAACGATGACCCGGATTTACCTAAGTCACCCACCTTCACGCTTAAACCGGGACAACCGTCGCCCGGATAACCTAGCTTTCTCCGTCCCCCTTCGCAGTAACACCGAGTACAGGAATATTAACCTGTTTCCCATCGACTACGCTTTTCAGCCTCGCCTTAGGGGTCGACTCACCCTGCCCCGATTAACGTTGGACAGGAACCCTTGGTCTTCCGGCGTGCGGGTTTTTCACCCGCATTATCGTTACTTATGTCAGCATTCGCACTTCTGATACCTCCAGCAACCCTCACAGGCCACCTTCAACGGCTTACAGAACGCTCCCCTACCCAACAACACCTAAGTGTCGCTGCCGCAGCTTCGGTGCATGGTTTAGCCCCGTTACATCTTCCGCGCAGGCCGACTCGACCAGTGAGCTATTACGCTTTCTTTAAATGATGGCTGCTTCTAAGCCAACATCCTGGCTGTCTATGCCTTCCCACATCGTTTCCCACTTAACCATGACTTTGGGACCTTAGCTGGCGGTCTGGGTTGTTTCCCTCTTCACGACGAACGTTAGCACCCGCCGTGTGTCTCCCGTGATAACATTCTTCGGTATTCGTAGTTTGCATCGGGTTGGTAAGTCGGGATGACCCCCTAGCCGAAACAGTGCTCTACCCCCGAAGATGAGTTCACGAGGCGCTACCTAAATAGCTTTCGGGGAGAACCAGCTATCTCCCGGTTTGATTGGCCTTTCACCCCCAGCCACAAGTCATCCGCTAATTTTTCAACATTAGTCGGTTCGGTCCTCCAGTTAGTGTTACCCAACCTTCAACCTGCCCATGGCTAGATCACCGGGTTTCGGGTCTATACCCTGCAACTTAACGCCCAGTTAAGACTCGGTTTCCCTGCGGCTCCCCTATACGGTTAACCTTGCTACAGAATATAAGTCGCTGACCCATTATACAAAAGGTACGCAGTCACCTAACAAGTAGGCTCCCACTGCTTGTACGTACACGGTTTCAGGTTCTATTTCACTCCCCTCGCCGGGGTTCTTTTCGCCTTTCCCTCACGGTACTGGTTCACTATCGGTCAGTCAGGAGTATTTAGCCTTGGAGGATGGTCCCCCCATATTCAGACAGGATGTCACGTGTCCCGCCCTACTCATCGAACTCACAATCTGTGCATTTTTGTGTACGGGACTATCACCCTTTACTGTGCGACTTTCCAGACGCTTCCACTAACACACAAACTGATTCAGGTTCTGGGCTCCTCCCCGTTCGCTCGCCGCTACTAGGGAAATCTCGGTTGATTTCTTTTCCTCGGGGTACTGAGATGTTTCAGTTCCCCCGGTTCGCCTCATGACACTATGTATTCATGTCATGATAATGTGTCGAAACACATTGGGTTTCCCCATTCGGGTATCGTCGGGTATAACGCTTCATATCAGCTTACCGACGCTTATCGCAGATTAGCACGCCCTTCATCGCCTCTGACTGCCTAGGCATCCACCGTGTACGCTTAGTCGCTTAACCTCACAACCCGAAGATGTTTCTTTCGATTCACCATCGCGCTGCGATTATTTGAGAGACTCATTGACAGACTGACGCATCACGACCTACCCGAAGGCAGTCATGTATGTTCAGCTGTCATGTTTCAATTTTCAGCTTGTTCCAGATTGTTAAAGAGCAAAACATCGCAGTGCACCCAAACAGGTACACGCTGATGTTTTTTTATCATAACGAGTAGTGATGGTGGAGCTATGCGGGATCGAACCGCAGACCTCCTGCGTGCAAGGCAGGCGCTCTCCCAGCTGAGCTATAACCCCGTCTCTACTTACAGTTACCTTAGATACCACTCATGGAAGAGTTGGTAGGCCTGAGTGGACTTGAACCACCGACCTCACCCTTATCAGGGGTGCGCTCTAACCACCTGAGCTACAAGCCTATTAAGGTATTTCTGCTCGTTATTTTCATCAGACAATCTGTGTGAGCACTTCACTCAACACACATCTTTTTGGTAAGGAGGTGATCCAACCGCAGGTTCCCCTACGGTTACCTTGTTACGACTTCACCCCAGTCATGAATCACAAAGTGGTAAGCGCCCTCCCGAAGGTTAAGCTACCTACTTCTTTTGCAACCCACTCCCATGGTGTGACGGGCGGTGTGTACAAGGCCCGGGAACGTATTCACCGTAGCATTCTGATCTACGATTACTAGCGATTCCGACTTCATGGAGTCGAGTTGCAGACTCCAATCCGGACTACGACGTACTTTATGAGGTCCGCTTGCTCTCGCGAGGTCGCTTCTCTTTGTATACGCCATTGTAGCACGTGTGTAGCCCTACTCGTAAGGGCCATGATGACTTGACGTCATCCCCACCTTCCTCCGGTTTATCACCGGCAGTCTCCTTTGAGTTCCCACCATTACGTGCTGGCAACAAAGGATAAGGGTTGCGCTCGTTGCGGGACTTAACCCAACATTTCACAACACGAGCTGACGACAGCCATGCAGCACCTGTCTCACAGTTCCCGAAGGCACTAAGGTATCTCTACCGAATTCTGTGGATGTCAAGAGTAGGTAAGGTTCTTCGCGTTGCATCGAATTAAACCACATGCTCCACCGCTTGTGCGGGCCCCCGTCAATTCATTTGAGTTTTAACCTTGCGGCCGTACTCCCCAGGCGGTCGACTTAACGCGTTAGCTCCGGAAGCCACGCCTCAAGGGCACAACCTCCAAGTCGACATCGTTTACAGCGTGGACTACCAGGGTATCTAATCCTGTTTGCTCCCCACGCTTTCGCACCTGAGCGTCAGTCTTTGTCCAGGGGGCCGCCTTCGCCACCGGTATTCCTCCAGATCTCTACGCATTTCACCGCTACACCTGGAATTCTACCCCCCTCTACAAGACTCTAGCCTGTCAGTTTTGAATGCAGTTCCCAGGTTAAGCCCGGGGATTTCACATCCAACTTAACAGACCGCCTGCGTGCGCTTTACGCCCAGTCATTCCGATTAACGCTTGCACCCTCCGTATTACCGCGGCTGCTGGCACGGAGTTAGCCGGTGCTTCTTCTGCGGGTAACGTCAATCAGCAAGGTTATTAACCTTACTGCCTTCCTCCCCGCTGAAAGTGCTTTACAACCCGAAGGCCTTCTTCACACACGCGGCATGGCTGCATCAGGCTTGCGCCCATTGTGCAATATTCCCCACTGCTGCCTCCCGTAGGAGTCTGGACCGTGTCTCAGTTCCAGTGTGGCTGGTCATCCTCTCAGACCAGCTAGGGATCGTCGCCTAGGTGAGCCATTACCTCACCTACTAGCTAATCCCATCTGGGCACATCCGATGGCAAGAGGCCCGAAGGTCCCCCTCTTTGGTCCGAAGACGTTATGCGGTATTAGCTACCGTTTCCAGTAGTTATCCCCCTCCATCAGGCAGTTTCCCAGACATTACTCACCCGTCCGCCGCTCGTCACCCAGAGAGCAAGCTCTCCTGTGCTACCGCTCGACTTGCATGTGTTAGGCCTGCCGCCAGCGTTCAATCTGAGCCATGATCAAACTCTTCAATTTAAGATTTGTTTGATTTGCTGAACTCGTCAGCGATGCTCAAAGAATTAGTTACTGTTCATTCGTAATGAATTTACTGTTGTTCACTCTTCAAGACTTTTTATATCGTTAAGATACGGTCTTGTGAGTGCCCACACAGATTGTCTGATTATATTGTTAAAGAGCAGTGCGTTGCGGTGTTATCCGCTTCGCGAGGTGGCGTATGTTACGCTTATCACCTTCAGAGTCAACGTTTATTTTAAAGTGTTTTCTCTTTCTTTATCGACCCGGTTGTGAGTCACAGCGCCGTGTCGATGGAGGCGCATTATAGGGATCTGTTTTCGTTGCACAACAACTTTCTTGATCTTTTTTTCTGTTCGCGCGTTTTTCGACCCTTTCGATGAGATCTTACTCGATCTACGTCATTTTTCAGTTGATGCCGCTGCATATCTGTCGATATTTTTGTCTGTTAATGCGAATAATCAGCATATGGTAAATAACTACATATGCTAAATAACTACGAGGTTACCGATGAGTGCAAAAACATTCCGTCGTTATAAGGGGATTTCTCCCGTTTTAGGCAAAAGAGTCATGGTCGATCATTCCAGCGTGGTGATTGGCAAGGTAACACTAGGCGATGACGTCAGTATCTGGCCGCTTGTCGCCATACGCGGCGACGTTAACTACATCACGATTGGTGCAAGGAGTAATATTCAGGACGGAGCGGTACTTCATATCACCCACTGCTCAGAGAAAAAACCAGAAGGTAACCCACTTATTATTGGTGAAGACGTCACGGTAGGCCATAAAGCGATGCTGCACGGTTGCCAAATAGGAAATAGAGTACTGGTAGGAATGGGGTCAATACTTCTGGATGGTGCCATTGTTGAGGATGATGTCATGATCGGTGCTGGTAGCTTGGTCCCTCCAGGAAAACGGCTAGAGAAGGGACATCTATACCTTGGCAGCCCAGTTAAGAAAATTCGGTCACTGACACCAGAAGAAATAGAGGGACTGATTTACTCGGCAAATAACTATGTTCGTTGGAAAGATGAATATCTTGCTCAGGATAATGAGTAACAGCCTTCATCGTCCCATTCTTCAGCAACGATCATTTTTTCCAATTCATCTTCAAGATCCCATCGATATTCCCTGAACAACGCCAACCACTGTTCAGGGTTATCACCGCCGTAACGGCGCTGAAGACGTTCCCCACTTATCAGGCATTCCTGCTGAAAGCCATTCACCAAAACAGGAAAACGGATCGCCATTATCTTATCATCCCAACTTTCACGATCTGGGAACTGGATCGCTTGATTCATTTAGCGAGTTCCTGTTTTAGTAAACTAATAACTGGCTCTACGTCTGGCATCACACCATGCCAAAGTTTAAACGCATGTGCTGCCTGCCCCACCAGCATTCCCAAGCCATCTGCATAATGAATAGCCCCCTGCTGTACGCACCACGACAAAAAGGGAGTGAGTTGCGGTAAATAAAACATGTCATAACAGCTCGTTTCCGGCGAAATGAGTTCTGGCGGTAAGTTAGGAATACTGTTGTACATGCCAGAAGAGGTGGCGTTAATGACCAGATCGAAAGACTGGCCATGTAAATCGTCGAGCGCAACCGCTTGAATATCGCCGATATCACAGAAGGCCTTAGCCAAGGCATCAGCTTTGGAAAATGTCCTATTCGTCAGCACAACTATACAGCCATAAGCCAATAAGGGTTGGATAACCCCCCGCGCCGCGCCGCCCGCACCAACCAGTAAAACACGATCCGACGGTTTCACCAGCGCCAGTCGTTGCAGATCGCTGAGCAAACCGATGCCATCAGTATTATCACCAAATAGACGACCGTCACCCAGCCTCTTCAATGTATTCACCGCACCAGCACGCGCCGCACATTCGCTACGCTCATCGGCTTCGGCAAAGGCCCTTTCTTTAAAGGGCGCAGTTACATTTGCACCACCAGCGCCATCGCGAAAATACTGACGCAGCAGCAGCTCAAAATTATCCAGAGGTGCTAACACACGTTGATACGTCAGCGTTATCCCCGTCTGTGCAGCAAATAGCTCATGTATGCGAGGTGATTTACTATGCGCAATCGGATTACCAAAAACTGCAAAAGACATTACTTCAGACACGTTCCCCTCCAACTTACCGTTACCCCTGACGAATAAGCTCGCCTGTTAATACATCCCTGATTTCCGATGGGTTCATTCTTCCACCGACATCCCCAACCAGCACGGGAAAGTCATCACCAAATTGCTGAGAGACTTCCTGAGCAGTACGGCAAGGAGGTTGACCGCTTAAATTGGCACTGGTCGACACCAACGGTTTACCGTAGCGCTGGCACAGTTCCTTGACTAATGGATGCCCACTAACGCGCACCGCAAGCGAAGAAAACTGCCCCGTTAACCATTGCGGCGTCGTGCGCTTTGCCGGCAATACCCAAGTAACTGGACCCGGCCATGTAGAAAACATCGCAGCCTTCTGCTCATCGGATAACGCACTATCATCAATATAAGGTGCTAGTTGGCTAAAACCTGCCGCAATCAGGATCAACCCTTTTTGCCAGGGGCGTTGTTTCAGCGCTAGCAGACGATTAACCGCCACTTCACTATCAGGATCGCACCCCAGCCCAAATACCGCTTCCGTCGGGTACGCAATAACCTGTTCGTTATGTAATTCCCGTAAGACGGGAATCATTAATTCATCAGACACATCACTCATTCTTATCAACTTCTGCCGCTATCGGTTTTCCGCATAATTTACTGGCACAAAATAGCTTGGTGCCTTGTGCCGTCTTTTTCTCAAACAATAAAGCGTAATGGCAAGAAGGACATTTACCCGCTATTGGTTTATGGTTTAATACAAACTGGCAATCGGGATAGCGATCGCAAGAATGAAACACCTTGCCGTAGCGAGACTTGCGCTGTAGCAGCGTACCTTCATTACACTGTGGACATCGAATCGCCGTTTCATCAGGGCGATCGATAGTCTCGGTATGGTGACATTCAGGGTAATTGCCACAGCCGATGAACATCCCATAACGGCCTTGCCGTAGTACCAATGTCGACTGACAAAGCGGACATTGCTGCCCATCCAACACTTTGACGACATGTCCATCCGTTTGCGCTTTAAGCGGGCGAATGAACTCACATTCCGGATACGTAGAACAGCCAAGAAATGGACCATGCCGACCAGAGCGGATGACCAGCACTGACCCACAGTCTGGACATATTTCCTGTTTTTTTTCAGCAAACAAGGCAGGTTTAGCCATTCGAACTGTTATTCCTCTGCCTATTGCACATAACCGTCATTGACCTCAAAAAGTAATTCTTCCATTTGCTGATAGGCATTCTCGCAACCGGGCACATTGAAAAGCACCATAAGAATGACCCACTTCAGATCTTCCAGATCAAACTCCTGTGTTTCCAGCGCCATGACGCGTTCGATGATCATCTCGCGCGTTTCAAGATTCAGAACCTGAATTTGCTCAAGGAATAATAAAAAGCCACGACAGTCTGCATCCAGACGTAGCTCCTCATCTTGCGTATAGATCCGCATAGCCAGAGCATCACTCGCCAAATAAAGCGGCGCAGCTTGTCCTTCCTGAATATCGGCCAATTTTTCCAACCAACTCAACGCGCTATAAATATCGTTACGATGGAATCCAGCGCGAGTGAGGTCATCAGTTAACGTATCCTGATCGACACGCATTTCAGTTTCATTGTGGATGTAGCTCTCAAACAAGTACATGAGTACGTCGAACATGGCTTGCCCTCCTTAATCGGACATAGCCGCCGGGTACTGCTGCGATCCATCCTGCTAACTCCAGTTCTAATAGCTTAGTAACTACCTCTGGCACAGGTTGGCCGGCACGTTCAGCGACAACGTCAACAGGTGTAACCTCATCTCCTACGTTAGCCAACACATCGGCAAATGGCAATTCGCCATTCTCTTCTTCGTTAGAAATAGTTTGCCCGCTTTCCATCGGCAGCCACTGTAGTTCACTCACCAACTGTTCAAGAATATCCTTCGGGTGTGTAACCAGGCTTGCTCCTTGCTGGATCAACCAATGTGTACCCTCAGCCATAGGATTACCGATAGCCCCCGGCAAGGCAAAAATGTCCCGCCCTTGCTCCAAAGCATAACGGGCGGTGACCAGTGACCCACTACGGATAGACGCTTCGATAACCAGAACGCCCAGCCCTAATCCGCTGATGATGCGATTTCTTCTAGGGAAGTTGGTGGGAAAAGGCGGCATAGCAAGGGGAAATTCCGAGACCAGTGCGCCACCATCGCCACAAATACGCTCAGCAAGCTTAGCGTGCCGCTTGGGATAAATATTCTCCAGCCCGCTCCCCAGCACTGCTATCGTTTTCCCTCCAGCATCCAAGGCAGCCCGATGAGCAATACCGTCAATACCAATCGCTAGCCCACTGGTCACAGTGAGTTCATTCGCGGCAAATTCCTGTGCGAAAAAACATCCCCAGCGTTCACCATAAGCGCTATTGCCTCGGCTACCAACGATCGATATTTGTGGCGATGCCAATAATTCACGAGAACCAGAGACAAAAAGCAACAGAGGAAAATCACGAATATTGCTCAACAGAAAGGGATACAGAGCATCTTCGCACGTCACGATATGGTGATTGGGATAAGACAACCAGTTGAGAGTCTCCTCCAGGATCTTGGGATCATAGGCCCAGAACTGGGATATTTGAGCCTGAGACAGGCCTAATACGCTCAACACATTGTTATCTAACTCATTTAGATCAATAAGCTTTCTGGCAATCGCTCGACCACACCTGATTCCCAGATGCCGTACACCTGTCATACGTAGCCAAATTTCTGTTGATAGCATCAGCGTCCCTTATTCCGCTATGTTCAGATAAGTGGTGCAATTCGGTGCTGATGCTGTCAATCGAGGCAGGAAATGTCTAGAATGTACGCTAAGACTCTTTCACTATTCAGATACAGATCTAAACATATATGTCAGTTTTGCAGGTATTACATTTCCCAGATGAGCGGCTCCGCATCACTGCGCAACCCGTAAAAGAAGTCAATGCAGATATTCAACGTATCGTGGATGATATGTTCGATACCATGTACGAAGAAGAAGGTATTGGGCTGGCCGCAACGCAAGTGGATATTCATCAGCGTATTATTGTGATTGACGTCTCCGAAGAACGAGACCAACGGCTGGTGCTGATCAATCCAGAGCTGATTGAAAAGAGCGGTGAGACGGGTATTGAAGAGGGTTGTTTGTCGATCCCCGAAACACGCGCACTGGTTCCTCGAGCAGAGCATGTAAAAGTGCGAGCATTGGATCGTGAAGGTAAAGTGTTCGAACTTGAAGCAAGCGAGCTACTTGCCATTTGTATTCAGCATGAAATGGACCATCTGGTTGGGAAATTGTTTATCGATTACCTTTCCCCGCTTAAACGCCAGCGCATTCGTCAAAAACTGGAAAAGCTGGCTAAGCAGAATAGCCGAGCTCAATAATTTTCATCCTGACAGGAAGCACCGTGTCTGATTCTTTACGCATCATCTTTGCCGGAACCCCTGACTTTGCAGCGCGTCATCTTGACGCGCTTTTATCATCAGGGCACGAGGTTGTAGGCGTTTTCACACAGCCTGACCGCCCATCGGGTAGAGGCAACAAGCTCACGCCAAGCCCAGTAAAAGTACTGGCAGAACAACATAACATCCCTGTTTTCCAGCCTAAATCTCTGCGACCGGCAGAAAATCAGGCGATGGTTGAGGCGTTAAGTGCCGATGTTATGGTCGTTGTCGCCTACGGGTTAATTCTGCCACAGCCGGTGTTATCTATGCCTCGCCTCGGTTGCATTAATGTACATGGTTCTCTGTTGCCTCTCTGGCGTGGAGCTGCGCCTATCCAACGCGCATTATGGGCTGGGGATAGTGAAACCGGCGTGACGATCATGCAAATGGACGTAGGGCTCGATACTGGCGCAATGTTACACAAAATTTCATGCCCCATCCTGTCACAGGATACCAGCGCAACGTTGTACGATAAACTTGCCGAGTTGGGGCCGCGTGGCTTATTGGAAACGTTGGAACAGCTTGCAACTGGCAGCGCTGTCGCTGAGGCACAAAATGACGCTCTTGCCACCTATGCAGAAAAACTTAGCAAAGAAGAAGCTCGCTTAGACTGGCAGCTATCCGCCGAGCAGCTCGAACGCTGTATTCGCGCTTTTAATCCTTGGCCAGTCAGCTATTTCATCGTAGATGAACAACCAGTAAAAGTCTGGAAAGCTGAGGTCATCACCAAATCACATGGCTTACAGCCTGGCACAATCATACAGGCAGAGAAACAAGGCATTCAGGTAGCAACAGCCAATGGCGTCTTGAATATTCAGGAGTTGCAACCCGCAGGCAAAAAAGTGATGAGTGCGCAGGATCTGCTGAACTCACGTCGTGAGTGGTTCGTTCCCGGTAATACACTGAACTGATCTATTTTTCATACCGGCGCCATGCCGGTATATCCTCTCTCTTTTACGTATACATCATCGCTAACACATGAAAAGCTCATACAATCTACGCAGTATTGCCGCAAAAGTGGTGGGACAAGTTCTGGATCAGGGGCAATCACTCAGCGCCTTATTACCTGTTCATCAACGTGAAGTTTCCGATAAAGATCGTGCGCTTTTACAAGAGCTTTGCTTCGGCGTATTACGCGTTTTACCGCAGTTGGAATGGTGTATTCAACAACTGATGGCTAAGCCTCTGACAGGCAAACAACGCACACTACATTACCTCATCATGGTTGGTATCTACCAATTACACTACACTCGTATCCCACCCCATGCAGCCTTAGCAGAAACGGTAGAAGGTGCCGTCGCATTAAAGCGACCACAGCTCAAGGGACTGATTAATGGCGTATTACGCCAATTTCAACGTCAGCAGGAAGAACTCATACAGCGTGAGGCAACAAACGCGTCTCACTACCTGCATCCAAGCTGGCTGCTAGCGCGTATTGAGCATGCTTATCCAAATCACTGGCAAAGCGTTGTTGATGCAAATAATCAACGCCCTCCAATGTGGCTGCGCGTGAATCGGTTACACCATACACGAGAAGCCTATTTAGACTTGCTGGCGCAAGAGGGAATCGAAGCGTTTGCTCATCCCGACTACGCCGATGCGATACGACTTGCTTCTCCCTGTGCCGTCGATCTCTTGCCGGGTTTTTCACAAGGGTGGGCAACAATACAGGATGCTTCAGCTCAAGGCTGCGTCTACTGGCTTGATCCACAAGATGGCGAGCAAATCCTCGATCTCTGTGCCGCACCCGGTGGAAAAACGACGCACATTCTAGAAGCTGCGCCAAAATCTCACGTGCTCGCTGTCGATATTGATGAAACGCGTTTAGGCCGAGTAAAAGAAAATTTACTGCGATTACAAATGAATGCAGAAGTGAAACAAGGCGATGGACGTTACCCCAACTCATGGTGTGAGGGACGTATGTTTGATCGTATTCTGTTGGATGCCCCTTGTTCCGCTACTGGCGTGATTCGTCGTCACCCTGATATAAAATGGTTACGCCGTGACAGAGATATCGAGGAATTGGTTGCACTGCAAAAAGAGATTATTGATGCCATCTGGCCACATCTAAAACCAGGCGGCACCATGGTCTACGCGACCTGCTCCATTTTGCCGCAAGAGAATGCCCAGCAAGTTACAGATTTCTTGTCTCGCCATGCCGATGCAACGCTTGTTGATACGGGTACAAGTGAAATACCGGGTATACAGATGCTCCCCCATGCTGATGGTGGTGATGGTTTCTTTTATGCGAAGCTGGTAAAAAACTGATATTGAACCCAGTATTGTCTGCAACAGGCGGCAATCAATAAACGGCATGGCTTATTATGAAAATTATCATTCTTGGCGCGGGTCAGGTCGGCGGAACACTAGCAGAAAATCTAGCGGGTGAAAACAATGACATCACTGTCGTTGATACTGATGCAAATCGGTTGCGCCAGCTTCAGGATAAATTTGATCTTCGCGTCGTTACAGGCTATGCCTCTCATCCGCGTGTTCTGCGTGAAGCGGGAGCGGAAGATGCTGATATGTTGGTCGCCGTTACCAATTCAGATGAAACGAATATGGTCGCATGCCAGATCGCTTATTCTCTTTTCAAAACACCAAACCGTATTGCTCGCATACGGGCCGCTGAGTACATTCGTGAATCTGAGCATCTGTTTTTACCAGAAGCCGTCCCTATTGATCATCTGATCTCCCCAGAGCAGTTGGTGATCGATAACATTTACAAGTTGATCGAATACCCTGGGGCACTTCAGGTCGTCAACTTCGCTGAAGGTAAAGTGAGTCTTGCCGCTGTCAATGCCTACTATGGCGGCCCGCTAGTCGGCAATGCCCTTACTTCTCTCCGCGAGCATATTCCTCATGTAGAGACCCGCGTTGCGGCGATTTTCCGCCACGATCGTCCTATTCGCCCTCAGGGTTCCACCATCATCGAAGCCGGAGATGAAGTCTTTTTTGTCGCGGCTTCCCAGCACATTCGCGCGGTGATGAGTGAGTTGCAACGCCTTGAAAAACCGTATAAAAGGATCATGATCGTTGGCGGGGGTAACGTTGGCGCAGGATTAGCGCAGCGATTAGAAAAAGACTACAGCATCAAGTTGATAGAACGAAATGCAGAACGTGCGACGGAGTTGGCAGAACTTCTGCAAAATACAGTTGTGTTTCATGGCGACGCCTCAGATCAAGAGTTACTCGCCGAAGAACACATTGAGCAGATAGACGTATTCATCGCCATTACCAATGATGATGAAGCAAATATTATGTCAGCTATGCTGGCTAAGCGTATGGGCGCGAAAAAAGTGATGGTGCTCATCCAGCGTCGGGCTTATGTCGATCTGGTTCAGGGCAGCGTCATTGATGTCGCTATTTCCCCACAGCAGGCGACAATTTCTGCACTACTCAGCCATGTCCGTAAGGCTGATATTGTTAGCGTATCCTCTCTGCGCCGAGGGGTTGCCGAAGCGATCGAAGCCATCGCACATGGTGACGAAGGTACATCGAAAGTTGTCGGCAGAATGATCGAAGATATTAAGCTCCCACCGGGTACCACTATCGGAGCAATTGTTCGCGGTGATCACGTCATTATTGCCAATGCAAATAGCAAAATTGAGCAAGGTGATCATGTCATCATGTTCCTGGCTGACAAGAAATTTGTGCCTGATGTTGAACGCCTATTTCAACCAAGCCCTTTCTTTTTGTAATTCGGGAGCAAATTTATTACTAACCGATAATCTGGCAAAGATGCGGCTATTGGTTAGAATTAATTTATATTTTTGGCAAGGAGAACGGATATGAGCATCATCAAAGAATTCAGAGAGTTTGCCATGCGTGGCAATGTTGTCGATTTGGCGGTAGGTGTCATTATTGGTGCCGCTTTCGGCAAAATTGTTTCCTCTTTGGTATCAGATATTATTATGCCGCCGCTGGGGCTTTTGATTGGTGGTGTGGATTTTAAACAATTCAGCCTTATTCTTCGTGACGCCCAAGGCGAGATTCCTGCCGTGGTCATGAACTACGGCGCTTTCATCCAGAATATTTTCGACTTTGTCATCGTCGCTTTCGCTATTTTTATAGCGATTAAGCTTATGAATAAAATGCGCCGTACACAGGAAGATACGCCCGCAGCACCACCGAAACCGAGTGCAGAAGAGAAGCTATTAGCTGAAATCCGCGACTTGCTTAAAGAACAGCAGCCCAAACAGTAAAAATTGAGTTTTTGTTCGACCTCTACTTCATTATTACGCAGAAAGTAGAAAGGCCAGTGGTAAAGAATCATTTGATTGCTTACCACTGGCCTCCCAACTACCTTTTTTCACATGCTTACCTTTTCTACGATAGCTCCCTTTCCCTTTTTCATTCACTTCAATTCGTTGGCGAAACAGCGGGTCATGCAGCAATGCCTCAATAGCATTATCCTTAATTTCCCCACGCTTATGACGGTATGTGGTCATCATCACTCCTAAGAAAGTCACGTTGGTATGTACATAAAGAAAACATGCAGAGTATATAGTCGAAATGTTTACTTTAGATATAAAAAAACCGGGTTTCCCCGGTTTTTTTACGCTCTTACAGATTACTCTGCAGTAGCCACTTCTTCTGTCTGAGAGACTGAGCGATCAACGAGCTCGATGTATGCCATCGGCGCATTGTCACCAGCACGGAAGCCACACTTCAGAATACGAGTGTAACCACCGGCACGGCTCGCGAAACGCGGGCCCAGTTCATTAAACAGTTTTGCCACGATCTCGTTATCACGAGTACGGGCGAATGCCAGACGACGATTAGCAACGCTGTCGGTCTTGGCAAGAGTAATCAGCGGTTCAACAACGCGACGCAGCTCTTTCGCTTTCGGCAGGGTCGTCTTGATGATTTCATGACGAACCAAAGAACTAGCCATGTTACGGAACATAGCCTGACGATGGCTGCTGTTACGGTTCAGTTGACGACCACTCTTACGATGGCGCATGACCTTATCCTTCTCAGTAAAACCTTAACCTGTGATCTGGTTACTCATCAGCAATGCTTGCAGGTGGCCAGTTTTCTAGGCGCATGCCCAGAGACAGACCACGGGAAGCCAGTACGTCTTTAATCTCAGTAAGAGATTTTTTACCCAGGTTAGGCGTTTTAAGCAGCTCAACCTCGGTACGCTGTACCAGATCACCGATGTAGTGGATAGCTTCTGCCTTAAGGCAGTTAGCAGAGCGGACAGTCAATTCCAGATCGTCAACAGGGCGCAGCAGGATCGGATCGAACTCTGGTTTCTCTTCTTTAACTTCTGGTTGACGAACATCACGTAAGTCAACAAAAGCTTCAAGTTGTTCAGCCAGAATGGTGGCCGCACGGCGGATCGCCTCTTCAGGATCGATCGTACCATTGGTTTCCATTTCGATGACTAGCTTGTCCAAGTCAGTACGCTGTTCTACGCGAGCTGCTTCAACATTGTAGGCAATACGCTCTACAGGGCTGTAGCAAGCATCAACTAACAGACGACCAATCGGGCGCTCATCTTCTTCCGTATGAATACGGGCAGATGCCGGCACATAACCACGACCACGTTGAACTTTGATGCGCATGCTAATAGATGCGTTCTCATCGGTCAGATGGCAAATTAAGTGCTGCGGCTTGACGATTTCGACATCACCATCATGGATGATGTCGGCTGCAGTCACAGGGCCAATGCCAGATTTATTCAGGGTAAGAATAACTTCATCTTTACCTTGAACTCTCACCGCCAGCCCTTTCAGGTTGAGCAGGATTTCCAGGATATCTTCCTGTACGCCTTCTTTGGTGCTGTACTCATGCAGTACACCATCAATCTCAACCTCGGTCACCGCGCAACCTGGCATGGATGAAAGCAGAATACGGCGCAGTGCGTTGCCAAGAGTATGGCCGAAGCCTCGCTCTAATGGCTCAAGGGTCACCTTGGCGTGCGTCGAACTCACTTGCTCGATATCAACCAGGCGCGGTTTTAGAAACTCTGTCACAGAACCCTGCATTGTGTCCTCTCTTTGGTACTAAGCTTTACTTGGAGTAAAGCTCGACGATCAGGTGTTCATTAATGTCCGCAGACAGATCGGTACGTTCAGGAATACGTTTGAACACACCTTCCATCTTGGCAGCATCAACTTCCAGCCAAGTTGGCTTTTCACGCTGTTCAGCCAGCTCCAGAGCGGCTTTCACGCGAGATTGCTTTTTCGCTTTCTCACGGATGCTGACTACGTCATTCGGGGATACCTGATAAGAAGCGATGCTAACAACGCGACCGTTTACCATGATAGCTTTATGGCTTACCATCTGACGTGATTCAGCGCGAGTAGCACCAAAACCCATACGATAAACAACGTTATCCAGACGACCTTCCAGCAGTTGCAGCAGGTTTGCACCTGTGTTGCCTTTCAGACGTGCAGCTTCTTTATAATAGTTACGGAACTGGCGCTCCAGAACACCGTAGATACGGCGAACTTTTTGCTTTTCACGCAACTGTACACCATAGTCAGACAGACGCGGTTTACGCGCACCGTGCTGGCCAGGAGCTTGTTCAATTTTACACTTGGAATCGATCGCACGAACACCAGACTTCAGGAACAGGTCGGTGCCTTCACGACGGCTCAGCTTGAGCTTAGGACCCAAATATCTTGCCATTTTCTTTCTCCAACAATCCTAAAAGCGGCGTTATACGCGGCGCTTTTTCGGCGGACGACAACCGTTATGAGGGATCGGAGTCACATCAGTAATATTAGTGATGCGGAAACCAGCCGCGTTCAATGCGCGGATAGTAGACTCACGGCCCGGACCAGGTCCTTTAACCATAACTTCCAGGTTCTTAATACCGTATTCTTTCACGGCCTCTGCGCAACGTTCTGCAGCTACTTGAGCAGCGAACGGCGTAGATTTACGAGAACCACGGAAGCCGGAACCACCGGCAGTTGCCCAACCCAGCGCATTACCCTGACGATCAGTAATGGTTACGATGGTGTTGTTGAAAGAAGCATGGATATGAGCCACACCGTCAGAGACTTGCTTTCTTACACGCTTACGTGCACGAATAGGTGCCTTTGCCATTATTCAATCACCCCGATTATTTCTTGATCGGTTTGCGCGGACCCTTACGGGTACGGGCGTTAGTCTTGGTACGCTGACCGCGAACCGGCAGACCACGACGATGACGCAAACCACGATAAGTACCAAGGTCCATAAGACGCTTGATGCTCAGGGTAACTTCACGACGCAGATCACCTTCTACAACAAACTTGGCAACTTCGTCACGCAGCTTATCGATTTGCTCTTCAGACAGCTCACTGATCTTAACATTCTCGGCAATCCCTGTTGCAGCACAAATAGCCTGCGACCGAGTTTTACCGATACCGAAAATTGATGTTAATGCAATAACGGTATGTTTATGATCAGGAATGTTAATGCCTGCTATACGGGCCACTATGCACTCCTACAATTTTATACAGCAACACCATTCTGAAAAGCCCGTTTTCAGGATACTCAAATAATGTTGCAGCTACATACAAAAGATTGGCTGGCTAATCTAGCCAGCTCAACCCAACTTTGCAAGAAAAATATGCGAGATAATCAGCCTTGACGCTGTTTATGCTTCGGTTCGGCACTGCAGATCACACGAACGACACCGTTACGCTTAACAATCTTACAGTTACGACATAATTTCTTGACGGAAGCACGAACTTTCATTTTTACTCTCCGTAACTTCTCAAGCTCACCTAATTAACGGTTATAGCCTTTCAGGTTTGCTTTCTTCAATGCAGACTCGTATTGACTCGACATCATCAGAGTTTGCACTTGAGCCATAAAGTCCATGATGACGACAACAACGATCAATAAAGATGTACCCCCAAAATAGAAAGGCACTTTCATTGCGTCACGCATAAACTCCGGGATCAGGCAGATAAAAGTAATATACATCGCACCAATCAGAGTCAGGCGAGTCATCACTTTATCGATATATTTCGCCGTTTGCTCTCCCGGACGAATTCCTGGCACGAATGCACCGGACTTCTTCAGGTTATCTGCTGTTTCACGCGGGTTGAAAACCAACGCAGTGTAGAAGAAACAGAAGAAGATGATTGCAGACGCATAGAGTAACACATAAAGCGGTTGTCCGGGCTGCAAATACAGCGAAATAGTTGTCAGCCAGTTCCAACCGGTACCGCCCCCAAACCAGGATGCAATCGTGGCAGGGAACAGAATAATACTGGAAGCGAAGATAGCTGGAATAACACCGGCCATATTCACTTTCAGTGGTAAATGCGTACTCTGTGCTGCATAAACACGACGACCTTGTTGACGTTTTGCATAATTAACGACGATACGACGTTGACCACGCTCAATGAAAACAACGAAGAAGGTTACTGCAAACACTAAAACTGCAACCAACAGCAACAGGAGGAAGTGCAGGTCGCCTTGCCGAGCTTGCTCGATGGTATGGCCAATGGCCGGCGGGAGACCCGCAACAATACCAGCAAAGATTATGATCGAGATACCGTTACCGATACCGCGCTCCGTAATCTGTTCTCCCAGCCACATCAGGAACATTGTTCCTGTAACCAGGCTTACAACAGCGGTAAAGTAGAAAGCAAAACCTGGGTTTATGACCAAATCTTGCATTCCAGGCATATTCGGCAAACCGGTAGCAATACCGATAGATTGGAATATAGCCAATACCAAGGTGCCGTAACGGGTATACTGGCTAATCTTACGACGGCCAGCTTCCCCTTCTTTCTTTATTTCAGCCAAGGCGGGATGAACCACCGTCAGCAACTGGATAATAATCGATGCCGAAATGTACGGCATAATACCCAGTGCAAAGATAGAAGCACGGCTGAGAGCACCACCAGAGAACATGTTAAACATTTCAATGATGGTGCCTCGCTGCTGTTCAAGCAATTTGGCAAGCACAGTGGCATCAATACCAGGAATCGGAATAAAAGAGCCAATACGGAAAACAATTAGCGCACCGATAACAAACAAAAGTCTGCGCTTCAGTTCACCAACTCCGCCTTTAGCACTCTGAAAATCTAATCCTGGTTGCTTAGCCATCTGCTACTTATTCCTCAATTTTACCGCCAGCAGCTTCGATAGCAGCACGAGCACCTTTAGTGACACGCAGACCACGAATCGTTACCGGACGAGCAACTTCACCAGACAGAATCACTTTCGCGAATTCAATCTGAATGCCAATAACATTAGCGGCTTTCAGCGTATTCAGGTCAACTACGTCGCCTTCTACTTTAGCAAGATCAGACAGACGAACTTCTGACGTGATCATTGCTTTACGAGAAGTAAAACCGAATTTCGGCAGACGACGGTATAAAGGCATCTGACCACCTTCAAAACCACGGCGCACGCCACCACCAGAACGAGAGTTCTGACCTTTGTGACCACGACCGCTAGTTTTGCCCAGGCCAGAACCGATACCACGACCTAAACGCTTCGGTGCATGTTTAGCACCTTCGGCCGGAGACAGAGTATTTAAACGCATCTGTTACTCCTCCACTTTAACCATGTAGGAAACCGCGTTGACCATACCACGAACCGCAGGAGTATCCTCGCGTTCAACAGTATGACCAATACGACGCAGACCCAGGCCAAGCAGTGTTGCCTTATGTTTCGGCAGACGACCGATTGCACTACGGGTTTGAGTGATTTTAATAGTCTTTGCCACGGTCAATTACCCCAGAATTTCTTCAACGGATTTACCACGCTTGGCAGCGACCATTTCCGGGGACTTCATGTTGGCTAAGCCATCAATCGTTGCACGAACCACGTTAATCGGGTTAGTGGAACCATAGGCTTTAGCCAATACGTTGTGAACCCCTGCAACTTCCAAAACGGCGCGCATTGCACCACCGGCAATAATACCGGTACCTTCGGAAGCTGGCTGCATGAACACACGAGACCCCGTGTGAGCACCTTTAACCGGGTGCTGCAGGGTGCCGTTGTTCAGCGCGACATTCATCATATTGCGACGGGCTTTTTCCATCGCTTTCTGGATCGCTGCTGGAACTTCGCGAGCTTTACCGTAACCAAAACCAACGCGGCCGTTGCCATCACCCACTACAGTCAGTGCGGTGAAGCTGAAAATACGACCACCTTTAACGGTTTTAGATACGCGATTTACCGCGATCAGCTTTTCCTGCAGTTCGCCAGCTTGTTTCTCGATGTGAGCCATCTTACACCTCTACCTTAGAACTGAAGGCCAGCTTCACGGGCAGCATCTGCCAGTGCTTGGACTCGACCATGATATTGGAAACCGGAACGGTCGAAAGAGACATTCTTGATGCCTTTTTCTAACGCGCGTTCTGCAATAGCTTTACCTATTGCGGTTGCTGCGTCTTTGTTGCCAGTCGACTTCAGTTGTTCAGCGATAGCTTTTTCTACAGTAGAAGCGGCTACCAGGACTTCAGAACCGTTCGGTGCAATGACCTGCGCATAAATATGGCGTGGAGTACGATGTACCACCAGACGCGTCGCACCCAGTTCCTGGAGCTTGCGGCGTGCGCGGGTCGCACGACGGATACGAGCTGCTTTCTTATCCATAGTGTTACCTTACTTCTTCTTAGCCTCTTTGGTACGCACGACTTCGTCGGCGTAACGGACACCCTTGCCTTTATAAGGCTCAGGACGACGGTAGGCGCGTAATTCCGCAGCAACCTGACCAATAACCTGCTTATCAGCACCTTTCAGTACGATTTCAGTTTGGCTTGGGCATTCTGCAGTAATACCTGCCGGCAGTGCATGCTCTACTGGGTGAGAAAACCCAAGAGACAGGTTAACCACATTGCCTTTAACAGCAGCACGGTAACCAACACCAACCAGTTGCAGCTTCTTAGTGAAGCCTTCGGTAACACCGATAACCATTGCGTTCAACAGAGCGCGAGTGGTACCCGCTTGGGCCCATCCGTCAACGAAACCTTCGCGCGGGGCGAAAGTCAGAGCGTTGTCAGCTTGTTTCACTTCAACGGCATCATGGATCTTACGACTCAGCTCGCCGTTTTTACCCTTAATCGAAACATCCTGACCGTTGAGTTTTACCTCTACGCCGGCAGGAATGACGACGGGTGCTTTTGCAACACGAGACATTTTTCCTCCCGATTAAGCTACGTAGCAGATAATCTCGCCACCAAGACCAGCCTGGCGAGCTGCACGATCAGTCATAACACCTTTAGAGGTAGAAACAACTGCGATACCCAAACCGGCCATAACTTTTGGCAGCTCATCTTTTCTTTTATAGATGCGCAGACCTGGACGGCTTACTCGCTGAATGCTTTCTACCACTGCCTTGCCCTGGAAATATTTAAGTTCTAATTCCAGAACTGGCTTGGTGTCGCCTTCGATTTTGAAATCTTCAATGTAACCTTCTTCCTTCAGCACGTTGGCAATTGCCACTTTCAGCTTGGAGGAAGGCATGGTGACCGCAACTTTGTTCGCGGCTTGACCGTTACGGATACGGGTCAGCATATCCGCGATCGGATCTTGCATGCTCATCTGTCTTTACTCCCGTGATTCAATTGGTGACAATTACCAGCTAGCCTTTTTCAGACCCGGAATTTCACCGCGCATAGCGGCTTCACGGACCTTGATACGGCTCAACCCGAACTTCCGCAGGAAAGCGTGCGGACGACCAGTTTGGCGGCAGCGATTACGCTGACGAGACGGGCTGGAATCACGCGGCAGAGTCTGCAGCTTAAGAACAGCATCCCAACGATCTTCGTCGGATGAGTTCGCACCAGAGATGATAGCTTTCAATTCCTCGCGTTTAGCGCGGTATTTTTCAGCCAGTTTCACACGAACAACTTCGCGTGCTTTCATGGATTGCTTAGCCATTAGTAACCCTACCTTACTTGCGGAATGGGAAGTTAAAGGCGGCCAACAGCGCACGACCTTCATCATCGGATTTCGCAGTAGTGGTAATGGTAATGTCCAAACCACGAACGCGATCGACTTTATCGTAGTCGATTTCCGGGAAGATGATCTGCTCACGCACACCCATGCTGTAGTTACCACGGCCATCAAATGACTTAGCGGACAAGCCACGGAAGTCACGGATACGCGGTACAGCAATGGAAATCAGTCGCTCAAGGAACTCCCACATGCGTTCACCACGCAGAGTTACTTTACAGCCGATCGGATAGCCCTGACGGATTTTGAAGCCTGCAACAGATTTGCGTGCTTTGGTGATCAACGGTTTTTGACCGGAGATTGCTGCCAGATCAGCTGCTGCATTATCCAGCAGTTTCTTGTCAGCGATCGCTTCACCAACACCCATATTCAGGGTGATCTTCTCGACCCGAGGGACTTGCATGACAGAATTGTAGTTAAACTCAGTCATGAGTTTTTTAACTACTTCGTCTTTGTAGTAATCATGCAGTTTCGCCATCGTACTACTCCAAATTACTTGATAGTTTCGCTATTAGATTTAAAGAAACGGACTTTTTTTCCGTCTTCGAATCTAAAGCCTACACGGTCAGCCTTACCAGTTGCCGCATTGAAGATTGCAAGGTTAGAAACTTGAATTGCAGCTTCTTTTTCAACGATGCCACCTGGTTGGTTCAGAGCCGGAACCGGCTTCTGATGTTTTTTAACCAGGTTAATACCTTCAACAATGACCTTACTAGCAGACAGGACATTTTTTACTTTACCGCGCTTACCTTTATCTTTGCCGGTTAGCACAATAACTTCGTCATCACGACGGATTTTCGCTGCCATGATTCGCTCCTTAAAGTACTTCTGGTGCCAGAGAGATAATTTTCATGAACTTCTCATTACGCAGTTCACGAGTTACCGGCCCAAAAATACGCGTACCGATAGGCTGTTCGCTGTTATTGTTTAAAATAACGCAAGCATTTCCATCGAAGCGAATGACAGAACCGTCCGGGCGACGAACACCCTTCTTGGTGCGCACCACTACCGCCTTCAGAACATCGCCTTTTTTCACCTTACCGCGAGGAATTGCTTCCTTGATGGTAATTTTGATGATATCGCCGACGCCTGCGTAGCGACGGTGCGAGCCACCTAGAACCTTGATACACATTACGCGACGTGCACCGGAATTATCGGCCACGTTCAGCATAGTCTGTTCTTGGATCATTTTAGTGCTCCGCTAATGTCAACTACTACTTTAGGACCCTTTCGGGCCATTAAATACCCCATAATTGAGGGCGCAGCATTATAACACCGCTTCCTTGGTATGGGTAGAAAAAATAAACGGCCCTTTGCAGAGCCGTTTATCGTAAGAGAAGAGCGCTACTTTATTACAGAATCGCTTTCTCTACAACGCGAACAAGTGTCCAAGACTTAGTTTTGGACAATGGACGGCATTCGTGGATTTCAACCACGTCACCGATACCACATTCATTGTTCTCGTCATGTACGTGCAGCTTAGTCGTACGTTTAATGAATTTACCGTAAAGCGGGTGTTTCACGAAACGTTCGATAGCAACAACAATGGATTTCTCCATTTTGTCGCTTACAACACGACCTTGCAAAGTACGGATTTTATCGGTCATTACGCACCCGCCTTCTCAGTCAGTAAAGTCTTAACACGTGCAATATTGTGACGCACTTGTTTTACCAGGTGAGTCTGTTGCAACTGACCACTGGCAGCCTGCATACGCAGGTTAAATTGCTCGCGCAGCAGGCCGAGCAGCTCAGTGTTCAGCTCTTCAACGCTCTTTTCACGCAGCTCATTTGCTTTCATTACATCACCGTCTTAGTTACAAAGGTGGTTTTGATAGGCAGTTTCGCTGCTGCCAGTTGGAATGCCTCGCGGGCTAACTCTTCCGGCACACCGTCCATTTCGTACAGGACTTTACCTGGCTGAATCAAGGCAACCCAATATTCCACGTTACCTTTACCTTTACCCATACGAACTTCAAGCGGTTTCTCGGTGATCGGTTTGTCCGGGAATACACGGATCCAGATCTTACCTTGACGCTTAACAGCACGAGTCATGGCACGACGTGCAGCTTCGATTTGACGAGCAGTCAGGCGACCGCGGCCAACAGCTTTCAGACCGAAAGTGCCGAAGCTAACATCCGTACCCTGCGCCAGACCACGGTTGCGGCCCTTGTGCACCTTACGGAATTTTGTACGCTTTGGTTGTAACATCAGCGACTCTCCTTACTTGCGGCCTTTACGCTGCTGCTTTTTAGGTTGAGCAGCCGGTTTTTCCGGTTGTTCAACGGCAGCCATACCACCCAGGATCTCACCTTTGAAGATCCACACTTTCACACCGATAACACCATAAGTGGTGTGCGCTTCGGAAGTGTTGTAGTCGATATCCGCACGCAATGTATGCAACGGAACACGACCTTCACGGTACCATTCGGTACGCGCGATTTCAGCGCCGCCAAGACGGCCACTTACTTCAACTTTAATACCTTTAGCGCCCAGACGCATGGCGTTCTGTACCGCACGCTTCATAGCACGACGGAACATCACACGACGCTCCAGCTGAGAAGTGATGCTGTCAGCAACCAGTTTTGCGTCCAGTTCAGGTTTACGAACTTCTGCGATATTAATCTGTGCAGGTACGCCAGCGATATCCGCTACGACTTTGCGCAGTTTTTCAACATCTTCACCTTTTTTACCGATCACGATGCCTGGACGAGCAGTGTGAATAGTCACACGGATGCTTTTTGCAGGACGTTCGATAACGATACGAGAAACGGAAGCTTTCTCCAGTTCCTTCGTCAGGTATTTACGAACTTTAAAATCGCTGTCCAGGTTGTCAGCGAATTCTTTGGTATTCGCATACCAGGTAGAGTTCCAAGGTTTGACAATACCCAGGCGAATACCATTAGGATGTACTTTCTGACCCATTGCTAGTCTCCAGAGTCTCAGCGATCGGACACAACCACAGTAATGTGGCTGGTACGCTTCAGGATGCGATCCGCACGGCCTTTAGCACGCGGCATAATGCGCTTCATGCTTGGGCCTTCGTCAACGAAAATTTTCGCGACTTTCAGATCATCAATGTCAGCGCCATCGTTGTGTTCTGCGTTAGCAATAGCAGACTCCAGCACTTTTTTAACCAGACCAGCAGCTTTCTTGTTGGTGTAGGTCAGAACTTCCAGAGCTTGCGACACTTTCTTACCGCGAATCAGGTCTGCCACCAGGCGAACCTTTTGAGCAGAAGAACGAGCGTGGCAATGTTTAGCGATAGTTTCCATCTCTTCCTCCTACCTTAGCGCTTCTTGGCCTTTTTGTCGGCCGCATGGCCGCGATAAGTACGAGTCGGCGCGAATTCACCCAGCTTGTGACCGACCATTTCATCGGAAACAAACACCGGAACGTGCTGACGACCATTATGGACAGCGATGGTCAAACCGATCATATTTGGAAAGATCGTTGAACGACGGGACCAAGTGCGCAAAGGCTTCTTGTCTCCGCTTTCCACCGCTTTCTCTACCTTCTTCAGCAAGTGCAGGTCAATAAATGGACCTTTCTTGAGAGAACGTGGCATGGTTTATCCTCTAAGATTATTTAGTACGGCGACGTACGATAAATTTATCAGTACGCTTGTTGCTGCGGGTCTTTTTACCTTTGGTCTGAAGGCCCCACGGACTTACCGGGTGCTTACCAAAGTTACGACCTTCACCACCACCGTGTGGGTGGTCGACTGGGTTCATTGCCGTACCGCGAACGGTAGGACGAACACCACGCCAGCGTGCAGCACCAGCTTTACCCAGAACGCGTAGCATATGCTCAGCGTTGCCAACTTCGCCCAGCGTAGCGCGGCAGTCGGATTCGACTTTACGCATTTCGCCAGAACGCAGGCGTAGGGTAACGTAAGAACCATCACGAGCAACGATCTGAACGTAAGTACCAGCAGAACGAGCCAACTGGCCGCCTTTACCTGGTTTCATTTCTACGTTGTGAACCGTTGAACCGACTGGGATGTTACGCATCGGCAGGGTATTACCCGCTTTAATCGCAGCATCAACGCCAGATTGAATCTGGTCGCCGGCTTTCAGGCCTTTTGGTGCCAAAATGTAACGACGCTCGCCGTCTTTATACAGAACCAGCGCGATATTCGCGGAACGGTTCGGATCATACTCCAGACGCTCAACAACCGCAGGAATACCATCTTTGTTGCGTTTAAAGTCAACAATACGATAAGCCTGTTTGTGACCACCACCAATGTGACGGGTAGTGATGCGGCCATTGTTGTTACGGCCACCGGATTTGCTGTTCTTTTCCAGCAACGGGGCATAAGGTTTGCCCTTGTGCAGCTCAGGGTTAACCACTTTAACAACGTGGCGACGACCCGGAGATGTCGGTTTACATTTAACAACTGCCATTGTCTTTCTCCTCCGACTTACTCAGCGCCGCCGATGAAGTCCAGATTCTGGCCTTCTTTCAGGGTGACGTAAGCTTTTTTCCAGTCGCTGCGACGACCAATACGCTGTCCGTGACGCTTAACTTTACCCTTAACTACCAGGGTGTTTACGTCTTTAACTTCTACTTCGAACAGTTTCTCTACAGCAGCAACGATCTCTGCTTTAGTCGCGTCTTTAGCAACTTTGAGAACGATGGTGTTAGTTTTTTCCATCGCGGTAGATGCTTTTTCAGATACGTGCGGCGCGCGCAGTACTTTCAGCAGACGTTCTTCACGGATCATGCCAGCATCTCCTCAACTTGCTTAACTGCATCAGCAGTCATAACGACTTTGTCGAAGGCGATCAGGCTAACTGGGTCGATTGCTGCTGCATCACGCACATCAACCTTGTACAGGTTACGCGCAGCCAGGAACAGATTCTCATCCAGTTCACCGGTGATGATCAACACGTCTTCCAGTGCCATTTCTTTCAGTTTCTGAGCCAGCAACTTAGTTTTCGGTGCTTCTACAGAAAACGTCTCGACAACGATCAGACGATCTTGACGTACCAGTTCGGACAGAATGCTTTTCAGCGCGCCGCGGTACATCTTTTTGTTAACTTTCTGACTGTGATCCTGAGGCTTAGCAGCGAAGGTCACACCACCGGAACGCCAGATTGGGCTCTTAGCAGAACCTGAACGCGCACGGCCAGTACCTTTCTGACGCCAAGGTTTTTTACCGGAACCAGTTACTTCAGCACGGGTCTTCTGGGCGCGAGTACCTTGACGGGCACCTGCTGCATAAGCAACAACAACCTGATGTACCAGCGCTTCGTTGAAATCACGACCGAAGGTAGTTTCGGAAACAGTCAGCGCGCTTTGCGCGTCTTTCAATACTAATTCCATTGCTATCTCCTCACGCCTTCACAGCTGGTTTAACGATCAGGTCGCTACCGGTAGCTCCCGGAACAGCACCTTTAACCAGCAGCAGGTTGCGCTCAGCGTCAACACGCACTACGTCCAGGCTCTGAACGGTTACACGTTCGTTACCCAGCTGGCCTGCCATTTTCTTGCCTTTGAACACTTTGCCCGGAGTCTGGTTCTGACCGATAGAACCCGGAACGCGGTGGGACAAGGAGTTACCGTGGGTAGCATCCTGAGTACGGAAATTCCAGCGCTTAACTGTGCCAGCAAAACCTTTACCTTTAGATGTACCAGTAACGTCTACTTTTTTAACGTCAGCGAAAATTTCAACACTGATGCTCTGACCAATAGTGAACTCTTCGCCTTCAGACAGACGGAATTCACGCAGGGTACGGCCAGCTTCTACACCAGCTTTAGCAAAGTGACCTGCTTCTGGCTTGGTAACACGGTTTGCTTTTTTAGCACCAGTAGTTACTTGCACAGCGCGGTAACCGTCGTTAACCAGGTCTTTAACCTGAGTTACGCGGTTTGCTTCAATTTCGATAACGGTTACGGGGATAGATACGCCATCTTCAGTGAAGATACGGGTCATACCCACTTTTTTACCGACTAAACCAATCATTGTTTCAACCTCTCAATCGCTCAATGACCTGATTAACCCAGGCTGATCTGCACGTCTACACCAGCAGCCAGATCCAGACGCATCAGAGCATCAACGGTTTTCTCGGTTGGCTCAACGATGTCAACCAGACGCTTGTGAGTGCGAATCTCGTACTGATCGCGCGCATCTTTATTGACGTGCGGAGAAATCAGAACGGTAAAGCGCTCTTTGCGGGTCGGCAGCGGGATCGGACCACGTACTTGCGCACCAGTGCGCTTAGCAGTCTCGACGATTTCCGCAGTTGATTGATCAATCAGACGATGATCAAACGCTTTCAGGCGGATACGGATTCTTTGGTTCTGCATGAGACCAGAGCTCCAATTATTTATAAACGTAAATGATTACTCCTCACACCCATTTCGATTGATGGGGGAGTGTAATCGTCAGCACATAACCCCATATCGGGAGTATTGTTTTGGGCGCAATAAATTAATATTGACCCTCTGATTCGGATTGAATCAGGCTTACCTTGTTTCAGTAAGCTCGCGCATTATACGCAAATTGGCTGGGGAAGCAACAAGCAGGATAAAATGATTTTAAACGCGGCCGGAACGATGTGAGCTAGTCCGGCCGGATTCGGCATAAAGCACATAACATCGTATATCTACTCTGTTACTCAGCTTTTAGCTGAGCTTGAAGATAGTTTTGTATACCAAGACGTGAAATTAAATCTAATTCAGTTTCCAGCCAGTCGATGTGCCCTTCTTCATCGGCAAGAATTTCTATCATTAAATCCCTGCTGACATAGTCATGTACAGAGTCAGCATAGGAAATTGCCTCACGCAAATTCTTTGCGCCATCCAATTCAAGTTGAAGGTCTGAACGTAAGATCTCTTCAACATCCTCGCCAATATTTAACTTACCCAAATCCTGCAGATTCGGGATGCCTTCAAGAAACAGGATTCGTTCGATGTAGCGATCAGCATGCTTCATTTCGTCAATAGACTCATGATATTCGTGATCGTTGAGACGGGTTAAGCCCCAGTTTTTAAACATACGGGCATGAAGAAAATATTGGTTAATGGCTACCAGCTCGTTGCCCAATAACTTATTCAGGTGTGTAATGACTTTTTTATCGCCTTTCATGACATGCTCCTCCGCTCCAGTTCTTAAAGTGTAGAACTGGCCAGCCGAGAGTCAAAAAAACGACCCTACATTTTATGCTACTTCATACATGTCAGGAATTTTAGCTTGTTCTTCCTCAAAAATAACACGCGCCTGACGAATACATTTACCGCAATCTGTCCCGATAGGAACGAGCTTGCGTAATTGTTGCATAGACTGAGGCTGGTGCTGACGAACAGCATTACGAATGACTTTGTCAGAAATCGCGTTGCATAAACAAACATACATACCAGAATGACTCATCGTTATCGCGAGTGTCTTTCACGCTACCTTTCAGGACACTACAAACGGCATTTGAAACCGCTCCTAGCGATTTTTTAACCAACTTCAATATTGTAAATAAGAATTATTTTTATTTCAATTTCGATTTAATCATTTAGGCGTAAAAAAAGGCACCGAGGTGCCTTTTTCATGCATTTAGTTTATCAGCGATTAAGCGATAACTTTAGCAACAACGCCCGCGCCTACAGTACGGCCGCCTTCACGGATTGCGAAACGCAAACCGTCATCCATCGCGATTGGGTGGATCAGGGTAACAACCATTTTGATGTTGTCGCCCGGCATTACCATCTCTACGCCTTCTGGCAGTTCGATGGTACCCGTTACGTCAGTGGTACGGAAGTAGAACTGAGGACGGTAGCCTTTGAAGAACGGAGTATGACGGCCGCCTTCATCTTTGCTCAGGATATACACTTCTGATTCGAACTGGGTGTGCGGCTTGATTGAACCCGGCTTAGCCAGTACTTGGCCACGCTCGATTTCTTCACGCTTGATACCACGCAGCAGAACACCAACGTTCTCGCCTGCACGACCTTCGTCCAGCAGTTTGCGGAACATTTCTACGCCAGTACAGGTCGATTTCGCAGTATCTTTGATACCAACGATTTCAACTTCTTCACCGACTTTAACGATACCGCGCTCTACACGACCAGTAACAACAGTACCACGGCCGGAGATAGAGAATACGTCTTCGATTGGCAGCAGGAACGGCTTGTCAATTGCACGCTCTGGTTCTGGGATATAAGAATCCAGGTAGCCAGCCAGTTCGACGATTTTCGCTTCCCACTCGGCTTCGCCTTCCAGCGCTTTCAGAGCAGAGCCACGAATTACCGGCGTGTCGTCGCCAGGGAAATCGTACTGAGACAGCAGCTCACGCACTTCCATCTCAACCAGTTCCAGCAGCTCTTCGTCATCAACCATGTCACATTTGTTCAGGAACACGATGATGAAAGGAACGCCAACCTGACGACCCAGCAGGATGTGCTCACGAGTCTGAGGCATCGGGCCGTCAGTTGCAGCAACAACCAGGATCGCGCCATCCATCTGGGCAGCACCGGTGATCATGTTTTTCACATAGTCGGCGTGTCCTGGGCAGTCAACGTGCGCATAGTGGCGAGACGGGGTATCGTATTCAACGTGAGACGTGTTGATGGTGATACCACGTGCTTTTTCTTCTGGTGCGTTATCGATCTGGTCGAATGCACGTGCGTTACCACCGTAGGTTTTAGCCAGAACGGTAGTGATTGCAGCAGTCAGAGTCGTTTTACCATGGTCAACGTGGCCGATAGTACCGACGTTAACGTGGGGTTTTGTACGTTCAAATTTTTCTTTAGACACGGCGATATTCCTTACTCAAATGCTCTCCCCCTATGGAGAGAGCACGGGATTTTGTTTTAACCCTGAGGCTTATTTACCACGGGCTTCAATTACGGCCTGAGCAACGTTGTTAGGCGCATCATCGTACTTCAGGAACTCCATGGAGTAAGAAGCACGGCCTTTAGTCAGAGAACGCAGTTGAGTTGCGTATCCGAACATTTCAGACAGCGGAACTTCAGCGTGAATCACAACGCCAGTAACGTTAGATTCTTGACCACGCAGCATACCACGACGACGGCTAAGGTCACCGATGACGTCACCCGTGTTCTCTTCAGGCGTTTCAACTTCAACCTTCATGATCGGCTCAAGCAGAACTGGTTTCGCTTTCTTAAAGCCATCTTTAAAGGCGATAGAAGCGGCCAGTTTAAACGCCAATTCAGAGGAGTCAACGTCATGGAAAGAACCGAAGTGCAGACGCACACCGAGATCAACCACTGGGTAACCAGCCAGAGGGCCCGCTTTCAGTTGTTCCTGGATGCCTTTATCAACGGCAGGGATGTATTCGCCAGGAATTACACCGCCTTTAATGTCGTTGACGAACTCGTAACCTTTCGGATTTGAGCCCGGCTCCAGCGGGTACATGTCGATAACAACATGACCATACTGACCACGACCACCAGACTGCTTGGCGTGTTTACCTTCGATATCGGTAACTTTCGAGCGAATTGCTTCACGATAAGCAACCTGTGGTTTACCCACGTTTGCTTCAACGTTGAACTCACGCTTCATACGGTCAACGATGATATCGAGGTGCAACTCACCCATACCAGCGATGATAGTCTGGTTAGATTCTTCGTCAGTCCATACACGGAAAGACGGGTCTTCTTTAGCCAGACGGCCCAATGCCAGACCCATTTTTTCTTGGTCAGCTTTGGTTTTCGGTTCTACCGCGATGGAAATTACCGGTTCTGGGAATTCCATACGTTCCAAAATGATGACGTTGTCTGGATCACACAAGGTGTCACCCGTCGTTACATCTTTCAGACCGATAGCCGCAGCGATATCGCCTGCGCGAACTTCTTTGATCTCTTCACGCTTGTTAGCGTGCATCTGAACGATACGACCAAAACGCTCACGTGCTGATTTAACTGGGTTCAGTACGGTATCACCGGAGTTAACCACGCCGGAGTACACGCGGAAGAACGTCAGGTTACCCACAAACGGGTCGGTAGCGATTTTGAATGCCAACGCAGCAAACGGCTCGTCATCACTTGCGTGACGCTCAGCCGGTGTGTCTTTACCGTCATCCAAAAGACCGTTGATCGCAGGTACGTCAACTGGGGATGGCAGGTAGTCAACTACCGCATCCAGCATCGCCTGAACACCTTTGTTCTTAAACGCAGAACCACAGGTTACCAGGATGATTTCGTTGTTCAGAACACGCTGACGCAGAGCTTTTTTGATCTCTTCTTCAGTCAGTTCTTCACCACCCAGGTATTTCTCCATCAGCTCTTCAGAAGCTTCTGCTGCGGACTCGATCAGGTTCTGGTGCCATTCTTCAGCCAGATCTTGCATATCAGCCGGGATATCTTCGTATTCGAAGGTCACGCCCTGATCGGCATCATTCCAGTTGATGGCTTTCATTTTCACCAGGTCAACAACACCGGTGAAACCTTCTTCAGCACCAATCGCCAACTGCAGCGGAACAGGGTTCGCGCCCAGACGAGATTTGATCTGACCAACAACTTTCAGGAAATTCGCACCCATGCGGTCCATTTTGTTAACGAACGCAATGCGTGGAACTTTATATTTGTTTGCCTGACGCCATACGGTTTCAGACTGCGGCTGAACACCACCAACTGCGCAGTAAACCATTACCGCACCATCAAGCACACGCATAGAACGTTCTACTTCGATAGTGAAGTCAACGTGTCCTGGGGTGTCGATGATGTTTACGCGATGCGGTTCATACTGCTTAGCCATACCAGACCAGAATGCAGTAGTCGCTGCGGAAGTGATAGTAATACCACGTTCCTGCTCCTGCTCCATCCAGTCCATGGTAGCTGCGCCGTCATGAACTTCACCGATTTTATGGTTTACACCAGTGTAGAACAGAATACGTTCGGTAGTAGTGGTTTTACCGGCGTCGATGTGCGCACTGATACCGATGTTACGATAGCGTGCGATGGGTGTTGTACGAGCCATTTGTATCCTCTATTTACTAGGGCGTTCAATTTAGTTAACCCAAGCGGGTTGGCTATTTTTAGCGCCCGCTTGGTTAGCATGACTACAACGAAGGGATTACCAACGGTAGTGAGCGAACGCCTTGTTAGCTTCGGCCATACGGTGAACGTCTTCACGTTTCTTAACAGCAGTACCTTTGTTTTCTGCTGCATCAGAAAGTTCGTTCGCCAGGCGCAGAGCCATAGATTTATCACCGCGTTTACGAGCAGCTTCTACGATCCAACGCATTGCCAGCGCATTACGACGAACCGGACGGACTTCTACTGGTACCTGATAAGTAGAACCACCAACGCGGCGCGACTTAACTTCGACAGTCGGGCGAACGTTGTCCAGAGCTACTTCAAAAGCTTCCAGATGGCCTTTACCAGAACGCTGAGCCAGGGTCTCCAGCGCGGTATAGACGATTGCTTCAGCAGTAGATTTTTTACCATCTACCATCAGGATGTTTACAAATTTGGCCAGCAGTTCTGATCCGAACTTAGGATCCGGCAGAATTTTACGTTGACCAATGACGCGACGACGTGGCATGGAAATACTCCGTTGTTAATTCAGGATTGTCCAAAACTCTACGAGTTTAGTTTGACATTTAAGTTAAAACGTTTGGCCTTACTTAACGAAGAACCATTAAGCCTTTGGCTTCTTCACGCCGTATTTGGAACGGGATTGCTTACGGTCTTTAACACCTGAGCAGTCCAGCGCGCCACGAACGGTGTGGTAACGCACACCAGGCAGGTCTTTAACACGACCGCCACGGATCAGGATCACGGAGTGCTCCTGCAGGTTATGACCTTCACCGCCGATATAGGAGGTAACTTCAAAACCGTTAGTTAAACGAACACGACATACTTTACGCAGTGCAGAGTTCGGTTTTTTAGGGGTGGTAGTATATACACGGGTACATACGCCACGTTTCTGCGGGCATGCTTCCAGCGCCGGAACGTTGCTTTTAGCAGCCTTCAGGGAGCGTGGTTTGCGTACCAGCTGGTTAATTGTTGCCATTAAAAAAGCTCCTGGGTTTTGCTTCGTAAACACGTAATAAATCGCCTCATGTTTGCGCAAGGCAAAGTATGAGGACGCAGAATTTTAGGGCTGGCAGTGGAAGGAGTCAAGAAATATACAAAAAATCGGCGTTACCACGCGAGTTGCTGAGGGTGTTCCACTGTCAGTTGAACAAATTCATTATAGTCAATGAGAGCCACATCGTTTGAAATTTGTTCAGTCATGCCTCTTGCCTCAGTGTCAGGTCGGAGCACATAGAGAGACACCGCTGAAGCAAGAAGGCGGTGAATAATGTCTCCACCAGCCAGTGCAGCAATCACACCATCTTGTAGTAAGACCAAAGCATCACCCTCGTCCACACTACGCAAAAGCGTATCCAGGTCAGCGTGATAAGGAGAACTTGAGAGCGTATGTAGCATAAATGGAGAGGCCCGCAGCTAGAATGAAAGGATGGAATGATAATCGGCCAGCTTGCTACGCCATGCTTCTGGCGCTAACAACTCCACATCCAAAACCCAGTCCGTATCTACACTCAACCCGCGCTGACGCACGGAAGTCTCGCACAGATAGCAACATTCGATATCGTACAACGGCAGCACACCAAACGTGGCGATGTAATTACGCATCAGAATCTTTTCCGGCTGTTGGTGCGGCAGAAGTTGGAGAACGCCATCGCCAACAAAAAATACGCCAATCTCTTCCGTCAGTGCTGACATCGCCAATAGCGCATCCAGCCCTTCTCGCCCGGACGCACTCCCATGCGGAGAATGCGTAAAAACAAATGCGACTCGCTTCATAACGCTACCTTAAAACTGAATAACCCGATCGCAGGTCAACACCGATTGCGCTAACTCACCCAGTCCGCTCAGAATAAAACCGGGTTGCAGGTTCGCTCCCACAAGGCGGAGTTGGGCAGCTTGCTGAGCGTCGGCAACGCCTCGGCGCAGCGCGGCAGCGACACACACATTCAGCGCCACCTGATGCGTTGCCCCCAGCTGTTGCCAGCCACGTACAAGATCAAATTCATCATTAGCTGGTGATGTTAGTTGGTTGGCATTCAGCACGCCTTCCCGATAGAAGAACACACTTTTCAGCCTGTGTCCCTCAGCTAACAGCGCCTGCGCAAACTGCAATGCACTGCTCGCTTGCTGTGTGCCGTAAGCCGGGCCGGTCACCAGCAAACAATAACTCAGCATCAACGCTCATGTCCGCTGAAGTCGCCACTTTTGAATTGGCGAATATAAAGATAAACCGTGTGTTTGGAAATATTCAGACGTTCAGCGACCTGGTTGATAGCGTCTTTAATATCGAAGATGCCTTTCTCGTACAGGCTCAGGACGATTTGGCGGTTTTTGGCATTATTAGAGACGTTGCGGTCCGCATTGACTTCCTCAATGGAAAATTCCAGCGTTTGTGCAACCAGATCGTCAACGGATGATGCGAAGTTGACGGAAGAGGCGACGTCATGCGTTTCAGGTGGAATAAAAGTCTGCACGATCTGAGAGAAAGGTACGTCCAGATTCATGTTGATACACAGCAACCCAATCACGCGCTGATCGCGATTACGGATCGCAATCGTCACTGATTTCATCAACACGCCGCTTTTTGCACGGGTAAAATAGGCTTTCGACACGCTGCTATCTTCACCAGCCATGTCATGCAGCATACGCAATGCCAGATCCGTAATCGGCGAGCCAATCTTCCTGCCAGTATGTTCCCCGTTCGCAATACGCACAGCGGAACATTTAAGATCCTCAAGCGAGTGCAACACAATCTCACAATGCTCGCCAATCAACATGGCCAAACCATCAACCACCGCTTCATACGATTTCAGGATCTCATAATCCGTTTGACTGAACGGCCGTTCATCCAGTAAATCAAGCTCATAAGATTCGCCAGATACAAGCGAATTAGACATGGCACACACCACCCTCAACGTCATTTATTTATTTTGTATTGACAGGGGACATAGTCTAGCAAATGTCCACACTCTCGTCCCTGAATTTCACGGGCCCCCTCTTAAGGTTGTATTAATTTAACCCCGCTAGAGTCTGCGTCTTCTTTCCTCTCCATAATGGAAATCACGAGAGACGTGTATGAAAAATCCAATACCGATGGGCAGGCCACACCTGAACAGCATCACGTTTGTGCTGATATTTTCTGCCTTTATTACTCTGGCCCAGAACATCGCCTACTACCGTCAGGCGCTGCAACTGCTGGATATGACCGACTGGATCACTATCCTCTTCTTTCTCAGCATGCCTGTGGTGATTTTCGCGGTGCTGAATATTATTTTCACGCTGCTGGCAGCCCCTTATCTACGTAAGGCCGTCATTGTTTTCTTCTTACTGTCCGGCGCCGCCGCGCAATACTTTATGCTGAACTACGGCATCATCATTGACCGAACCATGATCCAAAATATCGTCGAGACAACGGCCAGCGAATCCTTTTCGCTGCTTACGCCACAACTTGTCGCCTGGGTATTCTTTCTTGGCGTCATCCCCGCCGCGCTCGCCATCTGGATAAAAATAAAGCCCGCCAAGCCGACGACCCTCTATATTGGCCTGCGCGTTCTCAGCGTCATTATTTCGTTATTCGCTATTTTATCTATCGCGGCCTTCTTTTATAAAGATTACGCCTCGTTCATGCGTAATAACAAAGAGTTGGTAAAAGCGATTACGCCCAGCAATATTGTGGCAGCCAGCTTGTCCTACCATAAACATAACGCGCTGGCTAATTTACCTCTGGAACAGATTGGTCTGGATGCCCACAAGGCTTCGCCACCGTCCCCAATGGCAAAAAAGAATCTGGTTATTCTGGTAGTTGGAGAGACATCCCGAGCGCAAAATTTTTCGCTGGGAGGCTATGAGAAGGAAACCAACCCGCTACTGGCAAAAGCCAACGTAGTTTATTTTGAAAACACGTCATCATGCGGCACATCAACGGGCGTTTCCGTTCCCTGCATGTTTTCCAATATGCCGCGCCAAAGCTTTAATGGCGATTTAGCCAGCCATCAGGAAGGGCTGCTAGACATATTACAACGTGCAAAAGTTAACGTGCTCTGGCAGGAAAATGACGGCGGCTGCAAAGATGCCTGTACCCGTGTACCAACGGTTGATGTGACATCGCTGAAACTACCAGGGCTATGCACCAACGGCGAGTGCCACGATGAAGCATTATTCCACGGCGTAGAAGACTATATTAACAAGCTCGATAACGATGGGATTATCGTATTACATACGATAGGCAGCCACGGCCCAAGCTATTACCAGCGCTACCCTGACTCATTTAAGAAATTTACTCCAACCTGTGATACCAATCAGATTCAAACCTGTACGCAGGAAGCACTGACTAACACGTATGACAACACGATCCTGTATGTCGATTTTTTTCTGGATAAGACGATCAATTTACTGAAACAGCATCAGGATAAATTTAATACTTCACTGGTTTACCTATCTGACCACGGCGAGTCGTTAGGTGAGAACGGAATCTATCTGCACAGCATGCCCTACTCTATTGCGCCCAAGCAGCAAACACATGTGCCGATGTTGATTTGGTTATCAACGGGTTACCAGCAGCAACAGGCGATTCAGGACACCTGTCTGCGTCAGAGTGCGAAGCAGCAGGATTACTCGCAAGATAATCTTTTCCATACCATACTGGGGATGTTTACTATCGCTACGAAAGAATATCAGCCCCAGCTTGATATCCTTCAGCCGTGCAGGGATAAGGCAACATGAAATTATTGATTGTTGAAGACGATAAGTTGCTGCAGGAAGGATTATTATTGGCGCTGAGTCATGAAGGCTATGCCTGCGATTGCGCAGGCACGGCCAAAGAAGCAGATGCGCTCATCGGCAGCGCACATTACAGTCTGGTGATCCTCGATCTTGGCCTACCGGATGACGACGGACTAACCCTGCTATCACGCTGGCGTAAGAATAATTACCAGCATCCCGTACTCATCCTAACCGCGCGGGATAAGGTCAACGATCGCGTCAGCGGGTTGGATGTCGGCGCGGACGATTACCTCGCCAAGCCTTTTGCGCTGACAGAATTACAGGCGCGAGTGCGCGCGTTGATTCGCCGCAATCAGGGATCGAGCAACAGCAAGATACAGGTCGACAACATTACGTTGGATTTAAACAACCAGCAGGTACTGCTGGACGAAAAACCGGTAGTGCTGACGCCCAAAGAGTTTGCGATACTTTCCCGCCTAGTGTTGAAAGCCGGTTCTCAGGTGCACCGTGAGCTTCTCCATCAGGATATTTATGCCTGGAACGACGACCCGTCATCGAATTCGCTTGAGGTACATATCCACAATCTGCGCCAAAAGATAGGGAAAGACCGGATCCGGACCCTGCGAGGCTTTGGCTACCTGTTGACCAAAGGGGAGCAACCATGAAGGGCGACGCCGAAGCCGTCACCAGCATGCGTCGCCGTTTGGTGCTGGCACTGGGCGGCATTCTCCTCGTCTGCCAGATGATCAGCGTATTCTGGCTCTGGCACGAAAGCGAAGAACAGATCGGCCTGCTGGTTGATAAATCCCTGAGCGCCACTGCTCAAAATATGCAGATCGATCAAGAAATTAATGAGGCTATCGCCTCTCTCAGCATCCCAAGTCTGGTGATGGTCATCCTGACATTGCTCATGTGCTTTCAGGCAGTCAGTTGGATTACCCGCCCGCTTTCCCGTCTTCAGGAAGAGTTGCAGGATCGCACGGCCGAAAATCTGGAACCGCTGCCACAACAGAGTGATATTAAAGAAGTCGCGGCTGTCACCCATACCATCAACCAGCTTTTTCAACGTCTGGACGAGACGTTGAAACGCGACAGGCAATTTACTGCCGATGTCGCCCATGAGTTACGAACCCCGCTCGCGGGTATCCGGCTACACCTTGAGCTACATCAGCAGCAACATCAAATAGATTGCAGTTCACTCATCAAACGCATTGATAAAATGGTGAAAACGGTGGAACAGCTCTTGCTGCTTGCGCGTGTCGGACAAGAATTTTCGGCAGGCCACCACGAGAATGTTGCATTCCTGAAAGACGTCATTTTTCCTATGCAGGATGAACTGGCCGAAATGCTGCAAAAGCGCCAACAGACGCTGAAATGGGTATTACCGCAGGAAGATATCATTCTGCCCGGTGATGCCACGTTACTTCAGCTACTGTTACGTAATTTGGTAGAAAATGCCTATCGCTATAGCCCGGAAGCAAGCCAGATTACCGTGAGCCTTAACACCCGACAACATGTTGAACTACAGATCGAAGATGAAGGGCAAGGTATAGATGAAAGCAAAGTGGGTGAATTAAGTAAGGCGTTTGTTCGCATGGACAGTCGCTATGGCGGTATCGGCCTTGGGCTTAGCATCGTGACGCGCATTGCTCAGTTGCACAATGGGAAATTTTTCCTCAATAATCGGTCACAAGGCTCCGGTGCTATCGCACGGATAGTGCTAACCACACCTGACGACGCCCAAATGCCGCTTGAAGAGTAAAAAAGAACAAAAAAAACCGCAGGACAATGCCTGCGGTCATAGCACCATAATAACGACGCTTATTTAGCGGTTTTCTCTGCGGCGGCTGGTTTTTCAGCTTTCGCATCATCTGCGGCTTTCAGGTCAGCTTCAGATTTAATGTCCAACAGCTCAACGTCAAACACCAGCGTAGAGTTAGCCGGAATGCCAGGCACACCGTTTTCACCATAGGCCAGCGCTGGTGGGATAGCCAGCTTGATTTTGCCGCCTTTCTTAACGTGCTTCAGACCTTCAGTCCAACCTGGGATGACGCCGTCCAGACGGAAAGAAAGCGGTTCGCCACGTGTGTAGGAGTTGTCGAACTCGCTACCGTCAACCAGCGTACCTTTGTAGTTAACGACTACGGTATCGCTGTCTTTCGGTGCGTTGCCGCTACCTTCTTTCTCAACCTGGTACAGAAGGCCAGATGCCGTTTTCTTCACGCCTTTTTCTTTGGCGAAGGTTTCAAGATACTTGGTGCCTTTGTCCGCATTATCTTTCGTATCTTGCTTCATCTTGGCTTCAGCAGCAGCTTTCACTTTGCCTTCAAAACCTTGCAGCGTTTTCTCAATTTCTTCGTCAGTCAACTTGCTCTTGTCAGCAAACGCATCTTGCACACCAGCAATCAACTGATCTTTATCCAGTTTGATGCCCAATTTTTCCTGCTCTTTCAGGGAGTTATCCATATAACGCCCTAAAGAAGCACCTAACGCGTAAGCCGCTGCCTGCTCATCGCTTTTGAATTTGGCTGCCGCAGTATTATCAGATGCCTGCGCCTTGTCTGCCGCCAGAACCTGACCTGCGTTCAGAGCCAGAGCCATCGTTGTTGCTAACAGCGTTACTTTAAACAGTGATTTCATCCATTTCTCCAGCATCTGGAGCGACGCGCTCCAGCCATCATTAAAATAAATTCGCGCCTACTATAACTGTGCGGACGAAGACAACACAACGACGCACTCGACAATCCTTTGATAAAAAACGTCAGGAAGCTTTTCCGACATCATTTGTATCGCCCTAAGGCCATCTGGCAACGATATGCCCCATTTCGGATACTGCATTGCGCCCTACTGCGACCGTTTTTACTACCAGAAGTTTCCGCTTTCTGACAAACTTGCAGGTAACAAGAAGTAAGGGGAATACCGATGTCACCATCAGCACTTGAAGAACGGCTTGAACAGTTGGAAAGCCGACAGGCCTTTCAGGAATTAACCATAGAAGACCTTAACCAAACGGTTATTCAACACGAGCGAGAAATTAGTCGCCTGCGTGAGCACGTTCGTCTACTCACCGACAGACTGCGCAACCAGCAAACGTCGCTCGTCGCACCACAGTCGGAAGAAACGCCACCGCCGCATTACTGAGGGTGTAGCGCGTTCTCCAATACCGAGACGATGCAGCGAGATCTGGCGCAACATTCGAAGCGCTCAGTCCTAATGGCAAAGCGGATCGTCGATCCACCAAGCATCAGTCGATGGCCTGCTCGTCCTCTGCGCCCTTCGAAAGGAAATCGTCGCGCTGTTCTGCCCATTTCAGCATTGCATCCAGAGCGGGGCACAAGGCTTGCCCCCATTCTGTGAGCCGGTATTCAACCTTGGGCGGCACCTGAGGATACAGCTTCCTTGAAACGATGCCATCAGCCTCTAGTTGCCGCAACTGCTGAGCCAGCATCTTCTGGGAAATGCCCGGAATCAACCTTTCTAAGTCCGAATAGCGTTGTACTTTTCCATCGAAAAGGTGGAAAAGAATGATGAGCTTCCAGCGGCCTTCAAGCAGTCGAATTACTTCTTCCACGCCAAGTGCAGCGGTGGCTGGTGTGTATACTTTCCTCATAACTCAGTAACTTACTTTTTTGTGCGTTCTTGATAAATAGATAGTCTATGGTGAAAATATCTGTACGGCAAACTATAGCGAGAACACGCTTATGTCCTTTTCACTACCAAGCTCTGTTTCTACCTATTTCGAAATCAGCAACGGCTCAGACATTGCTCAAATAGTCCACTGCTTCACGCAGGATGCCGTCGTCGTTGACGAAGGCCAGATATACCGAGGTCATGATGCCATCCAGTCCTGGCTGCTTGAGACTCAGAAAAAATTTGAGTACACCGTTGAGCTTGTCAGCGTGACCCAAGATGGCGATCGTTTATCAGCCACCGCCAATGTTGTTGGCAACTTCCCCGGTAGCCCTGTCCAGCTAGACCATCTGTTTGATCTGGCAGGCGGCAAGATCACGTTACTGGAGATTGTCTGATGTCCATGCGCATGGAATTACAAGACAAACGCGTCCTTGTGACAGCAGGCACCAAGGGGATCGGCAAAGCTGTCGTTGGTTTGTTTCGCGAACTCGGAGCAAAAGTGCTCACAACCGCACGAGAGCAGCCAACCGATAAATCGGCAGACATCTTTGTTGCTGCCGACCTGATGACGGTCGAAGGCTGCAACGTGGTGGCAAATGCAGTCATTGCCAACTTTGGAAGCGTGGACATCATCATCCATGTCCTGGGTGGCTCAACGGCACCAGGAGGAGGCTTCGCAGCATTGGGAGAAGACGAATGGCAGCGCGAACTGAATCTCAATTTGTTGCCTGCCGTTCGCCTGGATCGTGTATTGCTGCCTGGCATGCTGGCGCAAGGTTCTGGCGTTATCGTTCACGTCACATCAATCCAGCGTGAACTCCCTTTACCTGAATCGACTACCGCTTATGCCGCCGCGAAGGCTGCGCTTTCGACATACAGTAAAAGCCTATCGAAAGAAGTGTCACCTCAAGGTGTTCGCGTCGTTCGAGTGGCGCCAGGGTGGGTTGAAACAGAAGCATCGGTTGCTCTGGCAGAGCGGATCGCCTTGCAGGCTGGAACTGACTATGAGGGCGGCAAGCAAATCATCATGAATTCGCTTGGAGGTATTCCATTGGGTCGACCGTCGAGGCCGATTGAGGTAGCCAATCTCATTGCCTTCCTGGCATCGCCACTCGCCGCAACGATCACAGGGACAGAGCACGTGATTGATGGCGGTACGATTCCAACCGTATAGGCAACATGAAAAATGACAGGCAATACAGAGCCAAAGCCCCGTTACCCGATGTGCGTGGGCCGAAGTAGGCTGGCTGATATTGCGCCGATGACCGCCACCTAGGCTGGGCTTGTTACTCAGCAAGGAATAGCCCTATGAACTTGGCTCACGGCGCCTTAACTGTCGGTGTGGCATGGGCAAAAGATTTGGCTGCGCTGATGCTATCTTGAAATAAAAAACCTCAGGTGATATTCATCAACCTGAGGTTTTTTTATGCGCTACGACCGATTAGTGGCAACCACATCCACCGTGGCCGCCGCAGCCGCCTTTACCGTGTTGGTGATCATGGTCATGATCGTGGTCATGGCCGTGACCGCCACAGCAGCCGTCGCCGTGTTCATGATCGTGTTCGCCATGAACGTGACCGTGCGCCAATTCTTCTTCCGTCGCTTCGCGAATCGCAATGACTTCAACATGGAAGCTCAGGTTTTGGCCTGCCAGCATGTGGTTACCGTCGACAACAACGTGGTCGTCTTCAACTTCGGTGATTTCAACCGGAACTGGACCCTGATCGGTTTCAGCCAGAAAACGCATGCCAACTTGCAATTCGTCAACGCCCATAAAGACATCTTTCGGTACGCGTTGAACCAGATTCTCGTCATAGTTGCCGTAAGCGTCGTTGGAACCAATGTTCACATCAAACGTTTCGCCAGCTTCACGGCCTTCCAACGCGGTTTCCAGACCTGAAATCAGGGAACCGTGACCATGCAGATAGTCCAACGGCGCGCTCACCGGAGACTCATCAACCAAAACACCGTCTTCTGTACGTACCTGATAGGCCAGGCTGACCACCAGATCTTTTGCTACTTTCATGATATCTCCTACCGTTGGAAATCAAACTGGCGCAAATTGTAGCTGAAAAATGTCCCTATGTACCGTCTGGAATCAAAAAACGTCAACGGTTGGTGACAATGCCACCATGACACTCATCCCTCATTCTGGCCGGAAGATCCCGATAATATCGCTAGCCTGCGGGGCGGGTGCCGTCGTGGGTTCATCTGCCCGACTCTGGCGATATCCGCACTTTACGCACACCACCACCTCAACGTCATCTTCTCGTCCAACCGCTAGCGTGTCCTGAGCCTGACACGTCGGGCACACCGCCCCGGCAATAAAGCGTTTACGCATACTCGCTCCCATTACTCTCCGTTCTAAAATCTAGAACCTGGAATCTATTCTACTAGGCGTTATTTATTCTTACTCGTCGTCCTCATCCCACACACTTGGCCGGCGGCGCTCACGCAGCATTTCGCGCTGGAAAATATCCTCCAGCTCACGGCGCGCCTCTTTTACACGAGAAATCTGCGCGACATCCCCCGTCAGTTGCGGCACCAGTTCACGCAGCATACGCATATCGAGACGGCGAAAATGCTGTTGTGCACGCATCGCCTGATGAGGATGCATACCGAGGGTTACCAGCGTTTTACGTCCTAGCTCCAGCGCACTGGAAAAGGTTTCGCGCGAGAAATGTTTCACACCGGTTTGCAGCAACTCATGGGCTTCAACACGACCACGCGCCCGTGCCAGAATCTCCAAATTCGGAAAATGCTGTTGGCACAGATGCACTATTTCCATCGTATCTTCCGGCGTATTACAGGTAATCACAATCGATCGTGCTTTGTCCGCGCCCGCCGAACGCAGCAACTCCAGCTCCGTGGCATCGCCATAATAAACCTTATAGCCATAGCTGCGCATCAGGCTAACGGCGCTGATATCCCGTTCAAGAACTGTGATCCGCATTTTGTTCGCCATTAATAAACGACTGATCACCTGCCCGAAACGTCCGAAACCCACCACAATCACCTGCGGTTCGTCATCCTCGACATAGGGTTTCTCATCTGGCACATCCTGCACGTTATAGCGACGCGCTAAAATGCGGTCGATCGCCTGCATCAGCAGCGGCGTCGTCATCATCGATAACGTCACAGTCACCAGCAACAGCGGCAGTTGCTCACCTTTCAATACGTTAAATGACGCCGCCGCGGAAAACAGCACAAAAGCAAACTCGCCGCCCTGACTCAGCACGCCGGCAAACTGCAAACGCTCGGAGCGGCGCATTCGGTTAATCCGTGCAAGGAAGTAAAGTACAGCCGCTTTCACCGCCACCAGCACCAATACCGCAACCATAATTTTCACGATGTGGGTGTAGAGAATACCGAGGTTCAGCGCCATTCCTACAGAGATAAAGAACAGGCCTAGCAGCAAACCTTTGAACGGTTCAATCGCAATTTCCAGCTCATGTCGATATTCACTTTCCGCCAGCAGAATCCCGGCGATAAAAGTGCCTAACGCCATAGAAAGCCCTAATGCTTCCATAAACAGCGCAGAACCCAGCACCAGCAACAACGCGGCGGCTGTGAACACTTCGCGCACGCCGGATGCCGCAATAAAACGAAACAGCGGACGCACCAGATAGCGACCACCGATTAGCATGCCGAGAAACGCAGCGACCTTCAGTCCGATCCGTTCCCAATCGCCGAAATCCCCCTGCACACCAGCCAGAATGGGAATCAGCGCCAGCGCGGGAATCACCGCCAGATCCTGAAACAGCAGGACAGAAAAGCCAAGCTGACCGGACTCACTGCGGTTCATGCCTTTCTCACGCATCAGTTGCAGTGCCATGGCCGTTGACGACATCGCTAGCCCCACGCCGCCAATCAGCGCTGACTGCCATGAAAAGTCCGTTAGATATAATGCCCCACCGAGAATCAGCGCACTCAAGCCAACCTGAGCCGCCCCAACGCCAAAGATCGAACGGCGCAGCGTCCAGAGCTTTGCCGGATTCAGCTCCAGACCGATGATGAACATCAGGAAAACCACGCCCAGCTCAGAGAAGTGCAGGATGGCGTCCACGTCGCGAATAAAGCCGAGCCCCCAAGGGCCAATGGCGATCCCGGCGATCAAATAGCCCAATACGGCACCAATTCCTAATCGGGCAGCGATCGGTACAGCTACTACCGCAACAAACAAAAACAAGACTCCGGCGGTCAGTAGCGCGGAACTCTCCATATCAGCGTTCCTCTTCAGATAAAGGGGAGGATAACCATTCGCCGTAGGCTCTGGCATGGCTTGATAACACATCGGGCTGTAAACGACGTGCCCAGTACACAATCATCGGGCGCATCCAATGCATACGGCACATGCCAGCCGTCAGTTCAAACGGGCGTAGCAAATCATCCATGGGGTAACGGTTGTTACCATCAACATGGTAAGCGTCTTCCGGTTCACCGGTCGTAATCACTGAACGCCAGTATTTCCCCGCCAGCGCATTCCCGCCAATCCCATTGGCAAAACCACGGGATAACACCCTATCGAGCCACTCTTTCAGTAACGCAGGGCAGCTATAGGTATAAAACGGGTGTTGGAAAACAATGATCTGATGCTCACGCAGCAACTGTTGTTCGTGATGAATATCGATAAAAAAATCAGGATAGTGTGCGTAAAGATCGTGCACGGTTACATTCGCCAACTGCTGCGCCGGTTGCAATAGGACCCGGTTCGCTACCGAGTCCTGTGGTTCCGGATGGGCATACAGCAGCAAAATTTTCGGTGGCTGCGACATCATTCCCCTCCAAAGCGTCGTCATGATAATCGTTTTCCGTTACCATGCAGCGCAACGACTAAAAACAGGACACCGCGTGTCCTGATATGTCCATAATTTAACATACTCTGAACATACGGCGCTTTATGATTGTTTTCTCTTCGCTGCAAATTCGACGTGGTGTACGCGTTCTAATCGACAACGCGACAGCAACGGTTAATCCCGGCCAGAAAGTCGGTCTGGTTGGCAAGAACGGCTGTGGTAAATCTACGCTGCTGTCATTACTGAAAGGTGAAATCAGCGCCGATGGCGGTAGCGCGACATTTCCGCAAAACTGGTCACTGGCCTGGGTCAACCAGGAAACACCAGCATTGGGCAAACCGGCGCTGGACTATGTGATTGACGGCGACCGCGAGTTTCGCCAGTTGGAAGCCGCGTTACAAACCGCCAACGAAGAGAACGACGGCAACGCCATTGCCACACTGCACGGCAAACTGGATGCGATTCAGGCCTGGACGATACAAGCGAGAGCGTCAAGCCTGCTCAGCGGACTCGGGTTTTCTCAGCCACAGTTGCAACAGCCTGTCAGCGCCTTTTCCGGCGGCTGGAGGATGCGTCTGAATCTGGCACAGGCGCTGATTTGCCGTTCCGATCTGCTGTTGCTGGATGAACCGACCAACCACCTCGATTTGGATGCGGTAATCTGGCTGGAGAAGTGGCTGAAAAACTACGCCGGCACGCTGGTACTGATCTCGCACGACCGTGATTTCCTCGATCCGGTAGTGACTAAAATTCTGCACATCGAACAGCAGTCGCTCAACGAGTACACCGGCAACTACTCCTCGTTTGAACGCCAGCGCGCCACCCGTCTCGCACAACAGCAATCGCTCTATGAGCATCAGCAGGAACGTGTCGCGCATCTGCAACACTATATTGACAGGTTTCGTGCGCAAGCAACCAAAGCCAAGCAGGCCCAAAGCCGGATAAAAATGCTGGAACGCATGGAGATGATTGCACCAGCGCATGTCGATAACCCTTTCCGCTTCAGTTTTCGCGCCCCGGAGTCGTTACCCAATCCACTCATGAAGATGGAAAAGGTCAGCGCTGGCTACAACGACAAGCTGATTCTCGAGTCCATCAAGCTCAATTTAGTGCCGGGTTCCCGCATCGGGCTGCTCGGCCATAACGGCGCGGGTAAATCCACGCTGATCAAGCTGCTTGCTGGCACGCTTGCTCCACTGAAAGGGGAAATTGGACTCGCGAAAGGCGTTAAGCTCGGTTATTTCGCTCAGCATCAGTTAGAGTTTCTACGTGCGGACGAGTCACCCTTGCAACATCTGGTACGTCTGGCAGAACGGGAAACGGAACAGCAACTGCGCGACTACCTCGGCGGCTTCGGTTTTCAGGGCGATAAGGTCACCGAAATTACCGAGCGCTTCTCCGGTGGTGAAAAAGCCCGTCTGGTGTTGGCGCTGATCGTCTGGCAGCGTCCGAATCTCCTGCTGCTCGATGAACCGACCAACCACCTCGATCTGGATATGCGTCAGGCATTGACCGAAGCGTTAATCGATTTTGAAGGCGCGCTGGTTGTCGTCTCGCACGATCGACACCTGATCCGTTCTACCACCGACGATCTCTATCTGGTACACGATCAGAAAGTAGAGCCGTTCGATGGCGATTTAGAAGATTACCAACAGTGGCTGGTCGGCCTGCAACGTCAGGAAAATGCGGCCGATGAAGCGCCCAAAGAGAATGCAGCCAACAGTGCGCAGGGTAGAAAAGATCAGAAACGTCGTGAAGCCGAATTGAGAACACAAACTCAGCCGCTGCGTAAACAGATAACCAAGCTTGAGCAGCAGATGGAAAAGCTGGGTGAAACGCTGGCAGCGCTTGAAGCCCGACTGGCGGACAGTGCAATCTACGATATCAGCCGTAAGGCCGAACTCACTGACTGCCTGCAACAACAAACCAAAGTAAAAATCGAGCTAGAAGAAACAGAACTGTCCTGGCTGGATGCGCAGGAACAGTTAGAGCAGATGATGCAGAGCGAATGAATCTGGTCTCTCTCACCGGAAAGGCGTCGCGAGCGAAAAACCGCTCGCGACTTTATCAAACCAGCACTAATGCCAAATCAACAGCACGCAGGCGGCGGTCAGCAGCCCCATTGACACATTGAAGATAATCCACGCTTTCTTACTGCGCAGCAGTCGCCCAATCATCGTACCAAACCCGAGCCAGATGACGCCGGAAACCAAATTCACCAGCACAATGCCGATGCTTATCGCGATCACCGAATGGTTATAGCCTTCACCCGCCAGACTAAAACTGGCAACCGCGCCCAGCGCCATCAGCCACGCTTTTGGGTTCAGGAATTGTAGTAACCACCCTTGATAAAGCCGGATCGGCTGGGGCGGAGCAACGGACGTTTCCAGCCGTTCGTAAGCCGCCGTGGCGATTTTCCACGCCAGCCAGAGCAGGTAAGCACTACCGAGGACTTTCAGGATAAAATGCAGCGAAGGGTAAATCAGAATCAAACCGCCGACGCCGAATGCCACCAGCAGCAAAATACTCTGCATCCCCAGCATGATGCCGACCATCAACCACAGTGAACGCATAAAGCCAAAATTCGCGCCCGAGGTCGTCAACAGCATATTATTCGGCCCCGGCGTGATAGCCGCTACCCACAGAAAACCCAACATCGAAAGAAATAAACTCAGTTCCATTATTTGTGGGCGCTCCTGACCCAAATGTCGTACCAACTGGCAGCATTGAAGCTAACAGTGTGATATTGATCGTACAAGAGCCGACAACAAGATTTTCATATCCTTTATGCATGACCATTTTCGTCCGCTAAGCGGTGCCCATAATCCGCATCTGCAAACGCTATTACCGCGCCTGATTCGGCGTCACGCGCAGTTCTCGCCAGTCTGGCAGCCGCTTGAATTACCCGACGGCGATTTTGTCGATCTGGCGTGGAGCGAAGCGCCCGAGCAGGCTAAGCATAAACCGCGCGTGGTGCTGTTTCACGGATTGGAAGGCAGTTTTCATAGTCCCTATGCCCACGGCCTGCTGCATGCCTGCAAACAGCGTGGCTGGCTGGCCGTCATCATGCATTTTCGCGGGTGCAGCGGTAAGCCCAACCGGATGAAGCGTATTTATCACTCCGGTGAAACCAGCGATGCCAGCTATTTTCTGCATTGGATGCAAGAGACGCTGGGCGGGGCTCCTACCGCCGCCATCGGCGTTTCTCTCGGCGGCAACATGCTGGCCTACCTGCTCGGTCAGCAGGGCGAAGCCTGTTCCCTGTCCGCCGCCGCCATCGTTTCCGCCCCCTTAATGCTCGAGCCCTGTAGCCGTCGGATGGAACAAGGTTTCTCGCGCGTCTATCAGCACTACCTGCTGCGTCTGTTGAAACAAAACGCCGGCCGCAAGCTGGCAGCCTACCCAGACACGCTGCCGATTCAGTTGCCGCAGTTGAAGCGAATCCGTCAGTTACGCGAGTTTGATGACGTCATTACCTCACGTATCCACGGCTTTCGCGATGCGGCTGACTACTATCGACGCTGTAGTGCTCTGCCGCTATTGCCTAAAATACGCAAACCGCTGCTGATCATCCACGCAAAAGACGATCCTTTCATGACGCCGGAGGTGATTCCCGATCTGTCGCAGTTACCGTCTAATATTGAGTATCAGCTAACGGAACATGGTGGGCACGTCGGCTTCGTAAGTGGTACGTTATTGAAACCGGAAATGTGGCTGGAACAGCGCATTCCCAACTGGCTTAGCCCATTTTTGGACCACGCCACCGATTCTTCTTCAGGAACCCTTTTTACTCAGGAAACATAGCGTGATTATTCCCTGGCAACAGCTCGATCCAGAAACGCTGGATAACATCATCGAATCGTTCGTGCTGCGCGAAGGCACTGACTACGGCGAACAGGAGCGCTCGTTGGCACAGAAAGTGGAAGATATCCGCAGCCAACTCCAATCGGGCGACGTAGTTTTGGTGTGGTCTGAGTTACATGAAACTCTCAATATTATGCCACGCGGCCAGCTCAATGCAGGAGGGCATGCCCCTTATTGATCATGGCGAAAGGCGTGAAAGAGCGCGCCAAACATGCTAACAATGGGAACCATTACGTCTTTTTTGAGGATGCACGCAGGCTTCAGCCTATGTGGCATCGCGATCATGGAGTCACGCGCCTTATGTCACATCAGCATCCGATTATTGCGGTTACCGGCTCCAGCGGAGCAGGTACCACGACAACCAGTCTGGCCTTTCGTAAGATTTTCCAGCAGTTTGATCTACGCGCAGCCCAGTTGGAAGGCGACAGCTTTCACCGCTATACCCGCCCGGAAATGGACATGGCAATCCGCAAAGCGCGTGATTTAGGGCGACACATCAGCTATTTCGGCCCGGAAGCGAATGATTTCAGCCTGCTGGAACAATCGTTTATCGAATATGGCCTGCATGGGCGCGGCCAGACGCGGAAATACCTGCATACCTACGATGAAGCGATCCCCTATAATCAGGTTCCCGGAACATTCACACCGTGGGAACCGATGCCGGAACCCACCGATATCCTGTTCTATGAAGGGCTGCACGGCGGCGTAGTCACCGAACAAAATGACGTGGCACAGCATGTGGATTTGCTCGTCGGCGTGGTGCCAATCGTCAACCTGGAGTGGATTCAAAAGCTGATTCGTGACGTCAATGAACGTGGCCATTCACGTGAAGCGGTGATGGATTCCGTTGTCCGCTCCATGGAAGACTACATCACCTACATCACGCCGCAGTTCTCTCGCACCCATATCAACTTCCAGCGCGTGCCTACCGTGGACACCTCTAACCCGTTTGCCGCCAAGTCGATTCCGTCACTGGACGAAAGCTTCGTCGTCATTCACTTTCAGGGGTTGGATAATATAGATTATCCCTATCTGCTCGCTATGCTGCAGGGTTCGTTTATCTCCCACATCAACACGTTGGTCGTTCCCGGCGGGAAAATGGGGCTGGCGATGGAGCTCATCATGGCACCGCTGGTGCAGCGACTGATAGAAGGGAAAGCCATCGAATGAGCAAAGCTGGGCACGGTAACACGAGCCAAGAGAATAATGCCGATCGTTTAAGCATCGAGATACACGAGCCGGCCACAGGGGTGAGGCCTCCTGCGGGAACCTCCTCTGTGTTTCCCCTAATAGCGGGCTTAAGTGATCAGCATTAGTGCCTCAAGAAAAAGATTATGCCAGCACTCTAATTTCGTGGCTGTGCGTCACCTCAACGGCTTTGCCCAGCATCAATGCCACAGAGCAGTATTTTTCCGCTGACAGGGCAACCGCCCGCTCGACGACTTTATCGGTCAATCCTTTCCCCGTCACAATAAAATGCAGATTGATATGGGTAAATAAACGCGGCGCTTCAGAGCGGCGTTCCGACGTCAATTTCACCTCACAATCCGCCACATCATTACGGCCCTTTTGCAGAATCGATACCACATCAATCGCGCTGCATCCTCCTACGGACATCAACACCATTTCCATCGGACTGGGCGCTTTATCGCCAGAATTACCATCCATCAATATCTGATGTCCTGATGCCGATTCGCCCAAAAACGTTAAGCCTTCAACCCATTTTACCCGAGCCTGCATGATGCCTCTCCACTAAAAATTTTTTGAAAATTTATATCGTTACTGTACAAAAACCAGCGTTAATCAGAGCTTTGTCATGCTGAAGCGAGACAACACAAGACACATCATTAAAGCTGTGTTAAAACAAAAATAGAATAGACCTTTTCTGGACAAACCCAGAAACGAAGAAGATGATGACGTAGCCAGACATACCCAGCCACGTTTACGGTGCGGCAAGGTAGCAGCCGGAAAATCAAGGGTACAGTGGTTCCAGTATATTCCCTGACGTCATTCTGCCTAGACTGAATTTTATTTTTTTAGCAGTTAAACACGCCGTACAGGGAACTCTGACCCCTGTAATTTGCGCAGTGAATTACAACAGAGGATGATAGCGAATGGTTCTCGGCAAACCGCAGACAGACCCAACTCTCGAATGGTTCCTTTCCCATTGTCATATCCACAAGTATCCATCGAAGAGCACGCTGATTCACCAAGGTGAAAAAGCAGAAACGCTTTACTACATCGTGAAAGGCTCTGTCGCAGTGCTAATCAAAGATGAAGAAGGCAAGGAAATGATTCTTTCCTACCTCAATCAGGGCGATTTTATTGGTGAGCTCGGCCTGTTTGAAGAAGGTCAGGAGCGCAGTGCTTGGGTTCGGGCAAAAACCGCCTGTGAAGTGGCTGAAATTTCATACAAAAAATTCCGCCAGCTCATTCAGGTTAACCCGGACATCCTCATGCGCCTGTCTGCGCAAATGGCAAACAGACTTCAGGTAACCTCAGAAAAAGTCGGCAACCTCGCCTTCCTTGATGTGACTGGCCGTATCGCCCAAACATTACTCAACCTGGCCAAACAACCTGATGCCATGACACATCCAGATGGCATGCAAATTAAAATTACCCGTCAGGAAATTGGGCAAATCGTTGGCTGCTCGCGTGAAACCGTGGGCCGCATTCTGAAAATGTTAGAAGACCAGAATCTGATCTCTGCACACGGTAAAACGATCGTCGTTTACGGCACTCGCTAAATCCCTGTCGCAGTACTACCCTACCAATAAAAAAGCGTGAAGCCTCGGCCTCACGCTTTTTTTATCGCACAATGCGTACAAAACGGTTTATCACAAAATATCGTGAACTCAGTTCGCGGTATCAACCACTTGAGCGACCGCTTTGGCGAATTTCGCCATCCCCTGCACAATATCATCTTCATCAATGATCAAAGACGGCACAAAACGAATGACGTTCGGCCCCGCCATCAACACCATAAGCCCCTGTGCCGTTGCGGCAGCCAGAAATTCGCCCGCACGACCATGCCACTGCGGTTTCAGCTCTGCACCCAACAGCAGCCCCATACCACGTACCTGATCAAATACGCTGTACTGCTGGTTGATTCTCTCCAGTTCACTAACAAAGCGATCGTGACGATCCGCTACGCCCGACAGCACTTCTGGCGTATTGATGATATCCAGCGCGGCTTCAGCGACCGCACAAGCTAGCGGATTGCCACCATAGGTCGTTCCGTGTACCCCAACCGTCATGGCTGATGCAATCTCTTCCGTCGTCAGCATCGCGCTAATCGGGAAACCACCACCCAGCGCTTTCGCGGTAGTGAGGATATCTGGCGTAATGCCATAGTGCATATAGCTGAATAATTTACCGGTACGCCCCATCCCACTCTGTACTTCATCAAACACTAGCAGCGCTTTATGTTGATCGCACAAGTCACGAACGCCCTGCAAAAATTCAGGCGTAGCCGGGGTAATGCCGCCTTCACCCTGAATTGGTTCCAGCACGACCGCGCAGGTGTGATCGTCCATCACCGCTTTAACAGCAGCAAGATCGTTGAACGGAACGTGCACGATATCCGCAGGTTTAGGCCCGAAGCCATCGGCATATTTAGGCTGTCCGCCAACCGAAACGGTGAACAGCGTCCGGCCATGAAATGCATTGTAGAAGGCGATGATCTTGGTTTTATACGGGCTATGGCGTTTAACCGCATAGTGACGCGCCAGCTTAAATGCGGCTTCGTTAGCCTCTGCACCAGAGTTAACAAAGAACACACGATCGGCAAAAGTGGCATCGATCAGCTTACTGGCGAGGCGTAGCGCAGGTTCATTAGTGAAAATATTGCTGGTATGCCACAGTTTTTCGCCCTGTTGATGTAGGGCATTAACTAGCGCCGGGTGGCAGTGACCGAGCGCCGTGACGGCGATGCCACCGGAGAAATCGATATATTCTCGGCCGTCCTGATCCCAAACGCGGCTCCCCTTACCTTTCACGGGTACAAACTTCGCGGGTGCATAAACCGGCAAAATAACTTTATCGTGGGTATCCCGTGTCACTGCTTTCTGCTCTGCTGCCATTTGCTGCCTCACTCTGCTGTCCATTACGTCAGAAATGAAAATATAGTCAATAAATATGCATAAAAAATCAATTACAGGCAATATTAAATCAGCCGATGAAGAGAATAACTTTCTATGCGATTAAATTTTAAGGAAATTGTCCAAAAGCTGATGCCCTTGCTGGCTGAGAATGCTCTCCGGGTGAAACTGCACCCCCTCCAGCGGCAACACGCGATGGCGGATCCCCATAATCTCGTCACGTTTCCCTTCATATTCGCTCCAGGCGGTAACCTCAAAGCAATCGGGTAGCGACGCGGGGTCAATGATGAGCGAATGATAGCGGGTAACCGTCAAAGGCTGGGTCAACCCGGTGAAAACGCCCGTATCGTTGTGTGCAATCGCTGAGGTTTTGCCATGCATCACCTGTCGCGCCCGCACCACACACGCGCCAAACGCCTGTCCCATCGCCTGATGGCCAAGACATACGCCCAAAATAGGCAATTTACCAGCAAAGTGACGTATAGCCGCCAGTGAAATACCCGCCTCATCTGGCGTACAGGGGCCCGGAGAAATTACCAACCGCTCGGGCGCAAGCTGCTCAATCTCGTGCAGCGTCAGTTCATCATTACGCTTCACCACGACTTGTGCGCCAAGCTCACAAAAGTACTGGTAAAGGTTGTAGGTAAAGGAGTCGTAGTTATCGATAATTAGCAGCATAAATTAGTTAACTTATTGATAAATAATAAACATGTTATTTGATTTTTCTTTTCATACCCGCACTAATACCCGCAATTTTTTTGATACATTCTTATGGGCTAAAGCGATAAAGGCCATTGTACCTGCCTCCAGCATGAAAGGGATGACAAGAAATTGACCTCACTGGTCACTCGTATCATCCCGATACTGGAAACATTGGTAGCTGTCATCGACGGCAGTGTTTCACGGTCACAAATACGACAAAGTTTTGCAGACTTCAAGCGCTTTGACTCTGCCAGAAAAGCGAATAATCTAGCACCAGGTTCTACAGTGAAGGTTACAGGATGTCGACCTGATGCGTGTATGCAAAGCCAAATGGTTCACTAAGGAGGCTAAATCCCACGCCATCAAGAATAGCGAGTTATGTGAAGCTATTGAGGTGGTGATACAAGGGAAAGCTGACGATCTCGGCTGCGGCGTTTATAAGAAGCGGCTGAACCAGAATCGCGAACTGGCCGGATTCCGCGCGTTGGCGAAGCACTACGCAACCCTTGCCGATGAAAAGATTACGGTACTGATTAAGAGTAAAGAACTGGTGGAGATTTGTCATGACCGCAAAAAGTAAATTCAAGAGTCCTGCATTTGAGGCTATTCACAGCGCGGCTTCTGAATTATTCAGCGTCGACGCTATTCCACAGGAAGCGATGCGCAACTTTGATAAAGTATGTCTCAACAGCGTGGACGATCTTCAACCTTTTGAGATTAAGGCGCTACGTGAAAAATTGAACGTCAGCCAGTCAGTTTTCGCCGGCTACCTGAACACCAGTGTTTCGACGGTACAGAAATGGGAAAGCGGCGTAAAACGCCCCAGCGGGTTGTCACTGAAACTGCTCACCGTGGTGCGAAAACATGGGTTGAAGGTATTGGTTTGAAGGTGCTGGTTTGATTTATCGGACGGGTTGTTTTGGGAGGTAGATTGACGGTCTGTTATGTGCCCAGGAGCGGGCTTTATGGTGGTTGTCAGTGGGAGGTATTTCAGCAGAATGAGACTTCTTTAAGTACGACCATTGTTTATACAGTCACAAACTATTGAATCTGGCTACGGTCGGCGTTACCGACTAACAAAAGAAAGGATGCAGGAGCTCGAAATATGCGTACTCATCAACAGAACAAGTCTCGTAAACTGTATCGCAGCGTCAACACGACTACGCGGCATCATTCTAATAATCCAGGTGCTGAGTATCGCTGGGAACGCAATCGTAAAAAAGTTGGAGATGATCTACTGGCAAAGCGCGGGACAATGCGTGGCCAGCAGAAGCGCGGCCGGGACTACACGCCATTATTTTACTTTCTCATCAAACAGGCTGGAAAACCGTGGGATGAAATATTCAGCGAAGTATGTGGACGTCTTGATACCACCGAGCCTGTATTCTGGTTGGTCGCGCTACATGAGCATCAGCGAAGAGATTTAGTCTGCATTGGCGAAAGTAGTTTTTATCCGGGTCTATTTGTTGATGAAAATGGAATCCTTCAACAGGTAAACCCTTCGATTTCGGGAAAGGACGTTAAGGTTACTTGCCGTTGCTGCACACACACTTACATTGGTGAGCCTGTGCCCTGGATGGATTGAGTGACGACACTTCTTGCCCTGCCACAGGTGCACCTGCCATTAATCAATTTTGAGAGCGATTGTTAACTTCCATTCCTCGCCCATAGCAGACGTGTTATTCATGGGCCTGTCTGTACCTTGTTACGTTCAGTATGAGCAAGCTGGCGTCCAATCACATCAGGGAGGTATCCCATTTCATTTAAAATAGTTGATGCCGTAGCACGAAAACCGTGCGCGGAAAAACCAATGCTGTCCTTGCCATTGCCTGACCAGCCGCCGCCTCCGCCCCTCGCCCTTCGATACGTTTAATAATCTCAAGCAGGTGAGCTGCTTTAACACTTTTGATCGCCAATTTGCCAATGGTGGGGAATACATCGGCAGCAAAGACAAAAGGCTCACCATCCCTGCGCAATAAATTAGTGTAATAATAATTACATCGATCACAAATGATTTATTTCCACAATAAATAACTTTATTAATAGGTAATATTTATTATTCCTTCCCTGTAGAACGCTATTTTCATGAAATTATTTTTAACAAAAAAAACAATAACTAAAAATACCTCATGAATTAATTACGTTTTTTAAGTTTGGCAGGTTAATTCACAAGGCCAATCTTTCTAATTGGTATTTATTTTTAACTTTTGACGGCGATCACAATTGCTTCACAATGAATAACGCTTACGTAATAAACGAATAAAAATAAAGAATCCAGATCGAAAAATAAAACATAAACAATTGAATTTAAAGTATTTAAAAAGAAATCAGTTTCTATTTTAAGATAATGAACACAAATCCTCTCAGTTGTCCTCTGTTATTTAATTAATATATTTAACGCCCCATCTTGTATTGTTTATTTTTTCTGTTAACACTTAGCTCGGCTTTATAGACAACCTTAATTTCATTTTTGTTGAAACAGCCATTTTATTACACAGGGTGTGTAGTGATAAATACCCAAAAAATTCTACGTCAAGGAGAGTACACAATGAAATACCTACTGCCTTCTGCAGCCGCTGGGCTGTTGCTGCTCGCAGCCCAACCGACAATGGCGGCAAACACGGGAGGTTATGCCACCACTGACGGCGGCGATGTTTCCGGCGCGGTGAAGAAAACCGCACGTTCTCTGCAAGAAATCATTAATCTCATCGAAGAAGCGCAACTGGATTCTAAAGGTAAGAAAGTCAAAGGCGGCGCCTATCCGCTCGTCATCACCTATAACGGTAATGAAGATGCATTGATCAAAGCGGCTGAAGCCAATATCTGTGGCCAATGGAGCAAAGATCCGCGCGGTGTAGAAATCAAAGAGTTTACCAAGGGGCTCACCATCCTTGGTACCAACGGCTCTTCCGCCAACTTCGGTATCTGGCTGGTTAACTCTTCCAACGTTGTCGTGCGTAACATGCGCTTCGGCTATATGCCGGGTGGCGCAAAAGATGGCGATGCCGTCCGTATCGACAATTCACCGAACGTCTGGATCGACCACAACGAGATCTTCGCTAAGAATTTCGAATGCGCTGGTACGCCAGACAACGACACCACTTTTGAATCGGCTGTCGATATCAAGAAAGGGTCAACCAACGTCACCGTATCGTACAACTATATCCACGGCGTGAAAAAGGTAGGTTTGAGCGGTTCAAGCAACACGGACACCGGTCGTAACCTGACTTACCATCACAATATTTACAGCGATGTTAACTCACGTCTGCCGCTGCAACGTGGTGGTCAGGTACATGCTTATAACAACCTGTATGACGGCATCAAAAGCTCAGGCTTTAACGTCCGCCAGAAAGGGATTGCACTGATCGAAAGCAACTGGTTCGAAAATGCACTCAACCCAGTAACTGCACGTAATGACGATTCCAACTTCGGTACCTGGGAACTGCGTAACAACAACATTACCAGCCCGTCTGATTTTGCTAAATACAAGATCACCTGGGGTAAACCGTCCACACCGCACATCAATGCGGATGACTGGAAGAGCACTGGCAAATTCCCTGCCGTTCCGTATAACTATTCCCCTGTTTCCGCACAGTGCGTGAAGGATAAACTGGCGAACTATGCTGGCGTAGGTAAAAACCAGGCAGTACTGACAGCAGCCAACTGTAAATAAACGCGTTAATCCCGGCGTATTCACTCTACGCCGGGTTCTCTCTGAGCGAGCTATTTTGACTCGCTCATTTTTTACGCTACATAGCGACTAATAATAATTATTTCTTAGCAAACTAAAATTCAATATAAAATCAGCCCATAGCAAAAACAAAACTGAATATGCTTGTGATATTATATTTTGACTTAAGATGAAATTTTACGTTAGTCGCAGAAATAACCACAAGAAAGTAGCGACTTAAAATCAATATAGATAAAGAAACCAGAGTAAATTAGTTACTGATTTAAATAATAACCTACTGATTTATAATTATTTTAAAAGAATATCGTTTTCTATAAAATCCAAATAATCCAATCATCAGCATTACAAAATGTTTCAACAGTAATACATTTAACATTCCACCCTTGAATTGAACTTATTTTTTGACCACACTCCCCTTGGTTTTTCATCAAAATTGATGATTCATTTTTTTTGAAAAATGTGACATTGGGCATATGGAGCGATAAATGCCCATGAAAATTCTATTTCAAGGAGACAGTCAGAATGAAATACCTATTGCCTACGGCAGCCGCTGGATTGTTATTACTCGCTGCACAGCCAGCGATGGCCGCAAATACGGGCGGCTATGCCACCACAGATGGTGGAGATATTTCCGGTGCCGTGAAAAAAACCGCACGTTCCCTGCAAGAAATCGTGGATATTATTGAAGCCGCGAAAGTGGATTCAAAAGGCAAGAAAGTCAAAGGCGGCGCTTATCCGCTCATTATCACCTATAACGGTAATGAAGATTCATTAATCAAAGCGGCTGAAAAGAATATCTGCGGCCAGTGGAGTAAGGACGCCCGCGGCGTACAAATCAAAGAGTTCACCAAAGGCATTACCATTCAGGGTACCAATGGCTCATCCGCCAACTTTGGCGTCTGGATCGTGAATTCCTCTAACGTCGTGGTACGTAATATGCGCTTCGGTTATATGCCGGGCGGTGCGCAAGACGGTGATGCCATTCGTGTTGATAACTCTCCAAACGTCTGGATTGACCACAACGAGATTTTTGCCAAAAACTTTGAGTGTAAGGGCACACCAGACAACGACACGACTTTTGAGTCAGCGGTTGATATCAAGAAAGGCTCAACTAACGTCACGGTATCCTACAACTACATTCATGGCATCAAGAAAGTCGGTCTAAGCGGCGCAAGCAATACGGACACAGGTCGTAACCTGACTTACCATCACAATATCTATCGCGATGTTAATTCACGCCTGCCGCTGCAGCGTGGTGGTCTGGTTCATGCCTACAACAACCTGTATGACGGCATCACTGGCTCTGGCTTTAACGTTCGCCAGAAAGGGATCGCGCTAATCGAAAGTAACTGGTTCGAAAATGCACTGAACCCGGTGACAGCACGTAACGACAGCTCCAACTTTGGTACCTGGGAGTTGCGTAACAACAACATCACCAAACCGGCAGACTTCTCCAAATACAACATTACCTGGGGTCGCCCTTCCACACCTCACGTCAATGCTGATGATTGGAAAAGTACCGGAAAATTCCCTTCCATCTCTTACAAATACACGCCAGTTTCGGCACAGTGTGTGAAGGATAAACTGGCAAACTATGCTGGCGTAGGTAAAAACCTGGCAGTACTGACAGCAGCTAACTGCAAATAAATGCGGTCAGGCTTCCTTTCCCCAATGAATGGCAGGAAGGAATAAGCCTGAATTTTCCACAACAGCGACTTTTCACTCTGAGTCATTGTTCTGTCCGAGCGAGCGCTAAGCGCTCGCTCATTTTTTATGAAAACCTACGCGTGAATATTGAAATACACGCCTAAAAATAAGCAATGAATTAACGATCAAACTAATTATTAAATTAGTTAATTGATAGTTTAACCAATAAATAAACCATTCATTAGTTAAGGATTAGGGTATACAGCCTAAATAATAACTCACCAACACGGGATTAATTAATAACTTGATCGACATCAAGTATTTTCTGATACCATCATCTCAATTAGGCAACCCTATTCGCTGATATTACTCACGGAGATCGTTTCTATCAAATCGCCCCTATCAAAAAATAATAAAACGAAATATAATTTCGTTTTTAATAAAAACCATAAATACCCTAATTTTAGAAAAAATGAAAACAATATTGTCATTTAAAATAGACACTTATTAATCATCAACACATCCCTATGTTATTCAATCGATAGATTTAATATCTAAATATTGAGTTATTTTATTTTTGTGGTAACACTTAGCCAGTGTTTCAATAAACCTAATTTTCATTTTTATTGAAACACCGCAATAATATAATCTGGGTTATGTGGAGCATAAATACCCAAACAAAAATTCTATTCCAAGGAGAGTACCCAAATGAAATATCTACTGCCTTCTGCAGCCGCTGGGCTGTTATTGCTTGCAGCCCAACCGACGATGGCGGCAAATACGGGGGGTTATGCTACCACTGACGGCGGTAACGTTGCCGGTGCCGTAAACAAAACAGCGCGTTCCATGCAAGATATCATTGATATTATCGAAGCGGCGAAACTGGACGCTAAAGGTAAGAAAGTCAAAGGTGGCGCTTACCCGCTCGTCATCACCTATAACGGTAATGAAGATGCGCTGATCAAAGCTGCTGAGAATGATATCTGTGGTCAATGGAGTAAAGACGCTCGCGGTGTGGAAATCAAAGAGTTCACCAAAGGGATCACTATCATCGGTACCAATGGTTCTTCCGCCAACTTCGGGATCTGGCTGACGAAATCATCCGATATCGTCATCCGTAATATGCGTTTTGGTTACATGCCGGGCGGTGCGCAGGACGGTGATGCAATTCGTATCGATAACACGCCAAACGTCTGGATTGACCACAACGAGATCTTTGCCAAGAACTTTGAGTGTAAAGGTACAAAAGACGGTGACACCACATTCGAATCCGCAATTGATATCAAGAAAGCGTCTACCAACGTGACCGTGTCGTACAACTACATTCACGGCATCAAAAAGGTAGGACTGAGCGGCTTCAGCAGCAGCGATACGGGTCGTGATCTGACTTACCATCACAATATTTACGATGACGTTAACGCTCGCCTCCCACTGCAACGTGGCGGCAAGGTTCACGCTTACAACAACCTGTATACCAACATCACCAGCTCTGGCCTGAACGTGCGCCAGAAAGGGATTGCGCTGATCGAACGTAACTGGTTCGAAAATGCCAAAAACCCGGTGACCTCACGTTACGACGGTTCCAACTTCGGTACCTGGGATCTGCGTAATAACAACGTGATGAGCCCAGCCGATTTCGCGAAATACAACATCATCTGGGACAAAGATACCAAGCCCTACGTGAATGCTGAAGACTGGAAAAGCACCGGCACGTTCCCTTCTGTTTCTTACAGCTACTCTCCGGTTTCGGCACAGTGCGTGAAGGACAAGCTGGTGAACTATGCTGGCGTGAACAAAAACCTTGCGGTGCTGACAGCAGCAAATTGCAACTAGCCGCGAAGTGTAAAGTGTAAATAAGCGGACTTCAGGCTCCTACCCTCATTGTCCTGTGCTAACAGGAGTCTGCAAACGAGCTTAACGCCCGTCGATTTATCGTTCGGGCCGCACTTGAGCGAGCCCTAAGGGCTCGCTCATTTTTATCGTTAATATTCAAGGAAATGAAATGAAACGTACTCTTTTGTTCGCCGCACTGTTCAGCACCAGCCTCACATTCAGTGTCGGCATACCGATGGCGAGCGCAGCCACACCGGCAGCACCAGAGTTGAAAGGATTCGGGACGGATACCACGGCAGGCAGTGGCGGACGCATTATTCGCGTCACGACGCTGGCGTCTTCCGGGGTTGGTTCACTCAGGGAAGCACTGGCCGCCAAAGGGCCGCGCATTATCGTTTTCGAGGCTGGCGGTATTATCGACTTAAACAAAAGTGACCTCCGGCTAACGGAACCGTTTGTCACTATCGCGGGTCAGACCGCACCTTCTCCCGGCATCACCATTATTCGCGGCGGGATGGGGATTAGCACCCATGACGTACTCATGCAGCATATTCGTTTTCGTATCGGCGATGCAGGTACGGGTAAGAAAAGTGGCTTTGAACGCGATGTTTCAATCAACGGCGCAAATGCCTACAACGTTGTCATCGACCACTCAAGTTTCGCCTGGGGTACAGACGAAAACCTATCGATATCCGGCCCACGCTATGACGGCCCACAGAGCACCGCACACCGTATCACGCTCTCGAATAATATCGTTGCAGAAGGCTTATACGATTCCGCCCACACCAAAGGCATTCACTCGATGGGGACGCTGGTTCACGATAACGTGACTGACGTGGCGATCGTGGGCAGCCTGTATGCACACAACAACGAGCGCAACGCCTGGTTCAAAGCGGGCTCAACGGGCGTCATGGTCAATAACCTGATCTACAATCCCGGCATCTGGGGCCTTCGCGTTGGTGGGGTAAAAGGAGAGTGGGAAGGGAAAACTATGCCCGCCAGCCCACGAGTCTCCGTTGCGGGTAACGTCATGCACTACGGCGCAAATACCAAAGCAGGTTTAGGGCTGGTAGGAAGCAACAGCTCTGGCGATGTCTGGATGTCAGATAACCTCGCGTATGATGCCAACGGAAAAACTGCGCCGCAAACGTCAGGCAGCGGGATTACTTTACTCAAAGTATCCCCTATTTGGCCTGCGGGCTTAACGGCCTCACCGGCCAGCTCAGTCACCAATCAGGTACTACAAAGCGCAGGCGCACGTCCCAAAGATCGTGATGCTGTCGATAAGCGTATCGTGGACAATGTTAAACAGCGGAAAGGTAGCTTCGTAAACAGCCAGGAAGACGTTGGCGGCTACCCCGTAGCAACGGCAACTTACCGCAAACTTAGCGTGCCAAGTACTGGCGTAGATGCCTGGCTACAGCAGATGGCAAAAGCTCTGGAGTAACGTGCTAGCAGAGACGTTAAGATCGAAAAAGGCCACTCTCGTGGCCTTTTTCATATTCTCAGTGTCTTACTTCCCTATCTCACCCATCAAGGCAGCACTTTCGCTGACTGAATCACGATCGGCGTAGTCGGCACATTCTGGTAAGGCCCAACATTCTTCGTTGGCACTTGTGAAATCTTATCCACGACTTCCATGCCCTTCACCACTTTACCGAACACAGCGTAACCAAAATCACGCTGGCCATGGTCGAGGAAAGCGTTATCCGCGATGTTGATAAAGAACTGGCTAGTCGCGCTGTCTTTGTCAGCAGTTCGCGCCATCGCGATGGTGCCGCGCTGATTACGTAAACCGTTATCGGCTTCATTCTTGATCGGCGCATTTGGCGCTTTCTGGTTCATTTCGCCAGAAAAGCCGCCACCCTGCACCATAAAGCCTGGGATCACACGGTGAAATGTTGTCCCATTATAAAAACCGTTGTTAACGTACTCGACGAAATTTTTTACCGAAACCGGTGCCTTTTGATTATCTAAAGACAGTTCGATATTGCCTGCAGACGTCGTCAACAGCACATGAGTAGTGCTGGAAGCCGCAAAGGCGGGGGAAAATGCCGTCAGTGAAATAAGGGCTGCTGCCGCAACCAGAGTACGTTTGAACATGAGAATTCCTTTTTGAAGAGGCCGACTACAGAAAGCGTAATGATTGTAAGTATCCGCACTCTTCAACGCCACCCATTTACCTTTTTTTACGTATAAAAGTCTGTTCGTAACCAACTGTGAACGAAAACCTGCGTGAAAGATAAAAAAGGGCCGATGACTCGGCCCTCATAACGATGATTATCGCGCAGCGTACCTAGACAATACGCATCTATCCCATGCGCTCCGAACGCACCGCCAGATCGCGGCTGTACTGACGGCTGGCATCCACCAGCATCGAGGTGTAAGCATCCTTCGGCACATCGCTGGTCAGATCGTCGGTCTCCAGCGTTTCCAGTATCTTACCGTATTGCATCACCGCCACTTTATGACACAAGTGGGAAATCACGCCCAAATCGTGCGTCACCATCAGGTAAGTCAGCTTTTCCTGCTGGTGCAACTCCGTCAGCAGATTGAGGATCTCCGCCTGCACCGACACGTCCAGCGCCGAGGTTGGCTCATCCAGCAGCAGCACTCTCGGCTCCAGAATCAGCGCCCGGGCAATCGCCACGCGCTGGCGCTGCCCGCCCGATAGCTGATGCGGATAGCGGCGACGGAAGTTCGTTCCCAGCCCGACCTTCTCCAGCAAGGTATCGATGCGATCGTCACGGTCATCAAAGCGGTGGATCGACAGTGGCTCTTCCAGAATCGCTTCCACCGTATGGCGGGGGTGCAACGACCCATACGGATCCTGGAACACCATCTGCACCCGACGACAGCGTGCCCGATCGATCCGGTGCGCCAGTTTCTGCCCGTCAATGTGCAGCGTGCCTTCCCAATGATTAAACAATCCGGCCAGACACTTCAGCACCGTCGTTTTTCCTGAACCCGATTCCCCCACCAGACCAAAGATATCGCCATCATTGACCGTGAGGTTCACGTCGTACAACACCTGATTCGCCGTGCTGCCCTGCCCGAAAGAGAGATTCAGGTTACTCACTTCGATCATCGGCTTGCGCTGACTCATTGCTTCAGTTGCCATGATTATCCCCTTTATCCATTGATCCAGGCTGGATCGCGATTCATCACCGGCAAACGCGGGCGTCGATGGTCGATATCCGGCAGCGAATTCAGCAACCCACGCGTGTACGGATGTTGTGCGTTGTCCAGATCGGCGGCAGCTATCGACTCCACGACGCGCCCGGCATACATCACCAGCACCCGATCGCAGAAACTGCGTACCAGATTGATATCGTGGCTGATGAAAATCAGCCCTAGACCGCGTTCGCTGACCAGATCGTCCAGCATCGCCAGTACCTGCAAGCGCACAGACACATCCAGTGCGGAGGTCGGTTCATCGGCAATCACAATTTCGGGTTCGGTAATCAGCATCATCGCAATCATGATGCGCTGCCCCTGCCCGCCCGAAATCTCGTGGGGATAGAGATGGTAGACACGCTCTGGCTGACGAATACGCACCACGTCCAGCATAGCCATGACCTTTCCCTTCGCCTCGCGGTGCGACACCTTATGGTGCGCCAGATAGGCTTCAGCAATCTGATCGCCAACGCAAACCACCGGGTTCAGCGAATATTTAGGGTCCTGCATAATCATGGATATGCGCTTGCCGCGAATCTGACGCATCCGCGCCTCATCCGCTTTCAGCAGATCGGTATCACCGAAGCGCAGTTTGTCCGCTGTAATCCGCGCGCTGTGCGGATGCAGTTGCAATAGCGCACGGCCAACCGTCGATTTACCGGAGCCGGATTCGCCGACGATCGCCAGCTTTTCACAGCCAAGCGTGAAGGAGACACCGCGCACGGCATCGGTCACGGCACCACGGTTCACGAAGCCTACCCGCAGATTTTCCACTTCCATCAGGGGCGAGCTTTCCGGCGCACGTTGAGAAGACTTATTCAGTTCTGGGATCGAGGATGTCACGTAGGCCGTCTCCAAGGAAGTTGAACGCCAGGCTGTTAATCAAAATCGCCAGCCCCGGAATAGTTACTAACCACCAGCACTCCATCATGTAACGACGACCCGCAGAGATCATCGCGCCCCATTCAGGATCGGGCGGCTGTGCCCCCAACCCCAGAAAACCCAGACCAGCCGCTGTCAGAATGATGCCCGCCATATTCATGGTGATACGAATAATCACCGACGGCAGACACAGCGGTACAATGTGGTGTAGCAGGATGCGGACAGACGATGCCCCTTGCAGCTTCACGGCAGAAACAAAATCCGCATGGCGCAGCGACAGCGTCTCCGCCCTTGCCAGACGCGCAATCGGCGGCCAGGCCGTCAGCGTAATCGCGATCACCACATGATCCAGACCGGGACCGAGTGCCGCCACGAACGCCAGTGCTAATACCAGGCTGGGGAAAGAGATGAAAATATCGGTGATACGCATCAGGATGGTATCGACGATACCGCCGTAATACCCAGAAATCACGCCCAGTGCCAGCCCTATTGGCCCAACGGTGACCGACACCAGCGCAACGATATACAGCGTGATGCGCGAACCGTAGACCAGACGACTAAACACATCGCGCCCAAACTCATCAGTGCCAAAGTAATGTGCCGCACTCGGTGCCTGTAGCGCATTGGCCAAATCCTGTACCAGCGGATCGTGCGTGGCGATCCACGGCGCGAAGATGGCAACCAGCACCAACATCAGCACAATCGCAGAACCAATCGCGGTCAGTGGATTGCGCATCATCGTCAAGAGAAACCCGCCGATTCGCGCCCCGCGTAGCCGCAGACGACTCACGCGTTTTTCCGGCGATGTCCGCATTACCGACTCACGGCTGACCGGCGGCTCAGTGGAAATATTCATGCGTTCGTCCTCGGATCAAAGATTTGATACAACATGTCCGACAGCAGGTTAAGCGTCACGAAGATCAACCCCACCAGCAGCACACACCCCATCACCGCGTTCATATCCCCCAGCAGCAGGCTGCCCGTCAGATAGGAACCAAAACCTGGCCACGAGAAGACTGTTTCGATCAGTACCGCACCTTCCAGCAGTGAGCCATACGCCAGCGCCACCACCGTCAAAAGCTGAACCAGAATATTGCGAAACGCGTGCGCCCAGACAACACGGAACTCAGACAGCCCTTTTACTCGCGCAGTAATGATGTATTCCTGCGAAAGCTGCGCCAGCATGAAGCTGCGCGTCATACGGCTAATATAGGCCAACGAATGGAAACCGAGGATCGTCGCTGGCAGCACCAGATGGTTCAGCGCGCTGCGGAACACATCCCACTCGCCTGCCAGTAATGAATCCAGTAGCAGCAGGCCGGTACGGTTCTCCACCAGACCGTCGTAGGCCATATCAACCCGCCCAGCACCGCCGACCCAATTCAGCCAGGCATAGAACACCAGCAGCCCCATCATCCCGACCCAGAAGATCGGCGTCGAATAACCGGCCAGACTGATAAAACGCACCACATAATCCGCCCACTTACCACGTCGCGCCGCAGCCAGCACGCCTAGCGGTACACCCAAACCCGCACCCACGATAATGGCCATGGTGGCAAGCTCGATGGTGGCAGGGAAAACCCGGATAATGTCATCCATAACCGGTCGCCCAGTCAGGAGCGCATTGCCCAAGTCCCCATGCATCAGTGAATTGAAGTAAATAAAGAACTGGATATACAGCGGCTTATCCAACCCCAGTTGTTGGTAAACCTGTTGATAGGTACTTTGGTCAGCATCCTGCCCGACAATAGCCAGGACTGGATCGATTGGCATCACGCGGCCGATCACGAAGGTCAGGATTAATAACCCGAACAGCGTGACGACGACCTGAAACAGACGTTTTGCCAAACGACGCAGTACTCCACCCGGCTTGATCCAATCAGAGAAAACCATGTTCTTTCTCCTGATATCCCGGTTAGCGGCGACAGCAAATCACCACCCACGCGGTCATCTCTTTTTAGCGTATCTGATCGGGATGATTAGCCAGGAACGTGTCGGCTAATCATCCGATTTAACGTGTGGACACTAGCGCTGCTTATAGACCTCGCGCAGATGCGTCGTGGAAGACGGATGCGGCACATAGCCTTTCACGTCCTTACGCAACACCACAGAATCGATCATCTGCGACACCGGAATAATGGCCGGGAACAGCTCTTCATAGCGATTCTGTACGTTGATATACATCTGCTTTTGTTTCTGAGGATCTTTCTCCAACAGCGCCTGATCGATCATGTCGTTCAAGGGCTTGTCGTAGAAAGAGGTGCGCCAGCCTTGGAAGTTGGTCAGTTTGGCTTCGTCGCTGTTATCGGGGTTATAGACAACAGAACGCAGACTGGAGTGAGGATGCGGATCGACACCGCCACCACCGCGGCCGACCAGCATATCGAAGTTACGATCGCGCATCGCGCCGTAAACCTGATTACCGGTGCCGGAGATGATTTTGGCTTTGATGCCCGCCTGTGCCAACGTGGACTGTACCGACGTCGCCAGATTCAGGAACGGCTGATCGGAAAGAACACGTAGCGTGGTTTCAAATCCATTTGGATAACCTGCTTCGGCCAGCAGTGCCTTAGCGCGTGGCACGTCCAGCTTGTAGCCAGGGTCCGGCAGCGTCGCATCCATCCCTTTTTGGATGGGGCGCTGATGATAGAAGCCGTAGCCGGGCATCACCGTCTTGTTGACGCCATCGTAATCAATCAGATAACGAACCGCTTCGCGCACCTTCGGTTTAGCGAAGTATTCATTTTTCAGGCTCATTGCAACGTAGTACAACGTGCCTTTTTTCACCTCATCAACTACAACGTCCTTGTCTTGTTTCAACGCATTGATATCCGGCACCGACATCCCAGAGGCCACGTCAATGTCGCCTTTTTCAATCATCAGACGCAGCGCCTGTGATTCGGTCATGTGGCGGAAAATCACGCGCCGCATTTTCGCGTCGCCCTGCCAGTTATTCTCAACCTTGCTGATGCGCAGCACGTCTTTCGCCTGCCACACATCCAGCTTGAACGGGCCAGAACCGGCTTCATTGGTAGTCAGCCAACCGTTACCCCAGTCACCGTTTTTCTCATGTTGCATAACCGTTTTGCTGTCCAGCACCGAGCCGCTACCCAACGTCGCCAGCGAATAGATCACCAGTTTGGGGTCGTTCGGTTTAGGCAGTTCGATTTCAACGGTGTGAGCGTCTTTGGCGCGGATCATTTTCTCCACGTTTTCCGCAGTGAAACCGTAGGACTTCCACGTCGTGGCCTGAGCCATGTTGAGGCTAAGCAGACGTTTCATCGACCAGGCAAAATCTTGCGCCGTCACGGGGTTACCGGAATGGAATTTGGCGTTGTCTACCAGATTGAAGGTAATGACATTGCCCGCCTCATTGACGCTCCAGCTTTTCGCCAGAGAAGGCAGGATGTTACTCAGGTTGGCCGGATCAAGCACCACCAGCGAGTCATAGAGGTTGACGATAATACCCACCACTTCGTTACCGGTCATGGCGGCCGGGTCGAGTGAGAGCATGTTGTTCATGTTCATCCCCACGATCAGCTGATCGTCAGGGGTTTTTGCCGATAGAATGGCCGGTGTAGCGGCCATGCAGAGTGAACCTAACAGCAGGGTACGGAGTATTGCTCGTGCTTTCATCATTATTCTCCAAGGTGTGGGAGCATGGAAGACGACAACTTTTTATTTTTTAGGTAAGACTATCTTTCAGATCGAACAAAAAACTATTCATACAGAAAAACTATTCTTTGCTTAGGGTATGCTCCTCAATCCAATCAAAATTAATATCTTCTCCCAGCCCCGGACGTTGCGGCAGATGCACAAAGCCCTCGTCATCCATCGGGTCGACAATCGAATTCAGGTAAGCAGCAGGCTCATCGTAGTCGAGGAAAGGATGCAGCAATCCGCGTTCATACCAGCGGCAGTTTTTAATTGCCCCCACGACGTTGAGGTTTGGCGCGCCGTTACCGTGAATTTCGCAGTCCATACCGAAAGATTCCGCCAGACTGGCAACCTTCATACACGGCCAGAGACCACCGACGCCTTGCACGCCCGCGCGTAAAATGTCGCATGCGCCTTCTTTAACCCAGTCAGCACGGCTGAAATATTTACCCGACAGGCTTTCCGGCCCGATGACATCGATATCCAGGCTCTTGGTCAGCCAACTGTAGGACGCCATGCTCTGTTCTTCCATCGGCTCTTCAAACCAGGTGAAATCGAGCTTTTGCAGTTCACGGCCGATATATAGCGCATCGCTGCGGCTATACCAGTGGTAGCCATCCAGCATCAGGCAGACATCCGGACCGACCGCTTCACGCACCGCTGCACAGGCTTTCACATCAATCTTAGGGCTAGGAGCAAACGAGACAGGCGGCATCCAGGTATGTAATTTGATGGCTTTGTAGCCACGCTGCACCAGCTTTTCTGCAAACTGACCAAATTCCTCTGGCGTGGATAAACCGCCTTCCAGCTCATCACCACACATGGTACTACCGTAAGCAGGGACTTTTTCACGGTAGCCGCCAAGCAGCTTATGCACCGGCATGTTCAGCACGCGGCCTTGCAAATCCCACAGTGCGGATTCCACAATCGACAACGCGCGATCGGTCAGTTGGTTGGCGCTGCCGCGTTGCCAATGCACCAGATCCTGCCAGAGACGCTCGCGGTCGAACGGATTCTGCCCAATCAGCACTTTACGGAAAAAAGCATTAACGATATGGGGACGAATCACTTCCGGCGGAGCGAAAGCGTAACCTTTTTGGCCGTCATCTGCCGTGATGGTTAATAGCGCCATCTTGGCCTGATTTTCAGGTCCCGGGTGTGAATGACCCGCACTGTCGGAAACCCGGCGTGTGGGATAAGTAAAGACGGTGACATCAATTGATTCTATTTTCACGTTGTTACCTGCCTTGATGTTTAACACAACTCATGTACAAGATTTGCGAATGTAAGCCGTATAAATAATTAAAGAATAACTCCACTAACTGTGTTGGCCTTGTCGATAAAAAAACACCGCTATTTTCTGGTTCGACCTTATAAGTCGATCCGTGTCACATAAAAGAAATAGCGTGCTAATTAAAAAAAAATGCTGTTTTATTTTCAATTATTAAGGTTGTTACACCGTTAGTCATTAGGCAATTTCTTTCATATGAAGAAATTATGTCGCGGATAACTGTGCATTTGCACATAAAACTGTGAGCACTATCACCTGAAAATTTCATACCCTTATTAAACAAGCGGATAATCCCTTAGTTTTATTTTTACGCCTTCAGAAACGTGAATGATTGATAAGGGGGACGATTACCCTGATAGCGGATTGGCCGCTAATCAGTCGGCTTGTGACCAAAAGCGTGCTATAGATCTCATTTTTTCCACCCCCTAAAACTTCAATAAAAACCAACACTTAATAAAAAGTAAGTAAAATCATTAACATACCCACAAAGAAGTATATAAAAGACAACTTGATATACATCAATAAGCGGCCTTTGTAGCGCGATAAGGTAACCTCAGAAGAAGCAATTTTGAGGCAAAAATGAACAAAGTCAGACTCGCTGTTATCGGTAACGGGATGGTTGGCCACCGTTTTATCGAAGAGTTGCTGGATAAGGCCCCAACGTCCACCTACGAAATTACCGTTTTTTGTGAAGAACCCCGCGTCGCCTACGATCGTGTCCACCTCTCTTCCTACTTCGCTCACCACACGGTAGAAGAGCTTTCTTTGGTACGCGAAGGCTATTACGAAAAAAATGGCGTTAAAGTCCTGCTCGGTGAACGCGCCATCACCATCAACCGCAGTGAAAAAGCCATTCACTCCAATTCCGGCCGTACTGTGTATTACGACAAGCTCATCATGGCAACCGGCTCCTATCCGTGGATCCCTGCAATCAAAGGATCAAACGGGCAAGACTGTTTTGTCTACCGCACCATTGAAGACCTGAATGCCATCGAAAACTGCGCCCGCCGTAGCAAACGCGGTGCGGTAATCGGTGGGGGTCTATTAGGTTTGGAAGCGGCTGGCGCGCTGAAACACCTTGGTGTGGAAACACACGTCATTGAGTTCGCCCCTGTGCTCATGGCCGAGCAGTTGGATGCACAGGGTGGCACCCTGCTGCAACGCAAGATCGAAAACATGGGTGTGCGTGTGCATACCGGCAAGAATACGCAGGCCATTCAACACTCTGGCCTGGAAAGCCGCAAAACGATGGTGTTTGCCGACGGCAGCACGCTGGAAGTCGACTTTATCGTGTTCTCTACCGGCATCCGTGCGCAGGACAAACTGGCACGCCAGTGTGCGCTGGAAATTGGCCCACGCGGCGGTATCGCCATTAACGACTGGTGTCAAACTTCCGACCCTGACGTCTACGCCATCGGCGAATGTGCCGCCTGGCAGGGCAGACCGTTTGGTCTGGTTGCGCCCGGCTACAAAATGGCACAGGTTACCGTCGACCACCTGTTAGGGCATGAGAACCGCTTCCAAGGCGCCGATATGAGTGCCAAGCTCAAACTGATGGGTGTCGATGTCGGTGGGATTGGCGATGCACACGGCCATACACCGGGCGCACGCAGCTACATGTGGCTGGATGAAAACAAAGAAACCTACAAGCGTCTGATTGTCAGCGCTGACAATAAAACACTGCTGGGTGCCGTACTGGTCGGCGACACGCGGGATTACGGTAACCTGCTGCAATTCATGCTGAACAAGATCCCGCTGCCAGATTCCCCGGAAGCGCTGATTCTTCCTGCAACGGCTGGCAGCGCAAAACCGACGCTGGGTGTCGATGCACTGCCGGAAAGCGCGCAAATCTGCTCCTGCTTCGACGTGACCAAAGGCGACATCATCAAAGCGATTAACGGCGGCTGTCATACCGTCGCGGCGCTTAAGGAAACCACCAAAGCCGGTACGGGCTGCGGCGGCTGTATTCCACTGCTTACGCAGGTGTTGAACTCGGAACTCAGCAAGCAAGGGATTGAAGTCAATAATCACCTGTGCGAACACTTTGCCTATTCGCGCCAGGAGCTATACCACCTGATCCAAATCGAAAAAATCAAAACGTTCGATCAACTGCTGGAGAAACATGGTTCAGGGTACGGCTGTGAGGTCTGTAAGCCGACTGTGGCCTCTCTGCTGGCTTCCTGCTGGAACGAATACGTGCTCAAACCACAGCACACGCCGCTGCAGGATTCCAACGATAACTTCCTCGGTAATATCCAGAAAGACGGCACCTATTCCGTCATTCCACGTTCTGCTGGCGGAGAGATCACACCGGATGGTCTGATCGCTATTGGCCGCATCGCGAAGCAATATAACCTGTACACCAAGATGACCGGTTCTCAGCGCATGGCGCTATTTGGCGTACAAAAAGACGACCTGCCTGACGTGTGGGCTCAGCTCATCGAAGCTGGGTTTGAAACAGGCCACGCCTACGCCAAAGCGCTGCGTATGGCAAAAACCTGTGTCGGCAGCACCTGGTGCCGTTTTGGCGTCGGCGACAGCGTAGGGTTTGGCGTCGAGCTGGAAAACCGTTACAAAGGCATCCGCACCCCGCACAAAATGAAATTTGGCGTCTCCGGCTGCACGCGAGAATGTGCAGAAGCACAAGGTAAAGATGTGGGGATCATCGCCACCGAAAAAGGCTGGAACCTCTATGTATGTGGCAACGGCGGGATGAAACCGCGCCACGCTGACCTGCTGGAAGCCGATCTGGACCGCGAGACCTTAGTCCGCTATCTGGATCGCTTCATGATGTTCTACATCCGCACGGCCGATAAGCTCCAGCGTACTTCAGTCTGGCTGGATAATCTCGAAGGCGGTATCGACTACCTGCGCAATGTGATTGTGAAAGACAAACTGGGAATTAACGATCAGCTTGAAGCTGATATCACACACCTGCGGGCAGGCTACGTCTGTGAATGGCAGGCCACACTGGAATCTCCGGAAGCACAGAAACGCTTTGCCCACTTTATTAACAGCCCAGAACGTGACCCGAACGTACAAATGGTGGGTGAACGTCAACAACACCGTCCGGCGCGCCCTGCTGAGCGTATTCCGGTGAAACAAATTAATCAGGAAAAAAATAGCGAGCTGGAAGGGGAAAACGCATGAGCCAGTGGACTACCGTATGTAAGTTAGACGACATCCTACCCGGCACCGGTGTTTGTGCTCTGGTTGAGCAGCAGCAGATCGCCGTGTTCCGGCCACGTAACGATGAGCAGGTTTACGCCATCAGCAATATCGATCCATTCGCCCAAGCAAGTGTGTTAAGTCGCGGGATAGTGGGTGAACATCAGGACGAACTTTGGGTAGCAAGCCCATTGAAAAAACAGCATTTCCGCCTTAATGACGGTTTCTGTCTGGAAGATGATGCCTATTCTGTTGCCGCTTATGATACTCAGGTAACCAACGGTAATGTGCAAATATCCATCGCAAACAGTGACGTAGCGGTTGATAATAGCCAACCATTACCGTAGGCCGGTGCCCTGGACCACAGGGCACACCACAATCTGAGTCTTCAAGAGGCGTTACATGGATTACCTGCCAATATTCTGTCAGCTACACAATAAACCTTGTCTGTTGGTAGGAGGCGGTGAAATAGCCGAGCGCAAAGCCCGGCTATTGTTGGATGCTGGCGCAGTGATTACCGTCAATGCGCTCGATTTTAACGAGCAATTTCAGGCATGGGAGCAGGATGCTCAAGTAACGCTGGTACGTGGCACCTTCGACCCTACGTTACTGGACGAGGTGTGGCTGGTGATTGCCGCCACAGACGATCAGGACGTCAACAATCACGTCTATGCCAGCGCCAGCGAACGCCGGATTTTTTGCAATGTGGTCGATTCACCAGAACGTGCCAGCTTCATTATGCCGTCAATCATCGACCGTTCACCGCTGATGGTTGCCGTATCTTCTGGCGGCGCTGCGCCGGTATTAGCTCGGCTACTACGGGAAAAACTGGAAAGTATTCTGCCGCAAAACCTCGGTAAACTGGCAGCATTCGCAGGCGAATTGCGCAGTCGGGTAAAAAACCGCTTCTGCAAGATGAGTGCGCGCCGTCGTTTCTGGGAAAAACTCTTTGTACACGATAGGCTAGCACAGGCGCTGGACAGCGAAGACAGCGAACGCGTTCAACAACTGACGGAACTGCTGTTCTCCGCCCCACTGGATGACCGGGGTGAAGTCACCTTGGTCGGTGCAGGACCGGGTGACGCCGGGTTACTGACGTTGAAAGGCTTACAGCATCTACAGAAGGCTGATATCGTGGTTTACGATCGGCTGGTATCGAAAGAGATCCTTAATCTGTCACGCCGTGATGCCGAGCGCATCTTCGTCGGCAAAACGTCTGGCTATCACTGCGTTCCTCAAGATCAAATCAATCAGTTGCTGGAAGAAAAGGCACGCGCTGGCCATCGGGTCGTCAGGCTGAAAGGCGGCGACCCGTTTATTTTCGGCCGTGGTGCTGAAGAATTGGAGTACCTGCAACAAGCGGGCGTGCCGTTCTCTGTCGTTCCCGGCATTACCGCTGCGTCAGGCTGCTCAGCCTATAGCGGTATCCCACTCACCCACCGCGATCACTCGCAGGGCGTCAGGCTGATTACCGGGCACGTCAAGCACGACACCGATCTGGACTGGTCCAGCCTCGCTGCGGAAAAACAAACGCTGGTGTTTTACATGGGGCTTCAGCAGGCTGAGCACATTCAAAGTAAGCTCATTGAGCAACAACTACCGGAAACGGTGCCTGTCGCCATTATCGAAAACGGCACCTCGACCAAACAGCGCGTTCTGAGTGGACAGCTTTCACAGTTGAGTGAATTAGCCCAACAGGCCAGCAGCCCGAGTTTGATCATCATCGGTAACGTTGTCGGGCTACGGGAAAAATTAAGCTGGTTCTCTGACCAGACAGCATAATCCTCTCCTCACCCCCCTATTCACCCGCTATCCGTCCTGCTGGATAGCGGTTATTGCACCATCATAATGCAACGCCCCACCAAACAGCATAACAATGCACTATTTTGAACATGCTCCCTTACAAAATGTCACTTTAATGCTTTACCACAGGCCACATCTGTCTTATTTTGACTAAAACAAAACTCATTAATAAGCAGACTATGTGAATAAATAATCAATTATCATTCATGTGAAACGTGGCCCGAGTATTGCTTAGCTTTCTAATAGATTCGCGGCACGACTTCTGAATCGTTCTCACCGAACGGATTTCATCGTCAAACCATCGTGTTTCATCGAATTCGTACTCCATAGAATGAGTACATCATCGAGTCAGTACCATTACGCATTGCTGCTCTCGTTCCTGAACAGAGTGTGTAGCCCTCTCATCACAAACACAGTTCTGTGTAACGGAGCCATTTTTTACTACTAACAAAACTTGCTAAGAACACTATTTGCTAAGAATAAAATTTGCCAAAAACAGGCAGTTTGGAGTCACTTGTGGAAAACATTAGTTTCTGGCAGCTCATCAGTTTTGGTGAACACGGCTGGGGAAAATTATTACTGATTGGGGCAGGAATGACGCTCGCGCTGGCGATCTGCGGCTTCCTGCTGGGGGCTGCGATCGGCACGATCGGTGCCTGGTCCAAAATTTGCGGCAATCGCCCCGTGCGCTATCTGGCAGATGGTTACACGACGCTCATCCGTGGCGTTCCCGACCTACTCATCATCTACCTGCTTTATTTCGGCGGCAGCTCTGCGTTAACCCTGCTCGCCAAACTGTTTGGCAGCAATGAGTTCTTTGGCTTTCCGGGCTTCCTCGCTGGGGTATTAGCCGTCGGTATTTCCTCCGGTGCACAGCAGACGGAAGTCTACCGCGGTGCCTTCTACGCCGTTTCCAAAGGGGAAATTGAGGCAGCCAAAGCCTGCGGTATGCCAACGCTATTGCGCCTGCGCCGCATCATCATACCGCTCCTGCTACGCCACGCGATCCCCCCACTCGGCAACGTGTGGCAGTTGGTGCTGAAAACCTCTGCGCTGGTTTCCGTTACCGGCGTCGCAGAGCTGATGACGCAGTCGCAAACCGGCGCCGGTTCTACCGGTAAACCGTTTGATTTCTTCATGGCAGCCGCACTGCTGTACCTGCTTATCTCAATCTGTTCCGGCTGGATTATGCGCCATGCTGAATCTCATTATTCCCGGGGTGTGAAACGCTGATGGATTTTCCTTTTCTGTACGAGACGTTTCTGGAGATTATCCCCGGCATCCCGCTGACCCTACAGCTGGCAGTCAGCTCTGTTTTTCTGGGCTTCTTTCTGGCGCTGGGCTTAGCACTGATGCAGTTGTCATCCTTTGCCGTGCTGCGCTCTATTGCACGAACCTACGTGTTGTTTTTCCGCGGCACACCGCTGCTGGTGCAGCTGTTCCTGATTTACTACGGGCTTGGGCAATTCCCCTGGGTTCGGGAAAGCATATTTTGGCCGTTCCTGCGGGAACCCCACTGGTGCGCCCTGCTGTCGCTCAGCCTGTGTACCGGTGCCTATGCCAGTGAAATTATCCGTGGCGGATTGCAGTCCGTTCCCGTAGGCCAGATCGAATCTGCACGCGCCTGCGGCATGCCGTCATTCATGATTTTCAAGCGTATCGTTTTCCCACTGGCAATCCGTCAGGCGCTCCCTGCTTACGGCAATGAGCTGATTTCGATGGTCAAATCGACCTCATTAGCTTCTATCATCACGCTGATGGAAATCACCGGTATCGCCGCACGCCTCATTGCAGAAACCTACCGAGCGCTCGAAGTCTTCCTAGTCGCCGGTGCTATTTATCTGTTTATTAACCTTATTCTGACACGTCTACTGATGTGGACGGAGTTTAGGCTTACCCCTCATCTCCGTGCGCCGGGTGCGCAACCGGCAGCGAAAAAAATTAAGAAATTGGGAGATCTGCAATGACGACACCCGCCATTAGCCTGCGTAACATTCATAAAAGCTTCGGTTCTCTGGACGTCCTGAAAGGGATTTCGATTGAGGCCAACCAAGGGGAAGTCATCTCAATTTTGGGATCGTCCGGTTCAGGCAAATCGACGCTGCTACGCTGTAGCAACCTGCTTGAGCTTCCCGATCAGGGCGAGATTATCGTCGGCGGAGAAGCGATTGAAATGAAGCCGAACCGTAAAGGGCAGAACCGCCCATCGAATCTCAAACAGATCGACCGAATTCGTAGCCAGTTGGGCATGGTATTCCAAAACTTTAACCTCTGGTCACACAAGACCGTGCTGGAAAACATCATCGAAGCACCCGTGTACGTCTTAAAGCGTCCACAGGCGGAATGCGTGGAACACGCCGAGCAGTTGCTGGAGAAGGTCGGACTGGCGGATAAGCGTCACTATTATCCCGCTCACCTGTCCGGTGGTCAGCAACAGCGCGCAGCGATTGCCCGTGCGCTCGCGATGGAACCTAAAGTGATGCTGTTTGATGAGCCAACCTCTGCACTCGACCCAGAGCTGGTTGGTGAAGTGCTGCGCGTCATGCGCACGCTAGCGGACGAAGGAATGACCATGCTGGTCGTGACTCACGAAATGGATTTTGCCCGCGAAGTCTCTAACCGCATCGTCTTCCTCCATCAGGGGGAAATTGAAGAACAGGGAACGCCGGAGCACGTTTTCACCGCCAGCCAGTCGGCTCGCTTCCGGCAATTTATTGCCAGTTGGTAAACACAGCCCCGCAGATTTCGTGCGCAGACGTCTACCTCTGCCACGAAATTCAGAGGGAATAAACAAAATATAACGATATAGAGTTCCAGGAGAAAACCATCATGATCAAATCAAAACTCACTCTGCTCGCCTGCTCGCTGTGTATGGCAGGTACGCTGGCCGCCTCATTCACCGCCTCAGCGGAAGAGAAAAAATGGACCACCGTCCGCATCGCGACCGAAGGCGCTTACCATCCGTATAACTTCACCAAGCCAGACGGCACGCTGGATGGCATGGAGATCGAACTGTATAAAGTGCTGTGCACCAACATGCAGGTAAAATGCGAGATCATGGTTCAACCGTTCGCCAGCGCTATTCCTGCGCTGAACGCGGGTAAATATGACGCGATCATTGCAGGGATGTCCGCCACGGCAAAACGCCGTGAGGTGATCGATTTCAGCCAGCCGTACACGCAGTCAGGGCAGACCTTCGCCGTACTGAAATCCAGTTCGCTCGCCAAAGATTTCCCAGACGCGGGCGTGCGTTTCTCTATTGAACCCGCCGATGAAGCGAAAGCACTGGCAGAAGTTGAGAAACTGAAACCGCTGCTGGAAGGCAAAACCATTGGCGTGCAGTCTGCTTCTATCGCTAGCGCCTTTTTAGATAAATATATGAAAGGTTTTATGAAAGTGCGCGAATATAAAACCACGCAGGAACACGATCTGGATCTGAAAGCTGGTCGTGTGGATCTGGTCATCGCTTCCGCACCTTATTTAAAAAGCACGACGGACAAACCGGGCAATGACAGCATCGTGATGCCGGGGCCACAGTTCATCGGCGGCATTCTGGGCAGCGGCTCCTCCGTTGGCCTGCGTAAAAGCGATCCTGAGCTGAAAGCCATGTTCGACAAAGCGATCGATCAGGCCAAGCAAGACGGCACCATCAGGAAGCTGAGTGAAAAATGGTTCGGTATGGACACCACACCGCTCTGAGTGTGACCCTCTAGTTGAATCGCGTGTCATCGCCAAGGTGCTGTGACACGCTCCTCGCAAATGCATCAGAGCAATCAAACGAGCACACCACGCATGAATGCAACACACAATGAAGGAACGCTGCCTGCCGTCAATCACCAGAGCGTAGGAGAGATCTGCGACCTGATTGCAGCTAAACGGCAGCAATTCTGTACGTTGAGCGACGGTATCTGGGATACGCCAGAGCTGAACTACGAAGAACATCGTTCGGCAGCACAGCACGAAGCCGTCCTGAAAGCAGAAGGTTTTCGCCTGACGAAAGGCATTGCCAACATGCCGACTGCGCTACTGGGGGAATTCGGTGAAGGTCTGCCGATTATCGCCATTCTAGGTGAATATGATGCGCTGCCGGGTCTGAGCCAGCAGGCAAATGTCGCCGAGCCGAAGCCGCTCGAAAATGGTGGCAATGGCCACGGCTGCGGACATAACCTGCTCGGTACCGCAGCACTACAGGCTGCGACAGCGGTGAAAGATTACCTGCAAAAACACGCGCTGACCGGAACGGTACGTTTTTACGGCTGCCCTGCGGAAGAAGGCGGATCGTCCAAAGGTTTTATGGTCAAGGAAGGCGTGTTTGATGACGTCGATATTGCCATCTGCTGGCATCCAGCGACCTTCACTGGCGTCAACAGCCCGGTATCGTTAGCCTGTAACGAACTGAATTTTTACTTCAAAGGCCGTGCCGCTCATGCTGCCAGCAGTCCACACTTGGGGCGCAGCGCGCTGGATGCCGTTGAATTAATGAATGTTGGCGTGAACTACATGCGCGAACATATGCCGTCCTCCGCGCGCGTTCACTACGCAATTACCGACAGCGGCGGCCAGGCACCAAACGTCGTACAGGCTAACGCGACCGTGCGTTACCTCGTAAGAGCACGTCAGTTGCCGGAACTGCATCAGTTGGTCAAACGCGTGAAAAAAATTGCCGAAGGCGCGGCGCTAATGACTGAAACCGAAGTCCGCAGCGAGGTGATTAGCGGTGATGCCAATCTGCTGGCAAACCCGCCGCTGGAAGCGCGTATGCACGAACATCTGCTGGCGCTCGGTCCGATAGCGTTCGATGATGAAGACCGTAGAGTAGCAGCAATGTTCCAGACGGCGCTGAGCGCCGAAGACATTGCTGAATCCTACGCACGTTTCGGCGTCAAACCTCAACCGGATTTAACGCTGCACGACGGAATTTATCCGCTATATAGCCCGAATGAAGCCTTCATCGGCTCCACCGATGTGGGAACGGTTAGCTGGGTGGTGCCGACCGTGCAGATCCGCAGCGCCACTTATGCGATCGGTACACCAGCGCATTCGTGGCAGTTGGTTGCACAGGGGAAAACTGGCGCAGCGCACAAAGGTATGGAATATGCGGCAAAAGCGATGGCCTCACTGGCTATCGATCTGCTGGTCACACCTGAACTGATTGCTCAGGCAAAAGCCGACCATCAGGAAAGGTTACAGCACACACCGTTTGAGAACCCGATTCCAGACGACGTGTTTGCGCCTATCCCGCAGGGATAAGAAGCCGATTCGAAGGGATAAACCAGACGTATCTGGGAAACCGTCAGGAGAGTACCTCCTGACGGTGATTAAGGCTTACGGGCGGGAAACAAAACCGACTGCGTCGTAGACTTTCTTCAGCGTTTCCTGTGCACGAGCGCTGGCTTTTTCAGCCCCTTCACGCATCACCTGTTGCAGGAAAGCCTCATCGTTGCGGAAACGGTGATAACGTTCTTGCAGCTCAGACAGCATACCGGATACGGCATCCGCCACCGCGCCTTTCAGGTGACCATACATCTGGCCGTTAAATTCCTGCTCCAGCTCTGGGATGCTTTTTCCCGTCACGCCAGACAGAATATCTAGCAGGTTCGATACCCCGGCTTTATTTTTCACATCATAGCGAACGACTGGCGGCTCATCGGAATCCGTCATCGCGCGTTTGATCTTCTTCACCACCGCTTTCGGATCTTCCAGCAGTCCGATAACGTTATTGCGGTTATCGTCAGACTTGGACATCTTCTTGGTCGGCTCCAGCAGCGACATCACGCGGGCACCCGATTTCGGAATAAACGGCTCTGGCACTTTGAAAATGTCGCCATACAGGCTGTTGAAGCGCTGCCCGACGTCACGACTCAGTTCCAGATGCTGCTTCTGATCTTCGCCCACTGGCACCTGATTCGTTTGGTACAGCAGAATATCCGCCGCCATCAGTACTGGATAATCAAACAGGCCGGCGTTGATATTCTCTTCATAGCGCGCGGATTTATCCTTGAACTGCGTCATGCGGCTCAGCTCGCCGAAATACGCGTAGCAGTTCAGTATCCAGCTCAGTTGGCTGTGCTCAGGCACGTGCGACTGAACAAAAATAGTGCTCTTTTTCGGATCAATGCCACAGGCCAAATACAGCGCCAGCGTGTCCAGCGTTGCTTTTCTCAGCGCCTGCGGATCCTGACGTACCGTAATGGCATGCAAATCCACAATGCAATAGATGCAGTCGTAATCATCCTGCATGTTGACCCACTGACGTAACGCCCCCATGTAGTTACCAATGGTCAATTCACCAGACGGTTGCGCACCGCTAAATACAATGGGCTTGCTCATACTAAGGGTTCCTGATTGTGTGAAGAAGACTGCCCGATCAGAGGCAAAATATCGGCAAAGCGATCCAGAACGATATCCGGCTGACTCAGCTCGATCGCTTCACCATAGTTATAACCATACGTCATGCCGACACTGCGGCAACCCGCCGCCTGCGCGGCCTGAATATCATTGCGGGAATCACCGATGAACACGAGTTCGCTCGCGCGTAATCCCAGCTTACCCAGCACCAGATAGAGCGGCGCAGGGTGAGGTTTTTTCACGATGACGTCATCGCCACCGATGATCAGTGAAAAATAGTCGCCGATCCCCAATCCTGACAGCAGCGGCGCAACAAACGGCGTGGGCTTATTGGTCACCACGGCCATCGGAACCCCTTGCTGTGCCAACTGCGCCAGCGTCTCTTTTACCTGTGGGAACAGCGTACTACCGCTATCCACCGTCTGCGCATAATAGCGATCAAACCGCTCACGCGTTTCCTGATGACGTACTGCCGTTGGCTCAACGCCAGCCCAACGCAGCGCACGTTCAACCATCACGTCAGCACCGTTGCCGATCCAGGTTGCAACACGGGCTTCGCCCGCAGCAGGCAATGACTGTGCCACTAAGGCCTGATCGATAGCCGCCGCCAGACCCGGTGCGCTGTGAATCAGCGTACCGTCCAAATCAAAAGCCAACCCGCGAACCGCGGTTAATTCAGTCATGTTTCGTCCTTGAAATTTCATTACGCATTTGATCGATAACGGTACGGTAATCTGGATGACCAAAAATAGCCGATCCCGCCACAAACATATCCGCGCCCGCTTCCGCAATCGCGCCGATATTCTCCACTTTTACTCCGCCATCGACTTCCAGTCGAATGTCGTAACCGCTGTCGTCGATCAAGCGACGAACCTGACGCAGTTTATCCAGCGTGCTGGGAATAAAGGACTGGCCGCCAAATCCAGGGTTAACCGACATCAGCAGAATGATATCCAGCTTATCCATAACGTAATCGAGATAACTTAGCGGGGTCGCAGGGTTAAACACCAGCCCAGCTTTACAGCCGTGATCTTTGATGAGTTGGAGTGAACGATCGAGATGATCGGTGGCTTCGGGATGAAAGGTAATGAAACTGGCTCCCGCATTGGCGAAATCGGGAATGATACGATCAACCGGTTTCACCATCAGATGAACGTCAATCGGCGCGGTAATGCCATAATCGCGCAGGGATTTCAGGACCAGCGGGCCAATCGTCAAATTCGGCACGTAGTGGTTATCCATGACATCAAAATGCACCACATCAGCCCCGGCAGCTAATACGTTCGCGGTATCTTCACCAAGACGGGCAAAATCAGCCGACAAAATAGACGGCGCGATTAAAAACGGTTTCATTCATTTCTCCAAACGGTAAAGTCTGAATGCCTGCGGGTAACCTCACTCTCGGCTAATGACGCCTCTCAGACGGCATTAACCGATTCACCGCGCTCTGTTTGCCCAAACGGTATTACCGATATAGGGCTAATAACTCGTTTACTTTACTACGCCCTAAAATATTACGGCTAATTGTTCTGCGCGCTTTAACAACATAAAGCACAGCTTCCTGATACCACTCGCGAGTTAGCAAGGTGTCATGATTGGAAATCAGCACGGGAATCTGGCTTTCTACTGACAAGCGTCGGGCCAACTGCGCCAAGCTCTGCTGATCGGCACGACTGAAATTATTGGTGTGGTAGGCCGTAAAATTCGCGGTAGCAGACAGCGGTGCATAAGGCGGATCGCAATAAATAACCGATCCCTTCTCTGCTTTTTCCAGCGTGTCCTGATAATGCTCACAAACGAAGGTGGCATTTTGTGATTTCAGAGCAAACCAGCGAATCTCTTCTTCAGGGAAATAGGGCTTCTTATAACGCCCGAAAGGAACATTGAACTCACCGCGCATGTTGTAACGGCACAGGCCGTTATAGCAGTGGCGATTCAAATAGAGAAATAGCAGCGCGCGCCGATAAGCATCGCTGCAAAGGTTAAATTCGTCACGCAGCAGGTAAAACGCCTCAGACGTGTTCACTTCATCTGTAAACAGTTTACGGGCGTCGAGAACAAACTCATCAGCATTCGATTTGACGATATTGTACAGGTTAATTAGGTCGCTATTAATATCAGCCAGTATGTAGCGCTCATATTCCGTATTCAGAAACACAGAACCCGCGCCAACAAAAGGCTCAATAAGACAGTCTCCTGCGGGTAAATAGCGACGAATTTCTTCTACCAGCGGATATTTACCACCAGCCCATTTTAAAAAAGCGCGGTTCTTCTTCATGCCGTCGTTAGTTACTCATACGTTTCAGAGCCGCGGATTGTACTCTGTGTCAGACAGCACATCAGGGCTAAAATTGGTGTTACTTATTCAAGTCCTGCTTCACCTGACGGATCGGCTTAACCCATGGTTTTTTCGCTTGTATCTCTGCAGGCAGCGTAGCAATCGCCTGTTTCGCCTCCGCAGAAGAAGCATAGACTCCGGTCACTAACACATACCAGGATTTTCCGTCTCGTTTCGTTTCATACACCCATGAATGGGCGAGGTTGTGTTGTTTCGCGTAGGCTTTCAGCGTATCCGAGCGCGAAGCGCTGCTCAGTTGCAAAGTAAAGTGGCTGGCTGGCGCATTCTGTACGGAAACATTCTGCCCGGCAGTCGCAGGCACCGCTTTTGCGTTAGTCGCAGGTTTGCTCGCTACTGGCGTTTTTGGGGCGCTGTTCGCGGCAGGCTTAGCGTTGTTGGCGTGTGCAGGCGTCGCATTACTGTGCGTATTTTTAGCTGACGATGTCGCTGACGTTTTTCCTGCTGGAGCCACCGTTGCAGGTGCCGTCGGCAACGTCGAATTTCCTGACGCCCCCTGAGAGAATTCGCTCACGCGCCCTTGCTGTTGCGACAATGCATCGGTGATATTACCCGGCAGCTCAATACGCTGCTGACCTGCCACCGGTGGTTGAACCTGCGCATCTGTTGGCGTACCAGAAATCGGTGGGGCACTTAATGTTTGAGGTGACATCGGTGCAGGTGCTTGTCCATGACCAACATCACCGGGAACCGCAGTAGGGTTCTCGCCCTGTGAAGAAGGTTGCGAGCCCTGTGTCATAGAAGACGATGAAGAGAGATCAATATTCCGCTCTCCACCCGCTTGATTCTGCGTCTGTGGCGTTTGTGGTTGAGAAGGGGCCTGCAAAGCAGAGCCGATACCCACGATCAACAGCACCAGCACGACAATCCCGATACCAATCATCAGGTGTTGTCTGGAAAGCGCGATTTTTGGTACCGCGAAGTTGCTGCTTTTTTGCTGACGAGTAGGTCGACGGTCACTGGTATCAGGCTTCAGCTCATCTTCCGGCTTGAACTCATCCATTTAACATCTCCCCACTAAAAAGCTCAAATCCGCCATACGATCGTCAAGGCGAATCATTGAATCGTAACGCATTGTATTTTATTAACCATAACCCATCAGGGCGTGTCTGTCGTTAATACTTATCTTTCATAACTGCCAGTTTTTCATAACCCGACAGCATTATGTATCAGGCTTGGCAATCCGCTATTGAGGCCAACACCATGTCATGCGCAACGCCACCGCGGACTTCTGATTGACCAATCGCTGTTGGCAACACCAGACGTAGCTCACCTGCCAGCACTTTTTTGTCACGCATCATGTGAGGAAGATAGGCTTCAGGCGTCATTTGCGTCGGGCCGTTCACTGGCAGGCCAGCGCGAACCAACAAAGACTTGATGCGCTCGACGTCCGCTGCGGAGAACTGCCCGAGGCGACGTGCCGTATGCGCAGCCATCACCATGCCTGCCGCAACTGCTTCGCCATGAAGCCAGTTACCGTAGCCCATTTCAGCTTCAATGGCATGCCCGTAAGTATGGCCCAAATTGAGCAATGCACGCATGCCACTTTCACGTTCATCAGCGGCGACCACTGCCGCTTTGATTTCACAGCAGCGTCGAATGCAGTAAGCCAGTGCGTCATGCCGTAGCTCACGCACTGCCTCAATGTTTTCTTCGAGCCAAAGAAAGAAATCGCGATCCAGAATAATGCCGTACTTAATGACTTCCGCCAGCCCGGATGACAATTCCCGTGCCGGTAAGGATTTCAGGCAGTCCAAATCGATCACAACCGATACGGGCTGATAAAACGCCCCGATCATGTTTTTACCCAACGGGTGATTGACGGCGGTTTTACCCCCGACGGAAGAATCTACCTGCGATAACAGCGTTGTCGGAACCTGAATAAACCGGACGCCGCGCTGATAGCTGGCTGCGGCAAAACCGGCTAAATCGCCGATGACACCACCGCCTAAGGCGACAATCGTCGTATCACGACCATGTGGCTTCGCCAGCAGCGCAGTAAAAACCTGATCCAGTACGGTCAGCGATTTGTATTGCTCGCCATCAGGTAAGATAACCTGATCGACATGCACGCCATTGTTTTCCAGCACACCACGAACGCGGTCAAGGTACAGAGGGGCCAATGTCTGGTTAGTCACCAGCATGACCTGCTCCCCCGCTTTTAACGGCATAAAAGATGCCGAATCATCAAATAATCCGGCGGCTATCGTAATGGGATAACTGCGTTCCCCTAGTGTTACGGTAATTCTTTCCATGCTCGTTAAACAACCCGTTCAGATCCGCCCAATGCGGATTAAGGTATGCTCTTAGTTGCTTTCCAGCATATTGATAATCTGGTTAGCAACGACCTTGGCACTTTGCTCGTCAGTCCGAATGGTAACATCCGCGATTTCTTCATAAAGCGGGTTCCGCTCTTTCGCCAGTGCTTCCAATACTTCACGTGGAGGGGTTTCAACCTGAAGTAACGGACGTTTCTTATCACGCTGCGTGCGGGCCAGTTGCTTCTCGATTGTCGTTTCCAAATAAACGACAACGCCGCGCGCGGAAAGACGGTTACGCGTCTCACGTGATTTGACTGAGCCACCGCCTGTCGCCAGTACGATGCCTTGCTTTTCCGTCAATTCATTAATGACTTTCTCTTCACGATCGCGGAAGCCTTCTTCGCCTTCCACATCGAATACCCAGCCCACATCAGCCCCAGTGCGTCGCTCAATTTCTTGATCGGAGTCGAAAAACTCCATATTGAGTTGCTGAGCTAACTGACGGCCAATAGTGCTTTTGCCGGCACCCATAGGCCCAACCAGAAAGATATTGCGTTTCTCTGCCATGTTTTTTGGTATTACTAAGACAATTCGTTAATGATAACCCGCCCCGCCAATCAACCCAGCGGCGGGACCTAAACTGAAACCTCATGAGCGATAGTGCGAGAATCAGACAAAAAATTATCTCAAGACTCAGGGTAGTTTGGCAACCGAATAAAATGTCACACCGACCACAGAGGGTCAATGCAGTATGTTTTGTAGACATTTTCGGTGGAACAACACTTCAGTGCTCAATTCGCTAACCCTTGTAAGCTAAATCCGCCGCAGCGTCAAACTCATAAGCGCTGAACGTGACAAAAATATTGCGTCCCATCTGCAAAAAATCACAGTACAACATCAGAGCGCACCTGGGTTTGCTCACGATGAGGCAGGTATCAGCGTCGGTGTAATGAAAATAACCAATTCTCGTCGCGTATGCTGCTGAGTATGGTTTCTGAACAGATGACCAAATACGGGAACCTCACCCAATAGTGGCACCTGACTGTCACTATTCTTTTTTTGCTGCTGGAAAATGCCGCCTAATACAATAGTTTCTCCATCAGCGACCGTCACCTGAGTTTGGATTTCCTGTTTATCGATCGCTAATGCTTCGCCATTATCGCCCTGCTTAATCGTCTGCCCCGGCATGTTTTGACTGATTTTCAGGTTCAGCGTAATGCGTCCGGCACGCAGAATATCGGGCGTCACTTCCATGCCAAGCACCGCTTCTTTAAACTCGATGGACGTCGATCCGCTGGCACCGCTGGAGACCTGATACGGAATTTCCGTTCCCTGCTTAATACTGGCAGTCTGCTGGTGTGCGGTAAACAGGCGGGGGCTGGCGATAATTTCAACCTGGCTTTCCTGCTCCAGCGCCATTAGCTCCAAATCCAGCAGACGACCATTCAGTCGTGCCAAATGGAACCCTGCATTTACCGCTGGCGTGTCTACTGGCAGGCCAACATTAAAATTGTTCAGCCTGAGCGCCTTGTCCGCCGCGTTTCCTTCCCCCAGCCCCCAGTTAACGCCCAACGCCTGTAGGTGTTCGCTGCTGATAGTGACAATATGCGCTGCCAGTTGTACCTGCGCTAACGGCAGATCGAGCTCCTTTAACCACGGTTCAAGCTGTGCCAACGCGTCTTCCGTATCGCGAATCAATAAGGTATTCGTCCGTTTATCCACGGTTACGCTGCCACGTGTAGAAAGCAGAGCCCCACGCTGAGCCTGAACGCTGGCCGCTACGTCGGCCACATCAGCATACTGCAACGCGACAGAGAGGTTACGTAGCGGCAGTTTCTGCGCCAACTCCACCATACGTTCGTCCTTTTCCTTCTGTTGGGACGCAAGGTGCTCGGCAGGGAAAACCAGCAGCACGTTTCCGTTGCGCTCGACGCTAAGTTTTCCCATACGTAAAACGATATCCAGCGCTTGCTGCCAGGGAACCTCTGCCAGCCTCAGGCTCAGATTTCCCGTCACGCCCGGCGCGATGACCACATTGAGCTGTTGGTGATCGGCTAACGCCTGTAGCACCTGGGGTATCGGCGAATCCTCAAAAGCCATCGATACCGAAGACTCAGCCTCGACGTGATACGGCACAGCGAGAAGCAGTAGCCAACTCAACGTCGCCACGCGACATAATATTCTTATATTCATAACCTTCCTTGTTATCGAGATAAGTGGTTGTTAAAAATAAGGGTCGATAGGGACGTTTCACTTATCCTTTGGCCTATTAACAAATGGCGAATCCAGCAGCAGGCTATCCGGCAAGCCATCACAACCGGCCTCACGCAACGTCGGAACAAGCTTGGCACCGGATTTATCCAGTTGACTGACCGACCAGTTTCCAGGGGGAATGACCTCGCCACTGGTTAGCCTGACCCACCCCATCTCTGGTTGTGCCAACCAACCAATCCAACGCTCACCAGAACCAATCACGCCCTTTAGCCGCCACGCTGGCAAGGTCGCCGAGGTCTGGCAACGTGCCACGTTCAGAGGATGAAAAGGGTCGATACGCGCTACGGTTTTTTCTGCCTGCACGCTATGCAGCACGAACAACAACATCCATGCGATACGGCAGATTGTCTGGCTCATTGCGCCACCTCCGGCCCGACCAGCGATAATTCAACCTGTAACCGTGGCGCTTCCGACGATAGCGCTGTTGGTACGGCATCAGGCTTTATCGTCAACTGTGCAATTCGCAATACATAGGGCAGCGTGGTCAATTCACGCAGTACCTGCAATACCCCCGTGTAATCCGCGCTAAATGTCAGTTGCCAACGTTCTTGGTGGGGCGTTTCTGCATAACGGGAAGCTGGCTGCCACGACAGCAGAGAAGCGCCCGCCTGCGATAAGGGTTTGACGAGTAGCTGTGCCAGCCTGTCGGACTGAAAGGAATTGCGTTGCGTGATTTTTCCCGCTAACTGCGCTCGTAACACCGACAGTAACGGCATCGCGTCTAGTTTTTGTTGCACCGCTTGTATACCCAGACGCGCCTGCACGGTTTGCTCTTCTATGCCAATCACTGCTTGCCGGACGTCATCGATAAAGAACCAATCTGATAGCAGCCCAACGGTGGCGACAAACGCCAGTTGAAGGACGACCTGCTGCCAGAGCGGTTTAGTGATGAGCCCTGGCCGATTCGACACAATATCAAGCATGATTTTTTGATTAATCATGATCATCCCCTTGTAGGGCATCAGTAGCATCACGCCAATCAGCCTGTAAGGAAAAACGTAGCCCGTTATCCACACCGTGTTCTCGGGACGTGCGCAGCAGTTGTACGCGTTCAACTGCAACATGGCGCAATAACGCGTGTTGGAGCGTAATGATGTCGTGATAGTTTTCGCTCACGCCTGTAAGTAACAGATGCGATCCACGATCGACAATTTCTGTCAGCCACAGGCGCGCAGGCATCATGCCAGCAAGCTGATCTAGCAAATGAAGATTGCGAAGATTGTCATGCAGAATTACCGCCTCTGTACGTTCTTGCACCTGAAAGCGATGCAGCGTTTCCCGCGCGAGGTGAGTTTGCTGATACAACGTGGTCAGTTGCTGCTGTTGCGCCAGAACCGCATTGAGCCCATCCTGCGCACGTTGTTGTCTGTGCTGCCAAAACAGATGACTTGCCGCAATAAGGCATAGCATCAACCCCGTCTGTAGCCACAATAGCCCTAACCAGCGACGTGCCCGCTGACGCATCTGAGTTTTACGCCAAGGTAAAAGATTAATCAGCAGCATGGTCAGGCATCCTCAGAGCGCAACGCCAACCCACTCGCGATCGCAAAAGCCGGGGGAAAACTCGGTAACGGCGGCTGCATGTGGCTAAACACCGTTAACGGCGACCACAGCAATAGTTCGTCAGTACGCTGGCAGACTAAATCGGGCGAGACGCTGGAGCAATAGGCTATGCTATCGACATCATGCTGATAGCGAGCGCTTACAACCGATACGATATCGGCTTCATCATTCAGTTCATCAAGGTGTATTACGCCCGAGTGAAATGCGTGGCTCAACGGGGATGCCCACAGCCAACCATCCAACAGGCGATGCAGAAACAGACGGTTGGATTCAAGTCCGGCCAGTTGTGCCATGGTTCGAAGCGCGCATGTTGGAACGTCAAGGACATCAGGACGTAGCCCCGCGCTCTTAAAGCATGTCAGCCATTTGTCGATTTCCTGTAAGCGTGCAGCCGTCACCAGCAGTGAACCCTGCGCCTGTGGATCTTCCCGATAGTCTATCGCCAGCGATTCCCGGCTAATCGGCAGCTTACGAGCCGCCATGGTTTCGATATAGAGACTACGTTCTGGCTCCTGTAAACGCCGGTCGGGCAGCGGTAAATGCTGCTGCAAAATCGACTGCACAGGGAACCCTACCCGCAGCGAAATATGTTCAGGCAGTAAACGACGCCATGTTCGTAAGGCCTCACAAAGCACCTCAGTATGGTGTAGACTACCCGTGTGCAACGTATCGTCCGGTAGTGGATATTGCCACCAGTGACGAAGCTGCCAACCGTAGCGGCGACGCTGAACTGCCAGAGCGCGCATGAAGCCGTTCTGTATATCTAACCCAACCCGCCAGATGTGATAAGCCATGTTTAACCCGATTTCCTTATCCAATAAACGTATCCACAGTGCTGGGTTATCTTTATACTAGCGCCCGATTGTTTATAAACTGTCCAAACGCTACTGAATGGAAAATCCCAGGTGAAGTTCGTAAAGTATCTATTCATCCTTGCAGTCTCTTGCATTCTGCTGGGAGCTGCCTCGATATATGGTTTGTACCGCTATATCGAACCCCAACTGCCCGATGTCGCCACGCTGAAAGACGTTCGGCTACAAACGCCAATGCAGGTCTACAGCGCCGATGGTGAACTGATCGCTCAATTTGGTGAGAAACGCCGTATCCCGCTCAAGCTGGACCAGATTCCTCCTGAGTTGGTGCATGCTTTTATCGCGACCGAAGACAGCCGCTTCTACGATCACCACGGTGTCGATCCCGTCGGGATTATTCGTGCCGCCTCTATCGCGCTCACGTCTGGTCACGCCTCTCAAGGGGCGAGTACCATTACGCAACAGCTCGCCAGGAACTTCTTCCTGAGCCCAGAGCGCACCCTGATTCGTAAGATCAAGGAAGTGTTTCTGGCTATCCGTATTGAGCAGTTGCTGACCAAAGATGAGATCCTTGAGCTCTATCTGAACAAGATTTACCTCGGCTATCGCGCCTATGGCGTTGGCGCAGCGGCACAGGTTTACTTTGGCCGCCCGGTTGATCAGTTAACGCTGAGCGAAATGGCGATGATCGCTGGTCTGCCGAAGGCGCCATCGACGTTCAACCCGCTCTATTCCTACGATCGTGCCGTTGCCCGCCGCAACGTCGTGCTTGCGCGTATGAAGGATGAAAACTACGTCACGCAGTCGCAATACGATGCGGCGCGTAACGAAAAGCTGGTCGCGAATTATCACGCGCCTGAAATTTCGTTCTCCGCACCGTATGTTGCAGAAATGGCACGGCAGGAGATGTTCAAACGCTACGGCGAAGATGCGTACAACGACGGTTATAAGGTCTACACAACTGTCACCAAAAAATTGCAAACTGCCGCACAGGATGCATTGCGTAATAACATTCTCGCCTATGACATGCGCCACGGTTATCGCGGCCCAGGCAAAGTGCTGTGGAAAGTGGGTGAAGGCGTTTGGGATCAGGCAAAGATGATTGCCGCCCTGAAAGCGTTGCCGGTCTATGGCCCGCTCTCTCCAGCCATCGTCACCAGCACAACGGCAGACAACGCCATTGCAATCCTGTCTGACGGCAGCAACATCGCCTTGCCGATGGCGGGTATGCGCTGGGCACGCCCCTTCCGTTCTGATACACAGCAAGGGCCAACGCCGAAGCGTGTAACGGATGTGGTGCAGACAGGCCAACAGATTTGGGTGCGTAAAGTGAACGATGCCTGGTGGCTGGCACAGGTGCCGGACGTCAACTCTGCCATCGTCTCACTCAACCCGAAAAATGGCGCAATAGAAGCGCTGGTTGGCGGCTTTGACTTTAACCAAAGCAAATTCAACCGTGCAACACAGGCGCTACGTCAGATTGGTTCCAACATCAAACCTTTCCTGTACACCGCGGCGATGGACAAAGGTTTAACGCTGGCAACAATTCTGAACGACGTCCCCATCACCCGTTGGGATGCAGGTGCAGGATCTGACTGGCGGCCGAAAAACTCCCCGGCAACCTATGATGGTCCGATCCGTTTGCGTCAGGGGTTAGGCCAATCTAAAAACGTGGTGATGGTGCGCGCCATGCGCGCGATGGGTGTCGACTATGCGGCGGAATACCTGCAACGCTTTGGTTTCCCGGCGCAGAATATCGTCCATACCGAATCGTTGGCGCTGGGCGCGGCCTCGTTTACACCGCTACAGGTTGTACGTGGTTATGCCGTCATGGCAAACGGCGGCTATCTGGTCGACCCCTATCTGATTAGCAAGATAGAGAACGAAGTGAGTGGGACGGTCTTTACCGCGACGCCGAAGGTAGTCTGTGATACCTGTAATCTACCGTTGGTCTACGGTGATACGCCACGTTCTCCAGTGCTAGCAACCACTAACGTTGAAGATGTGGCCACGTCAAACGAAGCACCGCCGTTAGGTCTGCCGCAGCCGGAACTGGAGCCTGTTACACCAGAGGCCGCACAGCAAAGCGCAGCACAGCCTTATGCACCGCACGTTATCAGTACCCCGCTGTCATTCCTGATTAAAGACGCGCTGAACAGCAACGTCTTTGGTGAACCAGGTTGGATGGGAACGGGCTGGCGCGCAGGTCGTGATTTAAAACGTCGTGATATCGGCGGTAAAACCGGTACAACAAACAGTTCCAAAGATGCCTGGTTCTCCGGTTATGGCCCGAATCTGGTGACCTCAGTCTGGATCGGCTTCGACGATCATCGCCGCGATCTGGGTGCCAGTAGCGCATCTGGGGCCATCAAAGATCAGATCTCCGGCTATGAAGGTGGCGCAAAATCGGCCCAGCCTGCATGGGATGATTTTATGAAGGCCGCGCTGGATGGCGTACCGGAACAACCACTGACCCCGCCGCCTGGCGTCGTCAGTGTGGTCATTGACCGCAGCAGCGGCAAGTTATCCAGCGGTGGAGGGAACAGCCGTTCTGAATACTTCGTCGAGGGTACGCAGCCGAAAGAATATGAAGTGCATGAAGTCGGCACCACGCTGATGGATAACGGACAAAGCGAAGAACTGTTTTAGCCAGCGTTCGATGACGTTACGCAGTATAAAGAAGGCACCAGAAACGGTGCCTTCTTGTTTTGACTATGATGATGAATCAGGAAATTAGCGGGGTGTACGGCGCAGCCAGTCGTGAGCCAAAAACAGCGCACTGACATTACGCGCTTCGCGGAAGTCGGGCTCTTGTAGCAGCGACATCATATTGTCCACCGGCCAACGGACTTGCGGCAGGGGCTCCGGCTCATCACCTTCCAGACTCTGCGGGTACAGTCCGCGCGCCACCACAATATTCATCTGGCTGGAAAAATAGGAGGGAGCCATGGTTAACGTCGCCAGCAGATCCATCTTCTCCGCCCCGAAACCGACTTCTTCCATCAGTTCGCGATTCGCCGCTTCAAAGACCGTTTCACCGGGATCGATTAGCCCCTTGGGGAAACCCAGTTCGTATTCCTCAATGCCGACAGCATATTCACGGATCAACAACAGTTCATCATCAATGATCGGGACAACCATCACCGCCTGCCGACCGCTTGAGCGCATCCGTTCATAAACCCGGCGTACCCCGTTGCTAAATTCAAGATCGACGGATTCCACATTGAACAAGCGCGAACGCGCTATCGTTTCCACCTTGAGGATTTTAGGTTTTTTCAGGTTATGACTCATTGATGCCCCCAGAGAGTTACGACCAGAACGGCACCTTAGCCCAACGCGCATGAGGGGCTGCGTTTATCGCAACCTGAACACGACATGCTGTTGAATAAGAAGAGATCGTAAATATTCTTTTTTGATTCTATTCACATTGTGCGTTAACAGTCACCTTCGCTGCAACTATCGTGACGATGAATTTACGTGTGGGCAACATGCAGGACACATCCTGTATGAGAAACCACCGCCATAAGTCAATAACTTAAAAAAAATAGGATTATCCTCATTCAAGAGGCATTTTTTGCTTGTTACTATCATCACCTTATGCGATTAATTCTATTCGTAATTACGTTATTAATCTAAGAAAACAACGCCATACGGGTTATCATCGATTGTATAATTTTGTTAAACTCCGACGGAAACAAGGAGCATCGCGTTTTGGAATGGAGATGACATGAGCACAATATTTACCCTATTGGCGATATTGCTTGCCTGTCTGATCGTTATCGGAGGTCTTGTCGGCTACCGTATGCGACGCCGTTTCCTGTCCGCTCGCCCCTTACCTGTTTCGCAATCGCTTCCCCGTCGGTTAACTGAAGATGAACGGATCGCCATTGAGCGTTATCTGGCTCAGGAAAACAGTCAACAAACCACGCCGCTTGATATCCCCAATGCACAGCCAAAATTGCCGCGATCTCTGCAAAGTAATCGGGTGTATCCCATCACCCATACCATTACACGCTACGGCCTGAGCACCGATGCTCAGAATAAGTGGCGTTATTATATCGATACTCAGGAAATTCATCTGCCGCCCAATTGGGAACAGTTCATTACCGAAAACAACACCGTCGAACTAATTAAGACACGCTCGATCCCGTTGGTCATTTCCCTAAACGGGCATTCGCTAACCGAATGCCTCGACGAGCGTCCACTGGCTCCGCTACCGGCTGAAATCCCAGTGCCAAATGCGTCTATCCGTCAAGAAGGCAGTGAGCATGCGGAGTTGGTTACCATCCGCAAAGAAACGCGTGAAGAACACGTCATGCACCACTCCAGAGGGTTGAAAGAAACGGCCGTGCTCTGCCTGTCTTTTCTACTCCTGTTCATCAGCCTGAATAGCCCTATCGCCTTACTCCCCTGGTTGATTGGTACTGCAACGTTGCTGGTAGGCTGGAGTCTATGGCAGCTTTTCCGATCGCCGTCCGCCCAGGAACTGCGGGATGTACATTGCCTTCACGGCACTCCGCAAGGCTTGGGTTTGTTTGGAGAATCCAATCAGGGGCCGCTCGGCAATATCTCACTCGGCAACATCGATCTGATCTACCCGCCTCACTGGCAGCCCTATATCACACAGGATCTAGGGCGAAAAACAGACGTAGATATCTATCTCAACCGACAGGTGATCCGTCAAGGTGAGCACCTTTCACTGCATGATGAAGTGAAATATTTTCCGCTACAGCGCTGGGGCCGGAATCTGCTGCTGGCCGCAGGTTCACTGCTCAGCCTGATGTTGCTAGTCACTAACGTGCAGCTTGAACTGCCGTTAAAACTCAGTCTGGCTTGGCTTCAAGGCGCACAACACATTGAAGTAACGCAAGTCAGCAATCTGGAAAAAGCCCAACTCCGTATTGGTGACACGCTGGCGGTTCGCGGCAACGGCATGTGTTATGTGCCAGCAGGCATTCACCCTGTCTCCGCACCATCGCCCTATGCATTCAGCCCTTTCGATTGCTCCGCGATTTACTGGAACAAAGCCGCACCACTCCCACTGCCGGAATCCGAGACAATTGAAAAAACGTCCGCCTTGCTTAAATCCGTCAACAGCCAACTCCATCCACAAGCGGATAAAGAAGGTCAGGTCAATTCTCAGCTAGCGTCCACCATCCAGAAATCAGGGCTGATTCTGATGAAGAACTTCGCCGATGTCGTCCTGAGAACACAAGATTTGTGTAAACAGGAAAACGATTGCTCCCGCCTGAAAAATGCGCTGGTGAATCTGAGTGACGTCAAAAACTGGAATACCTTGGTGAAAGATGCCGATTCCGGCAAGTTGAAAGGCATGAATGTCGTGTTGCCCGCCGTCAGCGCAGAAACACTCGAATCATTGGTCAACAGTTCCACCGATCAATTCTTCTATCAGGAAATCAATAATGCGGCAGAGTCGCTGAACAGCCCGCCACCCGGTGGGTTCCTGATCCGCAGCGACGAAGGCCGGCAGTTCGTTAATCACCCGCTCCCTCCCATGCCGCTCAATGAATATCGTCCATCAGATCAGTGGCAGGAACTTCAGCGGCTTTCAGCGATGCTGCTGCATACGCCGTTTAATGCCACGGGTGTTATCACTCAACTCAATACCGATGCCAACGGAACGCAGCACATTAGCCTGCACAGTGAACCCGATGTCATTACCGTCTGGCGCTATCTCGGCAGTTGCCTGCTGCTGCTGCTCTTTTCCGCGACATTTATCATTAATGCAGTTCTGACCGGAATTAAAATACGCAGAAGCCAGAAACGGGTTACCGATATTCAGCGCTATTACAGCTTACGCTTCAATATGATGGCGGATTCATTCCCGGATAATCGTCCTCTACTCCCCCGCTAACAGCATCGTGCCCTCTCTACGATTATGCTAACCTAGCGGAATCGATTTCTTGTCACTATTGTCACTATTGCATTGCGCGTCTCCTGCTTCATCACTCCTATGGCACGGCGCGACATCTGGAGTCGTTATGAACCCCCACGTTAACTGGCACGACATCGACACCGTGATACTGGATATGGATGGCACGCTGCTCGATCTGGCGTTTGACAGCTATTTCTGGCTTAAACTGGTCCCGCAGTCGCTCAGTGAAAAACGTCAAATCAGCCTTGAACAGGCACACCAACTTATCCAACGAGAGTATCAAGCCGTTCAGCACACGCTGAGCTGGTACTGCTTCGATTACTGGACGGAACGTCTCGATCTGGATATCTATCAGATGACGACAGATATCGGCACGCGTGCCCGATTGCGCGACGACACCACGCCGTTTTTAGCGGCGCTGCGTGAGTGCGGTAAAGAGACAATTCTGCTAACTAACGCCCACCCGCACAGTCTGGCGGTAAAAATCGAGCATACGGGGCTGGATCAGCACCTTGATTTATTGCTTTCCACCCATACTTATGGGTATCCGAAAGAGAATCAGCGCTTGTGGCAGGCCGTACAACAGCAAACCGGTTTCGACCCCGCCAGAACCCTGTTTGTGGATGACAGCGAACCGATTCTGGATGCCGCGAAAACCTTCGGCATCCATTACTGTCTGGGCGTGCGTAATCCAGATTCTGACCAGCAGGAGAAGGCGTTCCAGCAACATCCGTCAATGAACGACTATCTTGCGCTGCTACCGGCTCTGCGTCACTCCGTTAACGCAGGATAAATCAGGTGGCCTGAGGGGGAAACATGGTGATGAGGTTCCCGCAGGGATGCCTCGCGCCGTGGTCGCCACCAGTAACGCGATCCTTAAACGATCGGCATTAGGGTAATCAGGGGAATTTATGGCAAAAGCTACCGAGCAGGCTGACGACGCCGTTCGTCTGGACAAATGGCTCTGGGCTGCACGTTTCTATAAAACCCGAGCAATAGCCCGCGAAATGATCGACGGCGGCAAAGTGCACTATAACGGGCAACGCGGCAAACCGAGCAAACAGGTCGAGCTGAATGCCGAGATTAAACTGCGTCAGGGGAATGATGAACGCACCGTAATTATCTTAGCCGTCAGCGGCCAGCGCAGAAGCGCGACAGAAGCGCAGGCGCTGTATCAGGAAACGGCAGCAAGCGTTGAGAAACGAGAAAAGGTGGCACAGGCGCGGAAAATGAATGCGCTGACGATGCCACACCCCGATCGCCGCCCTGACAAAAAAGAGCGACGCGATCTGATTAAATTTAAATACAGCGATCAGGACTAACGCGCTGCGCTTCTGAGAAGACTCGGCAATCGCCGCACTCCTAGCCGCCGCACAATTCATCGCCGTACCAAGACGAGAAAAATATCATGGCTCACGACCAACTACACCGTTATCTGTTTGAAAATTACGCCGTTCGTGGCGAGTTGGTGACAGTTAACAAGACGTATCAACGTGTTTTAACCAACCACGACTACCCATCTGCGGTGCAAACATTGCTGGGTGAAATGCTGGTTGCCACCAGCCTGCTGACAGCAACGCTAAAATTCAGCGGTGATATTACCGTTCAGCTTCAGGGTGATGGCCCGCTGAAGCTGGCAGTGATTAACGGTAACCACCAGCAGCAGATGCGCGGCGTTGCCCGTCTGCAAGGCGATATCGCACCAGAGAGCACGCTGAAAGAGATGGTCGGCAATGGCTATCTGGTCATTACGATTACGCCGACCGACGGCGAACGTTATCAAGGTGTTGTTGGGTTAGAAGGTGAAACCGTTGCTGAATGTCTGGAAAGCTATTTCCAGCAGTCCGAACAGTTGCCGACACGGCTGTTTATCCGTACCGGACAGCACGAAGGCAATCCGGTCGCCGCTGGCATGCTGCTACAGGTACTGCCCGCGCAGGATACCGACCGCAATGATTTTGATCATCTGGCCCAGCTCACCACGACAGTCAAAGCCGAGGAGCTGTTTACCCTACCTGCCCACGAGGTGCTGTATCGCCTTTACCATCAGGAAGAGGTTACCGTGTATGAACCACAGGATGTCGAATTCCAGTGTCACTGTTCGCGCGATCGTTGCGCAGATGCATTAATGACGCTGTCCGATCAGGAAATTAATGAGATGATCGAGCAGGACGGTGAAATCGATATGCACTGTGATTATTGTGGCACGCACTACCTGTTTAATTCACTGGACATCCGCGCGATTCGGCACGATACATCAGGAAATCTGTTGCATTAGTCTTTTTAACGGGTACGACAGTACCCGTTTTATTTTGCTTATTCTCCCGCCTGCAAACCACCGTGGTTATTTTTCAAACACCATGAATAAGCAAAGTTATTAATGAATTTATTTAATTTTATGATTGCTATCGCGGTTAAAATAAGCTCACTCCCTACAATGTTTAGTAGTACGACTATAACTTGAGGAGTAGCAACATGCAGATCAACGGTATTACCCCGCAAGCCCTGGCTGCTTATGGAATCCATGATGTCCGCGATATTGTCTACAATCCCAGCTACGAACTGCTTTTTAAAGAAGAACGCTCCCCTACCCTACAAGGTTATGAACGCGGCATCGAAACCCAACTGGGTGCAGTAGCCGTTGATACCGGCATCTTTACCGGCCGTTCCCCGAAAGACAAATACATCGTGCGCGATGACATTACCCGCGACACCGTGTGGTGGTCCGATCAAGGCAAAGGTAAGAACGATAACCACCCTCTGAGCCAGGAAACCTGGACGCACCTAAAAGAACTCGTCACCACGCAGTTATCCGGCAAGCGGTTGTTCATCGTCGATGCTTTCTGCGGTGCTAATCCAGACAGCCGCCTCAGCGTGCGCTTTGTGACCGAAGTGGCCTGGCAGGCGCATTTCGTCAAAAACATGTTTATCCGCCCGAGCGATGAAGAGCTGGAAGGTTTTGAACCGGATTTCATCGTGATGAACGGTGCAAAATGCACCAACCCAAACTGGCAGGAACAGGGGCTGAACTCTGAAAACTTCGTCGCGTTCAACCTGACGGAGCGCATCCAACTGATTGGCGGCACCTGGTACGGTGGCGAAATGAAGAAAGGGATGTTCTCCATCATGAACTACCTGCTGCCGCTGAAAGGCATCGCCTCGATGCACTGCTCGGCAAACGTCGGTGAAAAAGGCGATGTGGCGGTCTTCTTCGGCCTGTCCGGTACGGGTAAAACCACGCTGTCCACCGATCCGAAACGCCAACTGATTGGTGATGACGAGCACGGCTGGGACGACGACGGCGTCTTCAACTTTGAAGGCGGCTGCTATGCCAAAACCATTAAGCTATCCAAAGAAGCGGAGCCAGATATCTACGGTGCCATCAAACGCGATGCACTGCTGGAAAACGTTACGGTGCTGGCAGACGGCACCGTGGACTTCAACGACGGTTCCAAAACCGAGAACACTCGCGTCTCTTACCCGATCTACCACATTCATAATATCGTTAAACCCGTTTCTAAAGCGGGCCACGCGACCAAAGTGATCTTCCTGACGGCGGATGCCTTCGGCGTGCTGCCACCGGTTTCTCGCCTAACGTCCGATCAAACGCAGTATCATTTCCTGTCTGGCTTTACGGCTAAACTGGCGGGAACCGAGCGCGGCGTGACGGAGCCGACACCGACCTTCTCCGCCTGCTTCGGTGCAGCCTTCCTGATGCTGCACCCAACGCAGTACGCCGAAGTGCTGGTGAAACGTATGAAGGCAGCAGGCGCGCAGGCCTATCTGGTGAATACCGGTTGGAACGGCAGCGGCAAGCGTATTTCAATCAAGGATACGAGAGGGATTATTGACGCCATTCTAAACGGCAGCATTGATGATGCAGAAATGCAGACGCTGCCGGTCTTCGATTTGGCCATCCCGACCTCACTGCCCGGCGTCAATCCTGACATTCTCGATCCGCGTGATACCTACGCGAGCGTCGAAGCGTGGCAGGAAAAAGCGGACGATCTGGCACAGCGCTTTATCACCAACTTCGATAAATACACCGATGCACCAGCAGGTGCCGCGCTGGTCAAAGCAGGACCGAAGCGGTAACTACAGATAAGAAAACCATTACGAAAAAGGCGCGGAATCCGCGCCTTCAGATCGTTGACAACCTATTTGCCAAATGGAAACGGGAGTAACGGAATAGAAGAGTAAAGCGTTTGCGCCAGGGATGGCGCAAGCCGAGCGTACATGGACGTATTCACAGCGTCTTTACGATCTATCCGTTACTACCGCTCGACGGTCTTTGTCGTAATCTAAGAAAGGCGCGGAATCCGCGCCTTTCTTATTCATGCCAGTGCTGCCCAAAATGCTTATGACTCTTTCGTGACACTTGCATCTGCTACCGCGACGTCTGATAGCAGCGGCAGATACGCGCGGACACAGAGCCCACCGCGTTCACTTGTACCAACATCCAGCACGCCATTATGTGCATCGATAATACGCTGCACAATCGCCAAGCCCAGCCCTGTTCCGCTGGTGGTTCGCGCGCTGTCACCGCGCACAAACGGCTGGAACAAATGCTGTAATTGATCGGTCGCGATACCTTCCCCGTCATCTTCTACCTGAAACCAGACGCGCTGTAGCTCACGCCCGGTACTGACTTTGATCCAGCCGTTACCATAACGCGCCGCATTCACCACCAGATTCATCGCCGCACGCTTTATCGAGAGCGAACTGATGCGCACCAGCAGCTCACCGGTAGCAAATTCACTGTCAATCTGACGTTCATAACCGCTTTCCGACGCCACCACTTCACCCATAATCGCGTTCAGGTCAGCCACTTCCGTCTGCATTTCCTGACCGGTGCGCAGGTAGTCGAGGAACTGCTCAATAATCGCATTACACTCTTCAATGTCCTTATTGATCGACTCCGCCAGATAGTCATCTTCCTTGCCCATCATTTCGGTCGCCAGACGAATACGCGTCAACGGTGTACGCAGATCGTGGCTGACACCCGCCATCAGCAACGTGCGATCGTCGGCCAGCAGCTTCACGCCAGAGGCCATTTGGTTAAAGGCACGCGTCACAGAACGGACTTCAGACGCGCCGTACTCACGCAGCGGCGGCGGAATAATGCCTTTACCGACCTGCAAAGCGGCATGTTCCAGCTCAACCAACGGTCGGTTTTGCACCCGAATAAATAGCCATGCACCGCCAATCACCAGCAGCATAATCGCCAGCGTATAGCGGAAGAGCGGCGAGAAATCGCCCTGATGAATTTCAGTGAGGGGAACGCGCACCCAGATGTCTGGTGACAGCCAAGTTTTCAGCCACACCACCGGCGTGTTCTTGCTGACTTCAACCCGCACATCCGTCGGGCCGCCCAGTTGCTGCGCCATCTGGTCACTCAGAAACTTATAGTGCTGAGCCCAACGCAGGCCGCTTTCCTCCGCCGCGGCATTGGTGTATAGCGATATACCCAATTCACGGTAAATCTCACGCCGGAACGCAGGTGGCACCTCAAGCGTGGAGCCATCTTCGAGTTGCAGACTGTCCGTCATCAGCATTCTCACTTCGTATGCCAGCACTTTATTGAACTGCTGCAAACTCGGCAAAATGGCAAAGTTGAGCACCACCAGATAGGTGGTGACCAAACTGACAAACAATAACGTGACAATCAGTAGCAACGTCCGTGCAAATGAGCTGCGCGGAGAAAAGCGCCATTGCATCATGCCTTACTGCCGTCCGGGACAAACACGTAGCCCAGACCCCACACGGTTTGGATATAGCGTGGGTGCGCCGGATCCTCTTCCACCATACGGCGCAGACGAGAAATTTGTACGTCGATGGAGCGCTCCATTGCACTGTATTCACGACCACGCGCCAAGTTCATCAGCTTATCGCGAGACAGCGGTTCACGCGGGTGGCTCACCAACGCTTTAAGCACGGCAAATTCACCGCTGGTTAACGGCATCGGTTCATCATCGCGGAACATTTCACGCGTACCCAGATTCAGCTTGAACTTGCCAAACGCGATAATCGCTTCTTCCTGCGACGGCGCGCCCGGTAGTTCATTTGCCTGACGGCGCAGCACCGCACGGATGCGAGCCAGTAGTTCACGCGGGTTGAAAGGTTTAGGAATATAGTCGTCCGCGCCAATTTCCAGCCCGACGATACGGTCCACTTCTTCCCCCTTCGCCGTCACCATAATGATCGGCATAGGGTTGCTCTGGCTGCGTAAACGACGGCAGATGGACAGCCCATCTTCGCCCGGCAGCATGAGATCCAGCACCATAAGGTGAAAGGATTCTCGGGTCAGTAAACGGTCCATCTGTTCAGCATTGGCTACGCTACGTACCTGAAAACCCTGTTCGGTCAAATAACGTTCTAACAGCGCTCGCAAACGCATGTCGTCATCTACAACCAGAATTTTATAGTTTTCTTGCATTCTCTTTCTCCAAAGGCGTAATAGCGCCGACGCTGCTATTGTTCAGAAACACACGAATTACTGACAGTCGTTTCTGGTATACATTCTAGGCAAAATTGTTACAAAGCATATTAAAATTCGTGTAATCAATCATTTCCTGTGCTGTCAGTCATAAAATCATCGGTGATTTACGCAGGTCGTGGTTAGCAAAGATTGTGGTTTACCAAGATTATAGTAACGCCGCCGCCAATAAAAAGGCACCGTGGCGGCAAATGTCCTCCATCAGACATTCCACGTTTGATATATCGACATTTTCAGAGGGACGCAGGAACGGCACGGGCATAAGGACAATGCGGTGGGTCATACGGTCAAACATTCGCCCGACATAACGGACACGCGCAGCTCCGGCGTAACGCCGAAGCTGCCTCTCATTTACGGCGTAAGGCTGACGAAATAGCCCGGCTGGTAGCCCACCGGTAAAAACTGCTGATGAAGCTGACGGAAGGTGTCATCCGCATTGAGATCGCGGAATAAGTCTGGGTGAAACCACTCAGCCAGTTGCTGAATCGCGATGAAATCATACGGGCCGTTGTAAAACTGATGCCAGATGGCATGGAACGCACGCTTCTGTTTGGCAATGCTGTTGGTATACGCCGGACGCCCCAAAAACCATTCAAGCCGCTTGCGCCCTTCGGTTATATCCTGTCCCGGCCCTAAGCCAATCCAGCGCCCGCCGGGTACGAAGGCTTCAAAGTTGCCGCTGGTGATCACCACGACTTCCGGGTTTTCCACAATCACCTGCTCAGGATGCATCTGCATGAAGGTATTCGGCGCGTTTTTCGCTGCCACGTTGTCGCCACCCGCCAACTGCACGAACTTACCGAAGTTATCCCGGCCAAACGTCAGGCAGCACTCATCGGTATAGCCCCCCAGTCGCTCAATGAACACGCGCGGAGAACGCGGGTGCTTAGCCGTCAGCACGTCGGAAACGCGTTTTAGCTGCGCCTCACGGAACGTGAGAAACGCTTCGGCACGCGCTTCCTGATGAAACAGCTTGCCGAACAGGCGCAGGGTCGGCGCGGTGTTTTCCAGCGGGTGATAGCGGAAATCGACATACACAATCGGAATGCCAACACTATCCAATATCCGGTCATAGCCCGCATCGACAATCGCCCGCTGCGCCTCAATGTTCATAATGATGACGTCCGGCTTCAACGACACGGCCTGCTCCACGTCAAACGTGCCTTTCTCCGTGCCATCAAACGTCGGGATCGTCGCCAGTTGAGGAAAACGATCGCGATACTGGTGCCACGTTGCAGGATCGGATTGAATCAGATCGCGCCGCCAGGCAACTATTCTTTTCGCCGGATCTTCTCTGTCGAGCATGGCAACCAGATAAAGCTGACGCCCTTCCCCCAGCATCACGCGCTGCACCGGCGTGTTGACTCTCACCTCACGCCCTAACACATCCTTAATGATGGTCGACGTTTGCGCTGCCAGCCCTGCCAGCGGTGACAGGAGTACCATCAACAGCGCACCCAAAAATAACGGACGGCAACGCTGCCGCTTCCAGCTAGTAAACATTTTCGATATTTCCCTTCGTCGAGAGAGAGTCATGTTTTTCCGCTTGTCTCCGCAAGCGTCGTAGCAGCACCAGAGCAACCAGAAAGGTCACCAGATACGCAGCACCAACGCAGAAGAATAGCGAACGTAATCCGGGGGAGTAGAGAACTAATCCGCCCAAAGAAATGCCAAGAATCGAGGCAAACTGGCTGACGCTTTGCGCCACGCCGAGTATGAACCCCTGTTGCCCAGCCCCTGCCGCACGGGAAATCAGCGCCATTAGAACCGGCGTGGTTGCCCCCAGCAGTACGCCCCATAGGAAGTAAAGCGGGATGAAAATCGCAATATTCAGCATCGTCGCAGCCGTCAATGTCACGATGGCGCAGGCCAGCATGACCACGCACAGGCGGCTCAGCGTCTGTTGCAGCGAGAGGTTTTCAAAATAGCGCGCCCACAATGACGCAGAGACAATCACGCCGGTCGCTTGTAAGCCATAGCATAGACCGATAACCCACTTATCCACCTGAAAGAAGCCGTCCATGTAGAGGGAAAACGGCGTTTGCGGGATCATACGGCTGGTCAGCAACAGGCCGGAAATCAGCAGTAGAGCGGGAATCGGTGACCGTACCCAGAGCCGTTTGCGGGGAACGTCTTTTACCTGCGCGTCCTTGGTCGGAACAGTAGAAGTCACGGGGACAACATGCGGCAGAAATAGTGCTACGGTGATGCCACATAGCGCACACAGGATCGCGGCGCTCAGGTTGATCCAGAAGAAGTTCAGGTAATCGAGGATCAGCCCGCCGACAATCGCCCCCAGCAGCGATCCCACGTTGGTAGAGACCTGAAGCCAGGCAAACAGCCGCGTGCGCTGTAACGGGCTGACCACGGCGACACCATACGCCTGCGCGGGTGCAATATAACCCGCACAGGCCCCCTGAATAAAACGCAGTGCGACTATCATCCAGATATCATTGGCCCACGCCAGCCCAAGCTGAGTCAACGCCAGCCCGAACAACGCGCGGATCATCATGGCTTTGTTGCCCAGCCGATCGCCCATCCGTCCCCAGAAAGCACTGGTCAGCATAATGCCCAGCATCGGCCCGATGTACACGGCAATCCCCGCGATACTCAGTTCCGCGCCGGACGACATACTTTCCAGATGTAGCGGCCAAAACGGCCCGCTCATCTCCATCGCCCCCATCGCCACCAGTTGTACGACAAACATAAAGTGGATGATGAACGCGGCCTGCCCGCTTAAGCGCATGCGTCAATTCCTTCTGGTTCCACAGCATCACCCAACCTCATTACAATAGCGGCCATTACGTCAACCCATCCCATCATCCCAACCAACGCGGCGAAGAATAGTCGGGACAATCCTGTGTAACAGCCGGGAAAACACTGCGACAAAGCCAGACAGGTTGCTCATGGCCATCTCCTTAACGAGGGGCTTCTTATAACCCGCTTCCTTAGAAATCAACCGCTACGGAGAGCATCAGCGTCCGCGGCGTTCCTTGCGATACTGTGCTGAACGACGTCACGCCAGACCAGTAATTGCGGTCAAAGGCGTTAAGGACATCGGCACGGAACGTCGTCGGTGCGTTATAGATGCGCGTCTTGTAACGTGCGCCGAAATCAACGGTGGTCCAGGAAGGAATAGACTGGGTATTGATGGTGTTGACGTTCTGCTTTCCGTTATGCGTAACGTTGGCGTTCAATGTCAGATCGCGCAGGAACGGCAGATCATATTCCACCCCGGCGTTAGCCTGAAAACGCGACGTGCCCGGTGCACGTTTGCCTTGCGCACCCGGCGTCACGCTTTTGGTCAGCTCAGCATCCAGCAGCATCACGCCGCCCGTCAGACGCAGATCCTCCAGCGGTGAACCAACCACATCCAGCTCGATACCCCGATTGCGCTGCTCGTTAGCTTCAACAAACGTACCGTTAACCAGCGCACCGCTCGGCTTGGTGATCTGGAAGACGCTCAGCGTGGAGATTGTCCCCAGCGCATCCACTTTTACCCCGGCCTCGTACTGTTTGCTCTTATACGGCGTGAGTACCTGCCCTGCATTACTCGCCGTCGTGGGTGCCACATCCCCTTTACTCAGCCCTTCAATGTAGTTGGCGTAGAGCGAGACGTGCTGCCAGGGTTTAACAATCACCCCGAGCATCGGGGTGATTGCGCTCTTGTCATAAGAAGAGCGCGCCCCGCCATCCGGTGCCGAGAAATTATCCGAGTTGATCTGCTGATAACGTAAACCGCCCGTGACTTGCAGTACGTCGTTCCAGAAGCCGAGCGTATCCGCCAGCGCGATGCCCGACAACGCGGTAGAGGAGCGTTTGTATATGCTCGACGGCGCGGCGATATCCTGTGCTGGCACATAAACGGGATTATAAATATTTGAATCAATCGCAGTTCCCGCCCTGCTGGCGCTGGCCTGACGATCGCGATAGTAGCTGGTCTGTGCCGACAGTTTGTGCGTCACCGAGCCTGTTTCCACATCCGCACGAACGCCGGTCGCGAAATTGTAACGACTGGTGGTAAAGCGATAATTTCCCACGCCAGAACGGATATCGCCATTATTATTCGTGACCTGCGGCACCTGCTCCGACAACCGGCTCACGTGCGCGCTGGAACCGCCCAAATCGGTAAACCAGGTGACGTTATCCGCCAAATCGTATTCGGTATGCAGCAGCACCGACTGATCTTTGGAATGCCAGAATCCCCACGGCTGGGAGATATTGTTATTACCGTCCGGCGCGTCAGGTACGGTCACACCCTGCGCGAACGAATAAGGACGAGACGGCGCACGAGTTTTCAGGTGCTGGGTAATAAGATCCAGCGTGGCGCGGAAGCGTTCTGACGAGAAATCCAGCCCGAGTGCGCCAACCTGTGTGCGCTTGTCGCTGCCGTCCCACACCGTGTCGCCGTAGCCATAGTTACCGTTAAAGCGCACGCCGAGCAGATTGTTATTGTCCAACGCATAAACGCGGGAAATATCCGCATGCTGCGTCAACTGAGAATCAGACTGCCAACTGGTGGTAAGGCGGGTTAGATTGCCTACGGTGGTCGGGCGTTTGGTGACGGCATTAATCACGCCACCCACGCTACTGTTCGGGGACAGCCCATACAGCAGCGCCGACGGCCCTTTCAGCACCTCAACCCGTTCAATGTAGTCGGTCATCAACTGATAGTTGGGCGCGACACCATACACGCCGTTCATGGCGATATCACTCAAATTGCCTTCGTTGAGTGGGAAACCACGAATGTAGTAGGAATCCAGCAGACCGCCCTGCGAACTACTCACCCGCACCGAGGCATCATGCGACACCACCTGCCCTAGCGTCTGCGCCTGTTTGTTTTCAATAAACGACGACGTCATGTTGCTGACGTTAAACGGCGTATCCATGACGTCCTTTTTGCCCAGTAGCCCGGTGCTGGACGCACGCGCCGACATGCCGCCCGCCACTAGCCCCTGCGCAGCCTCAGCATCTTTGGCTTCCACCACGATAGTGGAATTATCCCGTTCTGCTGTTGCAGCCTGCACGGGTATCGAGACTCCGCCTAGCACGACCGCTGCGACAGCGACGGCCAACGTAGAGGGAATAGGAAAACGGGTTTTCCCGGTAGACGACGTGAAGTTCTTCCTGGCGTTCATCAACAAAGTTATCCATCTCAAAATGAGGAATGAAAAAGATGCTCCGGTTTTTCAGCCGATGAGGCAGGAGCATCGCCATACATCACGATCCGATGCGGGTTTATTCCCCTCCCGTGAGGAAGGGATTGCTCAGACCGTGTTGAATCCGGTAGTCGCGGTATTTCTGGATGTGCATGCGTAGCAGCGAACCAATCGCCTTAACGCATTTTTATTTGAATAATCAGAGAGAAAATTATCTGAAAACTGATGTATGCCCCTGCGTTTAACAACGCCTACCTTGATATTCGCAACCATTCCTCATACCGATAAAACAAGTAATCATTGATTGCAGTAATGTATAAAAAGGTGTTATTTGGGCTCGAGTTAACACACCCCGAAACGTAATAAAAATGTCGTGATAGATAGATTGAAAAATAATGAACGGAAAGTTATCATATCATTAACATAAATGTAAATAGGTATCATTGCTATTCGTATTTAATTGATTGCATTTCAATAAAACTATTTTTAATCAAAAAGTTAATAGAATGAGAGCGGCGTAAAACACGCTAAAACCTATCTCCTCGTACCCGGTAATACCCCCATCGCTTTCAGCATGCCGTTAACTACGGCGCCGATACCGTGATATTTGATGCAGAAGAGACTGTTAATCCAGATGAGAAAAATCAGGCCAGAGAAAACATTATTCAGCGGTATGAAAATGACACTGCCGTCTCTGAAATAAATTGTAAAAAACCTATACATTTAAATAAATTTGGTGCGATAGCGTTTAATACAGATATCGATCGTCTGAATAGGCTTAATAAAAGAGTGGGATTAAAAAGCGCCGAAACATCCAAGAATAAAGCAGTCAAATGAGAAACGTGAATATTATTGCGATGATTAAAACAGCGCGGGGTCGATGCCGTGCAGCAGGCCAGACAGCGGCTACAGGCGCAAAATATAGATGATTAGACCTGCCCATTTTTCACATCAGCGCTGCATCTGCCCGGTGTGAACCGGGCGACGCTCATTACTTAACATAATCAATCGAATTGACGAACCACTCACGCGGGCCGTCCGGCGTATTGACGATGAACTCCTCATCAACCGCTTTTTTCAGCATCGCGCGCGCCATCGGGGAGTCGATCGAAATATAGTCTTTACTGTCGCCATAGATCTCATCCGGGCCGACAATCCGCAAGCGCTTCACATCCCCTTGCTCATTTTCGATCTCTACCCAAGCGCCAAAAAATACGCAGCCATCCTGCTGCGGTGAGTAATCGACGATTTTCAATTCCGTCAGACATTTTCTCAGATAGCGCACACGGCGATCGATCTGGCGTAACAAACGCTTATTGTAGGTATAGTCCGCATTTTCTGAGCGATCTCCCAGGCTTGCTGCCCAGGAAACTATTTTGGTAATTTCCGGGCGCTTTACATTCCAGAGATGCTCATGTTCTGCCCGCAGTTTGTCATACCCCTCGCGGGTAATCAGATTGGTTTTCAAGTCAGTAACCCCGTTAGACTCATAGCGCGTATGCTGTCCGGCGTATTTTCAAAAATAAAAGGGTTGAGAAACATCCGGCCCCAAAACAGCCTGCGATCCACTTCGCTTAATGCAACTTCATCGCAGATGCCTTCCCAACCTACGCGTACTGTTTCTATCTGATGCGTAATAATCTCGATAGCGTCGGTTTCACTCAGCAGAAATTTAGGCGCAGCGGCCAGACAAACAGCGAGATTACTCATCCGATTTTCACTGATGATCAACATGGCCTGCGTTGCCTCATTACCCGCCCGATTCTGCGGACAGATATCATAAGCCGGCGTCAGCGTTAACGCGTGACCATCCCAGAATGCGGCGTGGTTTCGGGCATGATCGTCAGTGTTTCCGCAAATGATGTTGAAAACCAAACGACCAAACAGTTCGCGCAGCGTCGCTTTCGGTGCATCAAAGCGTTGCCGGATGATGTCAGAGAATTCTTCGTAACTCGCATATCTCGCCATCATTTCATCAAGGCCGAAAAGGGTCAGTGCCGAGACCATCAACCTGCGTTTCCAGCCGCCTTCGGCTTTCACACGGTCAAAACGTTCTATCAGAATTACGTCCTTGCCAGCCGTCTGGCAAAAGTGCACCGGAGCCACGTTCAAACCGACACGCATAGCCAGTCTCATAGCAATATATTCTGCCTTAACAACGTTGTAGGTATCTGTTGAAGACGAAAATTTCGCGATAAATTTGTGGTTCTCATCTTCGATCATCGCTTTCGGCCGAGCCCCCCCCAACGAACTCCCATGGAAAAGCGCTTGGTCAAGTTCGGGCGTTAGCAAGACACCGCTTTCCACCATGGTTGCCGCGAGCATTAACTCTTCAAGAGAAGCATTCTGGGCTGATCGCGGGACGTACTCTGTTGGTGATGTCTGAAAATCGAGCCCACCAATTCTGTCTGAACCGGACTCAAGCAAGTATGTTAGTTCATCCAGCGTGCTGCTATCTGCTCCCCTGCCTCTAGCGCCCATAAGTCGATTAAGAATGACCCTGCGCCCCCATGCGTCAGGCGCGGCATCACGTAATGCACTCGCTTGCCATAGACCAGCGGCTGGCGGGATCGCACCACGCATCAACGGTAGTTCAGGTTCATAGATCGAGATTACGTCTTTTCGTTCCAGATAGTTACGGCCGTAATTGAAAATAAGTCGGTCACCATCCCGGTTCAGCAAACCGGCCACCACGGGCTTCGTCGCGTCAGGCAGCCAGATCCACACATAGGCTTTGTCGACAGCGTTATCAGAAGTCATCATCCACAACCTTTCTGGAATGATTTACAGCACGCGGTAGCAGGGAAAGTGTTTTCTCCGTGCCTGCAATTTGGAGTGCCAATGTAGATTGATCTGCGGTAAACAGCGGAACGCCGACAAGGGTCGCCAGCTCGAAAACCGCGCCGATTGAGCACCCCATATCCCCTTCCTCTGCACGGTAGACCAAGCCGCGTGAGACGCCCGCACGCTCGGCTAATTCTTCCACCGTTATATTACGTCCTAACCTCGCGCTACGGAGCATCAACCCGAGCAACCGAGCAGCATCACGACTGTAGCGAGAGTATGTACGAGCCGAAGGCTTGGCCATTGCTATGCTCCTGTTCCATTAATGGGGTGTAAGCCATACTTACGACCTATTTATAGAACATAATGCGTATACACATAAGGGAAAACAAGCATTTTGTTCCATTAATAGAGCATAGTAGCCAGTTATGCCTTATTAATGAAACAAGACGTGCAAACCACAGCGACAGAGTTGCCCTATCGGGCTTTTGCACCGCGCAACAGCCTACCGAACGGGCATCTATGTGCAAAAAATCACGCGTTCATTACACAGATTTACAGTTTTGGCTAATAATCTATCAACAGACATAAATATGTCATTTCTATCCCGTACTTTTAGCCACGGAGAGCTACGGAGAACGATTTATGTTTAGCTTAGACGCCATTCTGCAAGATCTTGCCCCGCATCGCCATACGCCACCCTGGCAGAAAACGGTTTTGCGTTCTCTGCTGTTTGAAAATGAAATGCAGCAATTTGCCCGGCGTTATCCGCATTTGAAAGGATTGGATCTGGTCGAACAGATCCTTGATTACTTCAACCTCAATTGTGAAATGGTCGAGGGGGATTTAGAAAATATCCCCAGTCAGGGGCCGGTGGTGCTGGTTGCCAACCACCCGATTGGCTCACTGGACGGTCTGGCGCTACTGCGCACCGTCGCCAGCGTCAGGCCCGATGTCCGCATCGTCGCCAGCCAGCTCCTCTCTTATGTCGCCCCGCTCAAAAATCTGTTTTTTTCCGTCGATAACTTCAATAACCGTACCAAACGCCAGCAAATCAGCGCCATACAGCAGCATCTGGAAGGCGACGGCGCGATCATCGTGTTCCCGGCTGGTGAGGTTTCACGCGCCAGCCTGCAAGGGATCCGTGACGGTCACTGGCACAACGGGTTTATCCGCATGGCAAGTAAAGCCCGTGCGCCCGTGGTGCCCATCCATATCGGCGGACGCAACAGTACGCTGTTCTATCTCTCTTCCATGGTTTATCGCCCGCTGTCCACCCTCCTGCTGGTCAGAGAAATGTTCGGCCAGCGTGGGCAAACTCTCAAGCTGCGTATCGGTGCCAGAATTCCTTATGCATCCTGGAACCAGGGAGAATGGAACGCCAACGATCTGGCCGCCCGCTTCCGGCGACACGTTTATCGGTTAGGGCAAGGAAAGCCTGGCTGCTTTACCGGTGAGAAACCCATCGCGCTGGCCGAAGACCGCGTGCTGTTGAAGCGTGCGCTTTCAGCGTGTGAAACGTTGGGCACCACCCCGGATGGCAAGATAGTCTATCTGTATCGGCGCGGTGAAGAGGATTACGTGCCGCTATTGCGTGAACTCGGACGCCTGCGGGAAATTGCCTTTCGCGCTGTGGGCGAAGGCTCCGGCCAGCGTCGCGACCTGGACAGCTATGATGATGACTATCTGCACCTGATCCTGTGGGATGACCGTGAGTTGGAGATTGTCGGTGCCTATCGTTTTGTCTCGACGGCAAACCTGATCGCAGAAAAAGGGAAAAGCGGTCTCTATAGCCACAGTCTATTCCAGTACGGCGACGAAATGGACCCGATACTGGCATCAGGTATTGAGCTAGGACGCAGTTTTATTCAACCCAAATACTGGGGTAAACGCGGGCTGGATTATCTCTGGCTGGGTATTGGTGCCTATCTGGCGCGCTATCCAGAACACCGCTATCTGTTCGGTCCGGTATCGCTTTCTGGCACCTTGCCACCTCATGCACGCGATTTGCTGGTTGCTTTTTATCGTCTGCACTTCGCGCCCTGTCAGTCGCTGGCAACATCACGCCGCCCCTATCCAGCATCGCTGCCTGACGTGCTGAAGCAATTTGAAGGAACGGACTACCAGCAGGATCTCACGCGATTGAAAAGCATGCTCAGTAACATGGGGTGCGCCATTCCAACGCTCTACAAGCAGTATTCAGAGCTGTGTGAACCGGGAGGCGTGCGGTTTATCGACTTTGGTATCGATCCCGATTTCAATAACTGCATCGACGGCTTAGTGCTTGTCGATCTGCAACAGTTGAAAACATCACGCTATCAGCGCTATATCGCCCCTTTTGTCGGCGATAACGTCTCTTAAGTAACCGGTGCGTTAGCTTCTTAAGGGCTAACGCGCTACTCCTCTTCACCTCTCTCATCCCTCGTTAGCCAATGTCGTCACAACCCGTATTTTGTCTCTCAGATCACACATTTCATATGAAATCCCTCTCGCCGTAATTTACGTGATCAACCGAACGCTTTTTTTGCCGATATTAAAGATATTCTTATCTATGGATTTTTAAATCCGGGAGTCGACGATGTATCCCGAAAATAAGAAACATAGCAATCAAGCCCTGTCATTACTTGTATCAATTACGATAACAAGCCCCCTCCGTTATGCCTTCGTAGCATGTCAAAAAATTAAGGATGTTTATGAATATGCTGAACAGAATCAAACTCGGTAACATGTTGGGTATGGGATTTACTCTGGTTATCATCATCAGTTTGCTGGTCGCATTCTTCGGACGGTTCCAACTGGTTGGGCTGGGTAACGACATCAACCGGCTTTCCGGCACCACATTAGCCAACATGCTGCTCATTCAGGAGGTTAAAGCCGGTTTTGATGCCAACGCCCGCCTTATCCGCAACATTGCACTGAGCACCGATCCTGAGAAAATTCGACAGGAAAAACAGTTCGTTGACGAACAAATCGCCCGCAATACCGCCAATCTGAAAAAGCTCGGGCAGCAGTTAGATACCGAAGGCACGAGTGCGCTTCTGAAACAGTTTCAGGACACGCGACCACCGTACCTTGCGGCCTTTTTGAAAGCCATGGAGCTGGTGCAATCCACCGATCTACAACAGCGCCAGCAAGGTAACACCATTATTCTTAACGAGATGCAAACCGCGCAAAACGCGCTGTTCAAAGTGCTGGATGCGATGACAGCCTCACAGCAGCAGGATACCAATGAGATTGTCAGCCGTGCGCAGCATAATGCGCAAGCCGGCAGCGTCATCATGTTGATTCTCGCCCTTGCGGCCACCGCGATGGCCGCAGTCGTGGCATGGCTGATCACCCGTACATTGAAAAAGCAGTTGGGCGGCGAACCACTGTATGCGACCCACGTTGCCCGGCATGTCGCTGAGGGCAATCTGGCCGTCGACATCGACATAAAACCGGGCGATCACAGCAGCCTGTTAGCTACCATGCATCACATGAGTAATAGCCTGGGAGATATCGTCGAACAGGTGCGACAAAGCAGCGAAGCGATCGCTTCAGGTTCTAGCCAGATCGCCGCTGGCAGTGAAAACCTTAGCCAACGCACGGAAGAGCAGGCTGCCAGTTTGCAGCAAACCGCCGCATCGATGGAGCAGATGAGTCAGGCCATTCGTCAGAATGCGGATACCGTGCGCAACGCCACTCGTCTCGCCAGCCAAACCAGCGAAACGGCAACGAAGGGCGGCGAGGCCCTCGGCGACATGGTCATTACGATGAAAGAGATCTCCGTCAGCTCGCACAAAATTCGAGATATCATCAGCGTGATTGACGGTATCGCCTTCCAGACCAATATTCTGGCGTTGAATGCGGCAGTCGAAGCCGCACGCGCAGGCGAACAGGGTCGCGGTTTCGCCGTCGTCGCCGGAGAGGTTCGTTCGCTGGCACAGCACTCTGCTTCCGCAGCCAAGGAGATCTCGGGGCTCATCAACACCAGCGTCGAAAAAGTGGAAGCGGGGAATCGTCTGGTCGAAGAAACGGGTAGCACCATCGAGGAGCTGGTACGTCAGGCGCGCAGCGTGGCGGATTTAATTGGCGAGATCGGGACAACGACGCAGGAGCAGGAATCCGGCATTGCGCAAATTCATGATGCCGTCAACCAGCTCGATCAGGTCACACAGCAGAACGCAACGCTGGTTGAAGAATCTGCCAGCGCGGCAACCAGCCTGCGCGAACAGTCATCCCATCTAGTGACACTCATGAACCATTTCCACCTGCGGAACATGCCAGTAGCCCGCCCAACGCCGATGACAAAGACCGCACAACCGACTCGCTTAGTGCTAGCACCCGTCGGTAACACACAGGATAACTGGGAAAAATTCTAGCGTCTCTGCCCTGTCCCCCTGATGCCACGACATCGGCATCAGGGGGACAATGACGTCAGTCTTTCCGCTAATAAGTGCCATTTATGGAAACTTAACGCCTTATTGGAAACCTAAAGTCAACAAAAACAGCATTTATGGAAACTTACCTCTTTTTAGAAACATAGTCCCGGCGCGGCTGTCCGGTATAAATTTGGCGTGGGCGATAAATGCTGATTTCCTGCTGTTTGTGCATTTCATCCCAATGTGCGATCCAACCGATCGTCCTACCCACGGTGGAAATAACCGTAAACATTGACGGCGGCAGCCCCATCGCTTTCAGGATGACCGAGGTATAGAAATCGACGCTCGGATAAAGTTTATTCTCCAGAAAATAAGCATCGGTCATGGCGATATGTTCCAGTTCCATCGCCACCTGCAACAGGCTGTCTTCCGTACCCAATTCACCAAGCACCTCGTAACAGGTTTTACGCAGGATCGCCGCACGCGGATCGAAATGCTGGTAGACCGAGTTACCGAATCCCATCAGGCGGAATGAATCACAGCGGTCTTTCGCACGCCGTACAAATTCAGGAACGCGATCGACCGTTTTAATCTCTTCCAGCATGCGCATGCAGGCTTCGTTCGCCCCACCGTGCAGCGGCCCCCACATCGACGCCAGCCCGGCCGCAATACAGGCAAACGGGTTCGCACCGGAAGAGCCAGACGCTCTGACCGCCATCGTAGACGGGCATTGACCATGATCGGCATGCAGGATCAGGATGCGGTTCATCGCCCGTTCCAGCACCGGATTGACTTCATATTTCTCTGCCGGAACTGAAAACAACATGTGCAGGAAGTTACCAGTATAGGAGAGGGAATTACGCGGATAGACAGAAGGCTGTTCGATGGAATATTTGTAGCACATTGCCGCCAGCGTCGGCATTTTTGACAACAGCCGCACGGCCGCTAGCTCACGGTGCTCTGCGTTATCGATATCCAAGACATCGTGATAGAACGCGGCCAGCGCCCCGACCACCGCGCACATCAGCGCCATCGGATGGGAATCACGGCGAAAGCCGCTGAACATCCGGGTAATTTGCTCATGAACCAGCGTATGCCGGGTAATGTTATTGGCAAATTCGGCATACGCCTCCGGTGAAGGCGCGTCGCCGTGCAGCAGAATGTAACAGACTTCAGTAAAGTCGCACTGCTCGGCAAGTTGTTCGACAGGGAATCCCCGATGCAGTAACACGCTATTCACTGCATCAATATAGGTAATCGCCGACTCGCATCCTGCCGTATTGGCAAAGCCGGGATCATAACTGCATAGCCCGTGTTCACCGAGTGGGCGAATATCCACCGCCTCTTTCCCCAATACGCCGGAACGCATTTCCAGCGCAATACTCGCCTGCCCTTCTGCCGTCAACGTGGATGTTCTGACTGTCATGAACCTTTCTCCTGCCCGAATAATAATGGTGTTCCCGTTCGCTCTCACGGCCTTCTGGATAGATCACTCCGTGCTGCACACCCTGATTAAAGCGACGCTCAATTTACAGCGAAATAAGCCATCCTATGTCATACGCTAAAATCGCGGGTGGGTTGCAAGAATCTGACGGAATATTGATTTAGGTAAAGATTGTTGCGCTGAACAGCACAAGATCCTCCGCGTTTTCCAGATAGCAGCGGCTGGCATTTTGCACGTTCAATCCGTATAACGGCCCTTACTTGTTCAATTCACTGACTTATGACGATCGATATCAAACCCATAAATGATTCATTAAGCCATACCATCAAGGAGCCACGCAGCCTGAGAGCGCTGTTATAGGCAGGCCAGTTGGTGGAATAAATTACCTGAACGCGGCGAAATGATGTTGCACAGAAAAAATTTAACGTTATATCCCAGAATTAAATAACACGAGCATCTACATGATGATTTTATATTTTCAATGACAAATGCTCCCTTGTTTTTATCTACTGATATCATCGACATGTTATTACAAACAAAATAAAAACATTACATTCACGCCATTAACATCTCTAACACAATTTATTTTCTGTTTGTTTGTGAGCCGTTTCATTATTTTTAAAAGTTAAATAATGTATGGTTTAACGGAAATTAAATTGAACAGATGGATATCATGAAAGATAAATATAGATTACATGAATTTCTTGATGTCGACCGTTTACAGACCCTTCAGGATAATTTCAGTAAATCAATGATGATTGCGCTTGTGATAGTGGATCAGGAAGGCGTTCCTGTGACACGTCCCAGCGGGTTTTCGGATTTTTGTGCGCGTTCCCGCATGAACGAAACGCTGGCGCGTCATTGTTACGATAGCGATAGCGCGGGGGGCGAAGCAGCAATGCGTGCCGGAGAGCCGGTAGTGTATCGCTGTTACTGCGGTTTCGTGGAGTTTGCTGTGCCGATAATGATTAATAATCATTACCTTGGGGCATTTATTTCAGGCCAGGTTAAGGTTGAAGAAGAGAAAGAGAAAAGTATTCCCTACATTCTGGACGATAACCATCTATGGCAAGAAAACCCCTGGCTGCTCAATTTGCATGAAAACACGCAGCACATGCCCTACGAGCGATTTGAATCCACCGCTTATACCCTTCTCCATGTTGCTTCATATCTGGTTGAACAGGCTCATGCCAATAATATTCAGCGTGAGCTTCGCCATAAGGAACAGGAGCTAACCAGTGCATTACGCAAACGTGTTGAGATTGAGCGATCTTTACATGAAGCGGAATTTAAGGCGCTTTCATACCAAATCAACCCACACTTTTTATTTAATGTACTAAATACTATTGGTCGCCTGGCGTTTCTAGAAGATTCCAAGCGTACCGAAACCATGGTTCATGATTTTTCCGATATGATGCGCTATTTATTGCGCAAGAATAATAATGGCCTCATCACGCTTGGTCAGGAGATTAATTATGTAAATTGTTATATGTCAATTCAAAAAGTAAGGATGAACGATCGTTTTGATTATACTTTTGATATTTCCGATAAATATAATGATATTGTTTGCCCGTTTTTAATACTTCAACCTTTGGTCGAAAACTTCTTCAACTATGTTGTAGAACCGCGTGATACAAAAAGTCATATTATTCTTCGCGCGACCGATGATGGAAAAGATGTCATTATTGAAGTTACGGATAATGGTGATGGTATTTCCCAGGAAGACATTGAACACATTTTGTCAGGAAACCAGAACAGACAAAAAGGCGGCATAGGCATTAATAATATTAAAAATCGCCTTCAGTTATTATTTGGTGAAAGTTATGGGTTGAAAATAATCAGTCCTCATAAACCTATGCTAGGCACCACAATAAAAATACGATTCCCTTTAGTTACAGCTTAAGCCAGGGGTGAAAATATGTATAACATTGTTATTGTCGAAGATGAGTATATTGAGTCGGAGTCGCTAAAACGCATTATTTCCCACTGTGTTGAGAACTCCGTCATTCATGAAGCGCCCACGGGAAGACAAGCTATCCAACTTATCGATCAACTGAGCCAAATCGATATGATGTTTGTCGATATCAACATCCCACTGCCTAATGGCAATCAGGTTATTGAATATCTTAAGAAGAAAAACACCACGACTAAAGTGATTGTGACGACGGCAAATGACGACTTCGATATCGTGCGCCATATGCTGAGCCTGAAAGTTGATGACTACCTGTTAAAACCGGTGAAGCAAAGTATTTTGAACGACACCATTCGTAAAACGTTATTGGTAGATGAAGAAGCCGCCGCAGCCACGCGTGAACAACGCCAAAATATTAGCGATCTCATTAGTCGTTGTGATTATCCTGCCTGGCATACTTTTTTATTCAGTATTCTTGACGCGGCTTGCACTGGACAAATATTCGGTGACGATCGTTCGAAAACGATGACTGATGTATTGGAATTGGTGCAACAACATCTCGCTGGAATGGGGGATAAATATGCAGCATGTCGCAGTAATGTTTCTACAGTTATTCAGGATATTCACCAGCAAGGGTTGCCAGCAAGCCATTACTGGCGCGTAATGAATGGATTATTAAGCATGAGTGAGGATATTTTTGAACAGGTATTTAAAAACACCTGTGGGAATATGGATTTTGTCGATCGGGCAAAATTTCATATCGAAAAAAATATCCTTAGCAACCTGACGCTGGATGACATCGCGGCAAAATCCTTCGTCAGCCCATGTTATTTGAGCCGGGCATTCAAAAAGAGTATGGGAACGGGGTTCTCAAGTTATATTACCAGCCGTAAGATTAGCATGGCGAAATCACTTCTACAGTTCAGTGATTTAAAAGTGAACACGATTGCACTGGAACTGTCCTGGCAGGATGCGAACTATTTTTGCCGAATCTTCAAGAAAGAGGCAGGTATTTCCCCTTCAGATTACCGCCGCATTGTTTCGCCAGAGGCATGCTGATTGATCCGATATTTTTGCGCTTGCTCTTACCGTGAGCGCAAAAAAGTCCGCTATTCAGGCAAGATAGTTTACTCTCGCCAACGGCGCGGGCCGCTAAAATGAGACATTCTTTTTCTAAAGCGGCACCGCGATGGACGAATACCTCTTTACCTCCGAATCGGTTGCCGAAGGGCATCCAGATAAAATGGCGGACCAGATTTCTGACGCAATCCTTGATGCTTACCTGCTAAAAGATCCCTGGGCTAAAGTCGCCTGTGAATGTCTGGTGAAAACAGGTGCGGTTATTCTTGCCGGTGAGATTGCTTCCTGCGCGCAGGTCGATATCGAACAGGTTGTACGCTCCACGGTGAAATCGATGGGTTATGACCACTCATCAAAAGGGTTTGATGCCACAACCTGTGCAGTTTTTTGCATGTTGGGTAAGCAATCTCATGATATCGCCAAAGGGATCCGCGCAAGCGACCCGACATCGCTCGGCGCAGGAGATCAGGGGATCACGTTTGGTTATGCCTGCAACGAAACCCCGCAACTGATGCCAGCCCCCATACTGTATGCGCATCGGCTGATGGAACGACAGGCGCTGTTGCGTAAAACCGGCCTACTCAGTGGATTATTGCCGGATGCCAAAAGTCAGGTCACGTTGCGGTATCGCAATGGCTTGGTTCAGCACGTCGATACCCTTGTTATCTCAACACAGCACCGTGAGGATATTCCGCTCACAACGCTACGTGAAGCCGTTATTGAAGAGATTGTTAAACCCGTTATCCCGGCTCGTTGGCTGACATCAAACACGCGTTTATTGATTAACCCCGCAGGCGCGTTTATTCATGGTGGACCACTCGCTGATTGTGGCCTAACCGGACGGAAAATCATTGTCGATACTTACGGCGGCGCCGCTTGCCATGGTGGAGGGGCGTTTTCTGGTAAAGATCCCTCTAAAGTCGATCGCTCGGCGGCTTATGCCGCGCGCTATGTAGCAAAGAATATTGTCGCGGCAGGTCTGGCAGCACGTTGCGAAGTTCAACTTGCCTGGGCTATTGGGTTTTCCCGACCCGTTTCTATCCGCATTAATACCTTTGGCACCTCTCGGTTGGGACAGGACCATCTGGAAAAATTGGTCACACACCATTTCGACCTGAGCGTTTACGGCATGATCAAGCAGCTTGATTTACTTGCGCCACGCTATCGTCAGACGGCTTGCTATGGCCATTTTGGCCGGGAAATATTCCCATGGGAATTAACCGATAAAGCCACTCAACTTCGCGACGATGCGACGGGTCTGGCACCCATTCCCTCTTTACCCCATTGATTTGAAAACAACAGGAGAAGGTTATGTCCGGGCAGAGTTTAGGCTTAATTGAAACCGTGGGCTTAGCGGTGGCTATCGAAGCCGCCGATGCCGCAATGAAATCGGCTAATGTCGAACTGGTCGGATACGAGCTGACGAAAGGCGGCGGATTGGTGACAGTGAAACTGGCAGGTGAGGTCGGCGCAATGAATGCTGCCGTCGCCGCAGGTGTCGCCGCCGCTCACCGGATTGGTAGCGTCTATGCATGGAAAGTCATTGCGCGTACCGCAACAGGCATCCATCGTCTGATTGCATCCGAGGAAACCAATGGCGTCGCTCCGCAAGACTCCGCAATACCGTCTCCTGAAAAGGAAGCGCCAGTTGCTGAACATAAAGAGGACGTGATTCCGACTGTCAATATCGAACCGGTGGTATTAAGCGCTGATTGTACAGATCGGGACAACCACGTTGCTACAGATACACCGGCCCACACTCAGCCTTCAATAGAGAGCGAATCGACGCAGAACGAGAACAGTACAGCGCCCAAGATATCGCCTGAAAGTGTCGCGCAAGACAATAAGAAATCGGCACGAGCTCGCACTAAAAATCCGCGTGGATAACGATATCGTATAGTGACTAAGCCACCTACGGGTTAATACCGACCGCTTAAGAGCCGAGATACACGGAGCGACCACGAGGCGAGGTGTCCCTACGGGAACCTCATCCCCGTGTTTCTCCTAAAATGAGGCTTAAGTGACCAGCATTAACCTACGGGTGGTTTTTTTACGTCGGTATGACTGAATTGGATGCCGGTGGGCAGTTCAGTTGCAAGCGAGTGTTTGATTACAAAAGAAAGTGTGTTGGGAGCGGTCGGAGAGAGATGGGATAAAAACCCCGCCGCAAACATGTCGATGCGACGGAGTTTTACCGATGACAATCAGGTTGCAGTATTATTTACCGCTTGCTTGTGCATAAGGCAGATAGCGCCCGATACCATAGCGATAAATGGCTGCACCAAGGAGCCCACCGATCACTGGTGCAATCAGAGGGACAAGGAAGTAGGGAATGTCTCTGCCGCCAGTCATTGCCACCGATCCCCAGCCGTTTAACCAGGTGAAAAGTTTCGGACCGAAATCGCGGGCGGGATTCATGGCAAACCCAGTCAGCGGTGCGGTCGCGGCACCGATTACCGCAATAAGTAGACCAATCAGCAGTGGAGCAAGAGGCCCTCTGGGAACGCCGTTACCGTCATCGGTCAGGGCCATAATGAGCCCAACGAGCATGGAGGTGATGACAATTTCCACAAGCGCGGCCAGCCAAACGCTGATACTCGATGCCGGATAAGTAGAAAAGATGCTGGCCAGAAACAGACTATCCTGGCTACCGCGTACCATCTGGTGAGCTTGTTCATACTCGGCAAACATATTGTGGTAGAGCAGATAGGTGAGCGCGGCACCACAAAATGCCCCTGCTAGCTGCGCCAGAATATAAGGCACGACTTTTTTGGCATCAAAGTGGGCAAATATCCACAGCGAGATCGTCACGGCGGGGTTAAGGTGCGCGCCGGATATGCCAGCCGTCAGATAGACCGCGAGAGCAATGCCTAAACCCCATACTATACATATTTCCCAAAGGCCAAAGCTGGCACCAGCGAGTTTTGCCGCGCAGATTACGCTAGTGCCGAAGAACATAAATAATCCGGTACCAAGAAACTCTGCAATACATGGCCCTTTTAATGATTTACTCATGATGTTTTCCTATATTAAGCGATGTTGTAACTTTCATCGTTTAATTGATTGTGAGTACAAAGGAAGAATAAAAATCGATAAAATATATATTGTTATTTTGATGCTAATTAACCACCAATGTGGCAATGAAACCCCATTGATTCGACGATTTTTTTCAGACTTTCCATTTTATCTTCTGGATGTGATTTTGCATCGCCCATTGGGTAAATTCTGCCTAGCAAATCATATTTGTTTTCCCCGAAGGTATGATATGGCAGAAGGTGAATCGTATCGACGCCAGACATTAATCGAGCAAATTCAGCAATACTACGAATTTCATCCGGATTATCATTTACTCCCGGAATGACGGGAATACGCACGATAACGTTAGTGATAAAAGAAATACGGATCAGGTTTTCAAGAATTCGACTATTATTGACCCCAGTATTTTCTTCATGAACCATTGGGTTAATGGCTTTAATATCCGTAAGCGCCAGATCGACCCACGGAAAGACATCTTCAACCACCTCTTTAGTGGTAAAGCCGGTGGTTTCAATAGCGGTGTGCCACCCTTTCTCTTTACAGGCTTTTAATAGCTCGCGAGCAAACTCCGGTTGCGCCAACGGCTCGCCACCCGATAAGGTAATTCCCCACCTGAGCGACGAAATAAGTTTTCCTCCTTCTGTAGCTCACGCACCACCTCGCCGACGGACATACGCTTGCCTTTCATCTCCAGCGCCTGGGTCGGGCAAACGTGAGTGCAATCACCACACTGAATGCACCGTTCACGATCGATGAAAAAAGGATTATTGGGGGAGAGCGCGTGCTGTTTGCAGACATCCACGCATTTTCCACAGCGTATACAATCATTTTTTTTATAAATCAGTTCAGGCTGCGGGCGCTGTGACTCCGGATTACTACACCACTTGCAGGCCAACGGACAACCTTTAAAAAAAGGGATTGTCCTGATGCCGGGGCCATCATGTAAGGAATAGCGTTGAATATTGAATAAAACGCCTTCGGTATCGTATTCGACTCTCTTCATAACATCACTCGTCAAAAAAGCGACCATCAGGCAATAGCACATCAGCCGCTAAAATCGGGCCTGAGAAAGGGCCATGCATACCGACATGGCCCTACAAGCAAGGCAAAATCAGAAGTGCTGCTCGGTACGACTAATGATGTCGTCCTGAACTTCTTTGGCTAACACCACGAACTGGGCGCTATACCCCGCCACACGGACCACCAGATCCTGGTGCTGCTGCGGGTTTTTCTGTGCTTCCAATAAGGTGTTACGATCGATCACGTTGAATTGCACGTGCATGCCTTTCTTATCGAAATAGCTACGAACCAGACCGCCAAAGTTACGTAACCCTTTTTCCCCGGCCAAAGAGGAAGGCAGGAATTTCTGGTTGTATAGCGTACCGTTGGAAGCGATGAAGTGATCCAGCTTCGCAACAGAGTTCGCGGCGGCGGTTGGGCCAAGGGTATCTTTACCCTGACGTGGCGATACGCCGTCAGCCAGCGGCTCTTTCGCCAAGCGACCATCCGGCAGTGCGCTCACGTCTTTCCCAAACAGCACGTTTGCCGATACCGGGTAGATGCCAGCCTGGAAGCGGCCGCCGCGTGGGTTAGTGTACTTTTCCACTTCCTGGCAGTAGATCAGTGCACAATTGCGGGCCACCAGATCCACGTCATCGATGTCATTACCGAAACACGGTGTGTTTTCCAAAATATGACGAATCTCTTCATAGCGGGAGTTGCCCGTAGACGGAGCAGCACTGCCGCTAGAGAGCTGACGGTAAACTTCATTTTTAATCGCAGCCGGGTTGAGCGTCCCGTGTTGATCGATAATGCGTTTGACCACGTCATAAATATCCTGCTCACCGAGAGAGGATTTCGCTGTTGCATTATGTGAAGTGCCGCCAACGGGATAGCCGAAGTTAGCATCAAGCGCGTTTTTCAGTTCCTGAAGCGTCAGCCGACGGTCTTCAAATACCTGTTTCTGAATGGCATAAACAGAGTCACCGGTATCCGCCACACCGAATGCCTGCGGGCCAGTAAAGTTGTAAATGGCACCACCTTCCTGAAGCGATTTGCCACGACCAATACAATCGTCCACGAGCGCGGAAAGGAATGGCAGAGGGCAGCGTTCACTATGGGCGATATCAACGCTGTTACACGCTTCAACCAGTTGGTGAACAAAGTGGGCCATCTGTTTTTTGAAGGCGGTATAGAAATCATCCATGCCGGTGTACTGCGTCATCTCACCCGTTACCGGGCCTAGCTGTTTGTCCCCGACACGACCATTATTGAGAGTGATTTCCAGTACCTTCGCCACGTTGAAGAAAGCGGCATCATGCCAGCCTTCAGTGCGATGTGGTGACTGGGGTTCCACACAGCCGATGATGCAATAATCACGCGCATCACGCAGTGATACACCACGGTTTTGCAGTGCCGGAATGATCACCTCATCGTTATACATGGCGGGTACGCCGAGACCCAGACGTGTCAACTCACAAGCGCGATAGAGGAACTCATCTGGCGTGCCCTGCCAAACACGAATAGAGAAGGACGGCTGCGGCAGGCGCACATGCGCGGTCGCTTCCATACACATATAAGTCAATGGGTTGGTGGCGTCGCGACCATCTTCAGTTTGCCCACCCACACACAGGTTCTGGAACACGGCATAACCAGCAAAAGCCTGAGCAGACACTTCATCGCGTGTTTTGTTGATATCGTTAAGTTTGATCCAGCAGCAGTCGACCAACTCCTGAGCAAATTCCGTGCTGATCGATTTATCCGCCTCCAGATAGGGATACATATACTGGTCGAAACGCCCTGGGGAGATGGAATGGCCGCTGGATTCAATCTGTAGCATGCTCTGGATAAACCAGAATGTCTGGCACGCTTCCCAGAACGAGGTTGCGCCATATTCCGGTACGCGGGTACAGTTTTGGGCAATGTGTTCCAGTTCACGCTGACGGGTTGGATCGCGTTCTTCGCTGGCAAGCCGGGAGGCTTCCTGAGCATAACGATGCGCAAAATTGATTGCAGCCTGATAGCTCAGAATAACGGCGTGATAGAACTGCTCTTTTTTGATGTAATCCGGTTCGCTGCGATCAAGGTTTTCCAATGCGCGAGTGACTTCATTGATGATGCCGCGAAAACCGATTTTCAGCACTTTGCCATAGTCAACGCTGACATGGCCTACACCGCCAAAGAAATAGTTACCTACGGTGAAAACACCGCTGCCCATACTCTCTTTTGTCCCTTCAGACATATAGGAAGAGGCCAACGAGCTGGTGGTTTTACCCGGCCAATATTTAAACGCCTGATGCAATTCATCTGCCGTTTTCTTCGGAATAATAAACGGGTCGGCGACACGATGCTCCATGGTGTCGAACTCATTCTCCACCCAATCATAAGAAAATTCAGGGCAGATTTCCGTGGAGCGCGGATTAACAGTCACTGCACCAACAATTAATTCATCTGGGCGGATCGTGACAGGCAATTCATTGAATATTTTCTCAACGACTTTTGCCCGACGCATAATAGCGGGAAGATGTTCATTCTCTTTATAAGCCTCAGTCGCCAACACGGCACGTTCAGACTCTACATAAGGTTTGGCATGCAGAATCATATTTTTGAGTCTTACAACACGATCGGTCGGATTAACAAAGCCTTTCTCTAACATACAATAACTCCCGAAATGATATTAGCGTGATTGTTCAACCACACCTGAATTGTTTAACCTGACGGCAGTGCCGGGTACACTAGTGAATAATGCTGGTGCCTAGTAAACTAATAAATTGACGTAATATTGCCGGATGTCCCATCCAGGTTGCGGCGGTGACCAGATTGCCATCTTGTATGGCCTCATCATCGGCGGCGGTAACCCACTTTCCCCCTGCCATTTCAATCTCAGGTTTTAAAGTGAAATATCCCGTCAGTTTCTTTCCTTTTAATATGCCTGCCGCGACCAAAATCTGTGGGCCATGACAAATTGCCGCAATAGGTAATGTAAAATTATTCGCATAGTGAATAATGTTCAGTACTGATTTATTCAGGCGTAAATATTCTGGTGCTCGGCCGCCAGCAATATATACACCACCGTACTCTTGCATCCTGACTTCATCGAAAGATGCGGTTAATCGAAATAAATGACCGGGTTTCTCGGTATAGGTTTGGTCACCTTCAAAATCATGAATAGCGGTCTTAATATATTCCCCAGTACGTTTTCCTGGGCAAACTACATCAACTCTGAAACCTAACATGCTTAATGCCTGCCATGGCACCATGACTTCATAGTCTTCAGAGAAATCGCCTGCAAGTATCAGAATTCTTTTCATAAGCGAACTCTCAGAATGTACCAGCATCATCCTCAATAATGCGCATGGCTTCATTCACTGCGGCAACCTCGCCGAATATGGCCAGCGTCGTGATATGTTGCGGGCAACTGCCAAAGATTTCCGATACCGCAACATGTGCACTTTTACTCGCCTGATCGGCGTAAAAATACAGATCCGGTACCGGCAACATAATCAACCCGATAGCGTCGATACGTACCATTTCCAGACGGTTGCGCGACTCGGAAGGCATACGCCGTTTCAGCATGGCCAGCGTTTCCTGCGTCGGCGCGTTGATGATACGTTTTTTCATCTCAGGGTTACCCGTCCTGCTAATATCAGCGAATATTGAGCGCTTCGACCATCACGCACCGACGGTTTCTGGCAAACGTGCGCGCGGAGGTCAGCCCTTCCCCGGTTGGCCCGGCGATAGTAAACGTGGCATGACCTTCACCACCCACACCAATTCCGGCGTATGAGGGACCATTTTTCACAAAAATAGTCGTCTGAATAAGACGCGCCATCTTGGTGAGTTTTTCAACATTGGTGGAGTGCATCATGGCGGTATGACGATTGCCATGCTCTACCTTCACCGCGAGATCGATCGCTTCATCGACATTTTCTACCCGTACCACTGGCAGAATCGGCATCATTAATTCATGCACGACGAAAGGATGGTCACGCCCGGCTTCAATCAAAATCACTTTAATCTCTTCCGGCACGCTGATACCAATCTGCTGCAGAATGAAGCGGGCATTTTTACCCACGAACGCGGTGTTCGGGCCGGTACCTTTTTCATTAAGCACGAGCGATTGCAATTGCTGGATATGCTGTTTATCGCATAGCAGCCAGGCCCCGCTTTTTTTCATACAATGAATAAGGTAATCAGCCACTTCGTTAACGACAATGACCTCTTTTTCCGCCACGCAAGGTAGGTTGTTGTCGAAACTACAGCCGTTGATGATATCCCGGGCAGCTTTCTCGACATTGGCAGTTTCATCCACCACGGCGGGGGGATTGCCTGCACCGGCACCAATGGCTTTCTTACCGGACGACATCACCGTTTTCACAATGGCTGGGCCACCTGTCGCGACCAGCATATTGACGCGAGGATCGTTGATTAACGCGTTAGTGTTATCAATCGACGGTTTAGTCACGGTCACGACCAGATTGGCTGGCGCACCCAACCGAGCCAGTTGCTGATTGATCAACGCAACACAGTGCAGTGATACATTACGTGAGCGTGGATGAGGGCTGAACACCACGGTGTTGCCTGCCGCTAGCATGCCGATGGAGTTGTTGATAATGGTTTCCGTCGGGTTAGTGGTCGGCGTGATCGAACCAATTACGCCATAGGCGGAGTATTCCATCAGCGTCAGGCCGCCATCACCACTCAATGCGCTCGTAGCTAAATCTTCAACGCCTGGTGTTTTTTGTGCAGCAACGCGGTTTTTTACCAATTTATCGGCATAGTTACCCATGCCAGTCTCTTCCACCGCCATTTTGGAAATGGCCTGCAATACCTCTTCCTGCAGGAAAACTTTGCGAATGCCATCAACAAACCGGGTACGATCCTGCATTGAGCAGTGGCGATACTGAATTTGCGCATGTTGTGCTGCGGCAATCGCTTCATCCATCGTCGCAAAAGCGCCATTTCCAGACGTTTGGTCGGCAGCAGGCTCGGCACCCGCTCGTCTTGCCAGCGCACTGGCGACAATCGCTTCAATGTTGTCGCGGTCAGGCGCTGGAGTTGCAGAAGGGCCGCTGTGCTCTTGTGCTTCTGGCGTTGTTTTGGTGTATTTACTCAAGGCACGGGAAACGGCCTGAGTAATTTCAAGATCGTTCATGCTTTACATTCCTTACTTCACATCGCTTCACACACGTTGCCGCTCGCCATCAAATGTACGGTGTCGTTGTCGATTTGATTGGTGCCGGATCCAGAGTAGCCAGCAGTTTCTTCCCGACCTCTCTTGCCGAAATAACCGCTTGACGAACTGCGCCAGAATCACCAGAAAAAGTGAAAATCACTTCGTTACTAAAACTGGTGCCGTGTGCAGGACTGGCATAGCCCACTGGCTCGATAACAGCCGCTTTTGCAGCGGCATCGGCGACAACCACACCAATCGCGGCAGGAGAAGCACAAGTCATTCCGAAGGATTTACCCACTGGTGCGCCTAGCGCTTTGTTGAGGGCATAGCTGGCACGAGCGGTGTACTGGAATTCCAGATGGCCTGCCGGTGAACCGTAAACATCCCCCATCGTTCGCTCAATTTCACCCAGAGCGACCTCAACCGCACGGCGAACATCAGACACATCGGATGCACCAAAAATGATTAAACACCCATGTCCACCACCGCCTTCAGTATCACGAGCCAGCTCAATAGAAAGAATTTCGCTGTTCGTGGCCTTAATTGCTTCATCTGCCGCGAAAATATGTGGGCCAGCGCCGGTACGCGCGCCAAGAATACCGATTGAGCGATATTTCTTGTCGATATTCATGATTTCATGCAACTGATGATCGACATTGGCAATAACCAGCCCAATAGTATGTCCCAGAGCGGTACCAACAAATTCCGTTAAACCGCAACCAATAACGCTATTTATGGTTTTGTTATTTTCGCTCACATCAGCCTGTTTATTCATTACTTCAGATATAATCTGTTCAACAAGATTATCTCTCATGGTCAGTATCCTCTGGCTTTATTAACTGACAGCTTTCGGCAGAATTTTTTCCACTTCAATATGCGGACGTGGAATAACATGTACGGATACCAGTTCGCCGACTTTACCCGCAGCGGCAGAGCCAGCATCGGTTGCGGCTTTTACTGCACCAACATCACCACGTACCATAACCGTCACTAATCCAGAACCAATTTTTTCATAACCCACCAACATGACGTTTGCGGATTTAACCATGGTGTCTGCGGCTTCAATTGCAGAAACCAGACCTTTTGTTTCAACCATTCCTAATGCTTCTTGTTGCATAATGACCTCTATATTTCCAGGTAAGAGTAAAAGTCAGTAATGAATTAATCCCATCGAAGGTGAATTCATGTACCTAATAAATTCATGCACTATGATGTTATTGCGCTAAGGACAAAATGTTTTGCCCGTCAGAGAGACTTTCTTGTTTTTCGGTATGACCCTAGACAATAAAATCCTCCCTACATGCTCCTTCGTTGCACCTGACTCAGGAGACCGCCGCAAAGGTGGCAGAGAGCATGGCAGCATCTTGCGCAATCATCTTTTCTTCATTGGTTGGGATAACCGCCACAATCGGTGAACCAGGGAGCGAGATCACACCGTCTCGACCCGCAAAAATCTGCGCGTTCTTCTGCGCATCGATATGCACGCCAAACACCGCCAGTTTTTCGGCGGTGAGTTCACGCACCAGCGCAGAATTTTCACCGATACCACCGGTAAAAATGAGTGCATCAAATCGATGCAATGAGGCGAGGTGAGCCCCAAGGTGACGAGCAAGACGATGAACCATCACGTCGATGGCAAGCGTGGCGCGAGGATCGCCATTGCTACGAGCGTCCTGCAAGGTACGACAATCGCTGGATAGGCCGGACAAACCGAACAAACCAGACTCGTTATTCACCATTTTGTACAGTGATTCGAGCGTCTGTCCGGTGCAACGGGCGATATAGGCCGCGGCGCCGAAATCCAGATCGCCACAGCGTGTTCCCATCACCAACCCCTCCAGTGGAGTCATCCCCATCGAGGTATCCACGCTTTCGCCGTTTTTTACCGCACACACCGAAGAACCGTTGCCAAGATGGGCAATAAGAATGCCATGATCGGTTGGGTTGAGTTTCAGTCTGGTAACGGCTTCTGCGGCAATAAACCGGTGGGATGTACCGTGAAAACCGTATCGTCTGACCTGATGCTGCTGCTGATACTCAAGTGGAATGGCGTAAGTGTAGGCTTCTGGTGGCAACGTCTGGTGAAACGCGGTATCAAATACCGCAACCTGCGGCAGCGCGGGTAGCAGCGACATCGCCGCTTCAATGCCGATCACATTAGCAGGATTGTGTAAAGGAGCCAGAGTGGAGAGCTCCCGAATACGCGCAATCACCTCAGTGGTGAGCAACACGGACTGTTTGAAATCACTGCCGCCATGCGCAACACGATGGCCGATGGCACACAGGCGCGGCAGTAGCATCCGTTCATCAAGTGTTGCGAAGAGCGTATTCAATGCGCTGTTGTGGCTGGATTCGGTAAGTAATGTGGTCGTTTTATTACCCACCGCGTCTTTAAACGTAATGCAAGCCTCTTCCAACCCTAACTTTTCTGCCAGTCCAGACAGCAACGGGACATCCTCATTGAGTGGGATGACTGAAAACTTGAGTGAAGACGAACCACAATTAATAACCAGAACCAGTGAAGCTAACGACATGATGACCCCTGCCTATCTCTTTTTAAAAAAACGGTTCATTAAATGGTGTGAGTGGGAATTGCTCACGACTGAAACGTGCGAGGGCGGCGCTGGCGATCGCAATATCCTCTTCAACGCTACCGCCGCTAATGCCGATAGCCCCTAACAGCACCCCGTCTGACCAGCAGGGCAATCCACCGCCAAAACAACAAATGCCAGGTTCATTTTGCAAACCGTAAAGGCTGGATCCGGGCTGTACTTTTTCCGCGAGTGTGTGGGTCGGCATTTTCAACGCCACGGCACTCCAAGCCTTTTGCCCCGCGAGCGTGTGGCTAATCAGTAATGCGTTATCCATGCTAAAGAAGTAGCGCTGCTGGCCGCTGGCATCCACCAGACTGAAAACGATCGGAACATTGGCATCTTCCGCCGCTTCGCTGGCATATTTTGCCAACAGCGCGGCATGCGCCAGACTTAAGGAGAGACGGCGTGGCGATAACTGACGCGAAATCGCCTCATTGATACGGCGATCCAGTTCGGTATTCAGTTCATGGTGCATCGCTTTTCCTCACGTAGGAATTACCGATCATTGAGATCGAGCGAATCAACAATACCGACGACGGCGGCATCAATGACGGAGTGTTCTTTGCTGGTACTCATACGCGCGGAGCTACCCGTGGTCACAATCACCGTTTCGCCATTGCCCGCACCAACAAAATCTACAGCCACCTGTGCCGTGCCTGTGGGCTGATAGTATTCATCCAGACGAGCGACAATCAGCAATTTTGCACCATTGAGCGAAGCGTGTTTGGTGGTCGACACCAACGCGCCGGTTACCTTTGCCAGATACATGTTTCCTCCAGGTGGCTCTGAACGATGACGATTCCGCGATCCCGAATTTCATCGCGGGCGGAAGGGGTAATTAGCGTGCGGTTCCCGATATGCAATACCTGTCCACTCGGGTATTCGCGTACATCGCTGAGTGTTACCAATTGCTTGTGGGGACTCGCTGATAGCGTTTGTTTCGTGCCTGTACGATGTTGGCCGATCACGGTGAAACCATACTCCACAAGCGTATTGGCATAATCCGCAAGGCGCGCCCGTAATGCTTGCGGTAACGGGTTATCAACGTCAGGACGACATTCGGTATTGAGCGTGACAATAACGGCCTTATTCACGCTCAGCGCCTGAAAAGCCCAGCGGCACACCAGATTATCGCGGATACCCAATGCGATTTTGCTCAGGCTGTTGCTGGAGAGCGCAGGTAAATAGAGGCTACTGTAGGCGTCCTCCGTTTGATGCGGCTCTCGGCTGTCGCACAACACGTCAATACCACGTCGTACCAGTCCTTCCAGGCAGGCAGTGTGTAATGACGATTGCATGGCGCTATGAGAAAACATCATCACGAGCAAATAGCCGCTACGATCCAGTGCCGCAAGGCAATCCAGCGTGGTTGATAGCGTCGTGAGATCTTCACCGCTCAACACCACTCGCATCACCTTATTGCGTGTTTGTAAGCGCTGTTTCCGTTGCGCCAAGACATCATCAATGATGGTATCAAGCAGGTGCGAGAGTCGTTGCGAGTCCATAGTTTCCCTTCTCAGCGGCGGCGCATGACAACGCTAAGCGCACCCTGGCAGACAGCCAAATCATGTAACCGACAGATTGCAGGGCTTTTAGCCATAATGGCATTCCGTCAATACGCGTTTTATGCAATCACCGTTACGCAAGCCAAAGCCGTTTGCTTCTTCCACATCAATATGCATTTCCAAAACAGCATCAGCACTTACGCGAACCACAACGTGGCTCAGAACTCCACCACGATGCCCTTCAATGCCAACGTCGATTTCCATACCATCGCGCAGGCCATATTGCTCCGCTTCTGCCGGTGAAATATGAATGTGCCGCCAGGCAACAATGACGCCATCCGTTTTAGTCACCCGCCCATAGGGACCGATGATGTCAATGCCTGGGGAGTCCTGTAGGTCACCAGACATTCTGATCGGTGCTTTTACGCCAAGAACAAAACCGTCGGAAACGGAGATTTCAATTTGAGTCGCGCTACGTAGTGGCCCAAGTACCCGCACTTTAGTTAACTCACCCTTTGGCCCACGCAGGGTTACCGTTTCTTCGGCAGCATATTGACCGGGTTGCTTTACCGCTTTCATTCGGGTGAGCGTGGAGCCGTAGCCAAACAATACGTCCATGTCTTCCCGACTCAGATGTACATGACGGTTAGAGATACCAATGGGAATTTCCAGCGCCGATGGCGATGGCGGGACGTCAACAAACGTGGTGTTACGGGCTGCAAGCTCCTGAAGAATCTGCTGGGTAATCAATTCGGCTTGCTGTTGGTTGTAATTCATAACGTCAACGACCTGAAAGTGATGGATAGAGCAATAGGTAGAATATTCGGTCCTGGATTAGGCTTTTTGCCGTCACGCAGGACTTTTTTGACCGTCCTTTTATCAAAGGACAAACTTGTCCAGATTTATCCGACAATCTCTGTCAGCAACTGGTCTATATCTACGGCGTTTGGTTTACAGGGATTCGATGCGGTGCAGCCGTCCGCTAACGCAGCGGCGATTAGCGGTTGACGTAAGGATTCGAAATCAGTGAGATCTTTGCCCAACTCCCGCAGCGTGGCAGGAATGCCAAAATAGCGATTCATATCGCGAATACTGTTTATTAACGCGTTCAGAGCGTGTTCCGCAGTGGCGGATGGCAAGCCCATGATGGCGGCACACTTCTGGTAACGCGCCATCACGTGAGGAGCGTGACGGGCGTTGTAGGCAATAATCAGAGGCAGCAGCATGGCATTAATTTTGCCATGCGGTATGTGTAACATGCCGCCAATCGCATGCGCCATGCCGTGTACCAACCCCAGACCTGCGGAGTTAAACGCCATTCCAGCCATACAGGACGCGTTGTGCATATGGGTTCGCGCCTGGATATTTGTCTCATCCTGGAAAACATGCGGGAGGTATTGCCAGGTGAGTGCAATCGCTTTTTCTGCCAATGCGTCGCTAAAATCATTTGCGCCAGATGAGACCAACGCTTCGATAGCGTGTGTCAGTACATCCATACCCGTATCAACCGCGACCTGACGGGGAACAGACAGCACTAAATGCGGGTCGAGGATGGCATAATCTGGAACGAGTTCGTCTGCAATCAGGGGATATTTTCGGCCATTTTTCGGATCGGAGATAATGGCGTAGGAAGTGACTTCGGAGCCAGAACCGCTCGTGGTAGGGATGGCAATAAGCTCAATCGCGTGACCAGGAAAATACTCTTCCAGAGCAACCTTAATCCCTTTCGCGGCATCAAGCGAAGAACCGCCACCCAGCGCAATAATGACGTCTGGTTTGAAGGTTTTAAATTGTGTCGCCCCTGCCAGCAGGATCTCAACGCTCGGATCGGGTTTTACGTCACTGAAAATAGACACGCAAGCCTGTGGCATTTCCTTAATGAGATAGCGAGTTTTACCCGATTTAGCCATAAAATCGTCAGTAACAATCCCAACCTTTTTATGGTTCAACCGACGCAACGCGCCTATGGCTTCCTCGCCAAAATAGACTTTCGGAATAGAAAAAAAATAGCTCGCCATCTCTCGACTACCTTATCTCTTAATACAAATTACCGGCATACAAGCTCCGGCCATGAAAAGAGATCTCATGGTGTCATGGCGTAACGAAGAAGAGGCTGGCTATGATTGTGCAGCGTCAGGATTATGTTGCTGTCGTATGCCGATATTGACAAGAAAGTACAGCCGCCAGTAAACGGCGCAATAAAAGAGGGTTGTGCGGAACAACACGAGATCATCAGCGTTTCCAGACGGCAGCGGCTGGCATTTTGCCCGCTCAATCCGTATAACTGTCCTCACTTGTTTAATTCACCACTTAATTTACTCCACCACTTATTTATTCCACTAACTTGATGACGATTGATATCAGACCTATGAATGATTCATTAAGCCAACTTATCGCCAGCGAATTGCAGGCGCGCACGGAGCAGGTAGACGCGGCTGTCCGCCTGCTGGACGAAGGAAATACCGTCCCTTTTATCGCCCGTTACCGTAAAGAAGTGACCGGCGGGCTGGATGACACCCAACTGCGCCAGCTCGAAACACGCCTCGGCTACCTGCGTGAGCTGGAAGACCGACGCCAGACTATTCTGAAATCCATCGACGAGCAGGGAAAGTTAACCGCCCAGCTCGCCACTGCCATCAACGGCACGTTGAGCAAAACCGAGCTGGAAGATCTCTACCTGCCGTATAAACCTAAACGCCGCACGCGTGGACAAATCGCGATTGAAGCCGGTCTGGAACCGTTGGCCGACGGCCTGTGGCAAAACCCAAGCCAGGAGCCAGAGCTGACGGCACAGGCTTATGTCGATGCCGAGAAAGGCGTGGCGGACGTAAAAGCGGCGCTGGATGGCGCACGGTATATCCTGATGGAGCGCTTTGCCGAAGACGCGACGCTGCTGGCAAAAGTGCGTAACTATCTATGGAAAAACGCCCATCTGGTTTCCCGCGTGGTTGAAGGTAAAGAGGAGGAAGGCGCGAAGTTCCGCGACTATTTCGATCATCACGAACCGATTGCTCAGGTGCCTTCACACCGTGCGCTGGCGATGTTCCGTGGGCGTAATGAAGGCGTGCTGCAACTGGCGTTGAACGCCGATCCGCAACACGAAGAAACACCGCGCGAGAGCTACTGCGAACAGATTATTATTGACCATCTGAATCTGCGGCTAGGCAATGCGGCAGCGGATAGCTGGCGGCGCGCTGTCATTAGCTGGACGTGGCGCATCAAAGTGCTGCTGCACCTTGAAACCGAACTGATGGGCAGCGTGCGTGAAAAAGCCGAAGACGAAGCGATCAACGTCTTCGCTCGTAACATGCACGACCTGCTGATGGCCGCTCCGGCGGGCATGCGCGCGACTATGGGTCTCGATCCGGGCCTGCGTACTGGCGTAAAAGTCGCGGTAGTGGATGCCACCGGCAAGCTGGTCGCGACCGACACCATTTATCCGCATACCGGCCAGGCCGCTAAATCGGCTCCGATCATCGCCGCACTGTGCCTCAAACATCAGGTTGAACTGGTGGCGATTGGCAACGGCACCGCCTCGCGTGAAACTGAGCGTTTCTTCCTCGACACGCAGAAACAATTCCCAGATATCAAGGCGCAGAAAGTGATCGTCAGCGAAGCGGGCGCGTCGGTGTACTCCGCCTCCGAACTGGCCGCGCTGGAATTCCCCGATCTGGATGTGTCACTGCGCGGCGCAGTATCTATCGCCCGCCGTTTGCAGGACCCGCTGGCGGAACTGGTGAAAATCGACCCGAAATCCATCGGCGTCGGTCAGTACCAGCATGACGTAAGCCAAAGCCAACTGGCGAAGAAGCTGGATGCGGTGGTCGAAGACTGCGTAAACGCCGTCGGCGTTGACCTGAATACGGCATCCGTTGCGTTGTTAACACGTGTTGCAGGGCTGACGCGTATGATGGCGCAAAATATTGTGACCTGGCGTGATGAGAATGGCCGCTTCCACAACCGTGAACAGTTGCTGAAAGTCAGCCGTCTGGGGCCAAAAGCCTTTGAACAGTGCGCAGGTTTCCTGCGTATCAACCACGGCAATAACCCACTGGATGCCTCCACCGTTCACCCAGAAGCCTATCCGATCGTGGAACGGATTCTGGCCGCAACCGAACAGGCGTTGCAGGAGCTAATGGGGAATCCAACCGCGCTGCGTAATCTGAAACCGTCGGATTTCACCGATGAGCGTTTCGGCGTGCCGACAGTGACGGACATCATCAAAGAACTGGAAAAGCCGGGTCGCGATCCGCGCCCTGAATTCAAAACCGCCAGCTTCGCCGATGGTGTAGAAACCTTAAACGATCTGCTACCGGGTATGATTCTGGAAGGTTCGGTCACCAACGTCACCAACTTTGGCGCGTTTGTGGATATCGGCGTCCATCAGGACGGTTTGGTACACATTTCATCGCTGGCCGACCGTTTCGTCGACGATCCGCACAAAGTAGTGAAAGCAGGCGATATCGTGAAAGTGAAAGTGATGGAAGTGGATATGCAGCGTAAGCGCATCGCGCTGACCATGCGGCTTGATGAGCAGCCGGGTGACACGGCATCGCGCCGTGGCGGTGGTAATGCACGCGCGGATAACACCACCCCAGCGCGCCAGCCAACAGGTAAATCACGCCCCCGTCCTGCTAGCGCCCCTGTAGCAGGCAACAGCGCGATGGGCGATGCGCTGGCCGCCGCATTTAAAAAACGTTAATCACCGTTCTTCTACTATTTAAAAATGCCTGACCTTGTGAAAATGAGGTCAGGCATTTTTCTCTTTCCCGCCAGAATATCGCTATCTTGTTTCCCTAATAAAACTACGTTTCATTTATATTGAAATATTCAACCTGTTTGAGATTAATTTGTGATCTGTATCTAGGTAAATAAATTACCGTTGCGTTATTATTGTTCTATATAGGAAACCATAGTTTTATATATAGAACACCATGAATATATTCCAACAACTCGAACACAGTAAAGCGCCTGCGGCGGTCCGTTTAGTGATGATTATTGACTACATTGCCAAACGTGACGAAGCCAGTTTCACTGAGATATGTACTGACTTGTCTATTCCAAAAAGCAGCGTACATCATCTATTGGAAGTGCTGGTGATCACACAGCTATTACGCCAGCGTGCTGACGGGCGTTATGTGTTGGGGTTGAGACTGTTTGAACTAGGTGGTCTGGTAATAAAGAATATTGATCTGCGTAAAGATACGATTAACTTTATGCATGAACTGGTCAAAGAAACGGAATTGACCTGCCATCTTGGTATTCTGGACGGCGACAATGGTTTCTTCCTGAGTAAAGTGGAATCTCCCAAGGCCATTGTAAAAACATCCTGGGAAGGTAAGAAAATCATTTTTAACCGTATGTCTCTGGGAAAAGTGCTCATAGCCTGGCTACCACAGGACAGAATTGAATCGCTGATTGCCAGTTGCACCTTTGAGTATTTAACGCCCCGAACCATTACCAATAAAGAAGATTTCTTACAACACCTGAAAACCGTTAAAGAACAAGGCTGGGCAATAGATGACGGTGAAGATATAGAAGAAATCTGCTGTATGGCGGCTCCAATCTTTAATCAGGATGGTGAAGTGATTGCTGCTATCGGCGTTAATGGTATGCAATCGCAATATGCTAATGGAAAAAAAGAGAAGCATCTGGCGAGCCTGATTAAAACCAGCAAGGCTATCACCGCCCATATTAATAGCCGGAGCATTGATAGCAGATAAGATATTTTTATTAAACAGCTACAGATAATTTCAATTTATCATTGATTGAAATTCATATAGCAACAGTCACGCAAAAACTAGCGTGACGAATATGTCACGACATCATTACCGGTAAAAGCTAACCAGGCATTACGGGAAGGATTTCTATCACCTAAAAAACATTAAAGAACACAGAGTCATTAAGGTGAAGAAAAAACGCATTATCAACTTTATAATAAGGACGACCATCTTCAATAACTAATGAAATGGGGTAGTAACACACTCGTTATTATTTCCTTCTATTTATTTTTATAAAAAACCTCTCTGTCTTCATTGACGGCGGGACAAGTATATTTTATTTTTTACAATCAGGACTATTATGAAAATCAAACAAGCTATTGATAAAATCCCTGGGGGATTAATGCTGGTTCCGCTCTTTTTGGGCGCGTTCTGTAATACCTTTACGCCGGGGGCTGGAAAATATTTAGGTTCGTTCAGTAACGGCCTGATTACCGGCACGATCCCGATTCTGGCCGTCTGGTTTTTCTGCATGGGCGCATCCATTGAGCTTAAAGCAACGGGCTCGATGCTGAGAAAATCAGGTGTTCTGGTGGTGACAAAACTCGCCACCGCCTGGGTTGTCGCGCTGATCGCGGGCGCATTCTTGCCGGGAGATGGCATCCAAAACGGCATGCTGGCAGGGATCTCCGTTCTTGCGCTGGTCGCGGCAATGGACATGACGAACGGCGGGCTGTATGCCGCATTGATGAACCAATACGGTTCGAAAGAAGAAGCCGGTGCCTTCGTGCTGATGTCTCTGGAATCCGGCCCGCTGATGACGATGGCTATTCTGGGTGCCAGCGGTATCGCGACCTTTGAACCTCAGCTATTTGTCGGCGCCGTACTGCCTTTCCTGATTGGCTTTACGTTGGGCAACCTGGATCCGGATTTGAGAAAGCTGTTCGGTAATTCAGTACAAACCCTGATCCCTTTCTTCGCCTTTGCGTTGGGCAACACCATTAATTTATCGGTGATCCTCCAAACGGGCTTCGCAGGGATCTTCCTCGGCGTACTGGTGATTATTGTTACCGGCATTCCATTGATTTTAGCGGATAAATTTATTGGCGGCGGTAATGGAACCGCGGGTGTGGCCGCATCCAGCAGCGCGGGAGCCGCCGTCGCGACGCCTCTGCTGATCGCGAATATGGCACCAGAATTCGCTCCCGTCGCTCAACAGGCGACAGCGTTAGTCGCCACCAGCGTCATTGTGACGTCAATATTGGTGCCCATCATTACGGCATTATGGGCAAAACGCTTTTCACCTAAACACGCATAAAAAGGTAGCAAAATGGACGTAAGACAAAGTGTACACAGTGAGCATGCGAAAACGCTTGATACCACCGAACTGAGAAAGAAATTTCTCATTGAGAAGATATTTACGCCAAACCACTACACCATGACTTACAGCCACATCGACCGTATTGTTGTGGGCGGGATCATGCCAGTAGATGGCGAGATAACGTTTGATGACGGCATCGGTAAACAATTTGGCGTGAACTATTTTCTTGAGCGACGCGAACTGGGGCTGATCAACATCGGTGGTCCGGCAAAAATCGTTATCGACGGCACAAGCTATCAGGTTGGCAACGAGGAAGCGCTCTATGTCGGCAAGGGAGCTAAGGCCTTAGCCTTTAGTAGCCTCGACAAGGCTAAACCAGCCAAACTGTATTATAACAGCGCACCAGCGCATGCCGTTTACCCAACACGCATCATCACACAGGATGACGCGATAAAAGCGCCGTTGGGAGATGTCACGACCTGCAACAAACGGACTATTTGCAAGTATCTGGTGCCAGAAGTGGTGGATACTTGCCAACTGAGCATGGGATTAACGCGTTTGGCAGAAGGCAGCAACTGGAATTCAATGCCAACTCATACCCATGAGCGCAGAATGGAGGTTTACTTCTATTTTGACATGGCGGAAGACACCATTGTTTTCCATATGATGGGTGAACCCCATGAAACGCGCCATCTGGTGATGCATAACGAGCAGGCGGTGATCTCTCCAAGCTGGTCGATTCACACCGGCGTTGGCACCAAAAACTATGCCTTTATTTGGGGCATGATCGGCGAAAACCTGACGTTTGACGATATGGATCATATCGCGATGCTGGATTTACGCTAATCCCTTTCGGCGTGATGCCAAAAGAGTAAAATGCAGCAGGGTGAACCATGTTCACCCTGTTTTTATTTAGCGTCAGTAATCCAGTTCTACTGGCACAGGGTAATCCTGCAATTTCGCCGCCCCGCCCAACGCTTCACGAATGGTGGCCGAATAGCGTGTAGTTCCCACGCCACCAACCAGATTATCCAGCTCGCTAAAGGCAAAGCGTAGCGCCCGGTTATGCGCCCAGTTCTCCAGTGGCGTTAAACGATACGTAAAATACACTACCGTCAGTTCCTGATTCACGCGATCGACTTTCTCAATACTCTCCACCTGCATCCTGCCGTAACACAGGTCACCGAACTGACGCCAGTTCTTATCCCCTATAGGCGATAAACGATATACCGTGCTGGTTCCTTCCGGCGTGGCATAGGCCAGACCAGCGTCTACCAGTGCGTGCAAACGCCCACGGTTCCAAGGCGCATCACCTTTAGGGCTATGCACCGGCCACTGCTTCTCGCCCAGGCACAAAGGTGACCCGGCATCAAAGAAATCCTGTACCCGCTGCTGATAATCCTGCTCGCTAAGCTGTGCCAGTGCCCCGAAAGGCGACAGTAGCCCTACTGCGATTAGTATCGACGTTTTCATTTTGCTAGCATCGCCTCATTAACTTCCTTGTAGGCCTCATCAACGGATTGATAGGCATTTTGCGTTACCACGCGCTTGCGTTCTGACCATTCATACAACGGCACACCCGGATCGTCCTGCGACGAACTGAAACCGTAAATCGTCAAAATCACCTTTGCAGGATCAAATGCGTTTTCCCCTTCCTTCCTTGCCGATACCAGAAAGTAGCGACCTCCAGACAAGAACAGTTGATTATCCTGTACCAGAAAATCCGCCGCGGCAGACAGTCGATAGTCAAACCAGGTAAATGTATTACTGTTGGCAACCGGCATAATGCTGTGTCCGCCATCCGGTCGTTGTATAAAGAACGTCAGCCCGAGATGAGGATGCGAGGTATTGTTGTCAAATTGAGCCACGACAACATAGTCTTGCCCACCGTCCTGATTCAGATCCAGTTGGTTGATGCCGTCTTTCAGCACCACGGGAGACAGCGCCGCGGCAGTGCTGCTGATGGCGCAAAACACCACCCCACCAACGAATTTATTTATCACCACGCGTCCTTACCAATCGAAAACCGATATCCGGCATGAAAAAGCCGGGCGTATGCAGATCGCAGCTTGCCAGGCTATGCGCTTGTTCCAGATAACTTCCGCCGCAAAAGTAGAACATCGTTTTGCCGCCCTCTACCGCATAGGGCTCATTCAACCACTCAGAGACATTGCCGCTCATGTCGTAAAGACCCAGTGAATTGGGGCGCTTCGATGCCACTGGCACCGTACCAAACGATTGCTTATCCGAGGGAAAATGCGCCACGCGCTCCGGTTGTTCGCTGCCCGCATAGCGAGAACCATAAGTCGCATCCGCAAGCCCCTTCTTGCCCCCTCGGGCCGCTATTTGCCATTCCGCCAGCGTCGGCAAGCGGTAACCCGATGCCTGCGGATCTTCACGTATGAGCTTGTCATTATCGTCTTCTGGTACACGCTTCAGCGTCTTACCGTCAATGGTGAGGTAACGAGGTTGCCGTTGCTGCCGTTCGCTGAGTGCGTTGGCAAAAATTACCGCATCCCACCATGAAACATTGGTGACAGGGTGCTGCCCACCATCCTGTTCAGGCGACAGGCAATCTTCAAACGTCGCGCCATTACAGCCACCGCTAAGCTGATAGCCGTGCGCTTCCGCCCAGTCTTGCAACGCATGGTACTGCTGATAGGTGATTTCTGTTTGCGTCATGGAAAAGGAGGGAATCGACGTGTTGGCATGGGCCGCATAGTCTTCTGGGCCAAAGACGGAACCCACGTAAAAATTGCCACCGTCGACATTAATTTCCGTCATCCCGTTAATCTTAACTTCCGTAACGGGTAGCGCTGCGACAGGCTGTAGCACTAAACACAGCCCCAAAAAGGTAAAACCGTTCTTTAACATAACAATCCGTGTTGACCGTACCGAGGAGAGAACATCATTTGCTTACTCGTAGCCGGAGTATATGACGCTGCCTACGGTTTGAGCTAGCCATAGAACAAGCTTTTCATGGTATTAGCGGTTCGAACGGGGTCTACAGGTGGGGAAAAACAGCATCGGACGCCAAAACAACGCGCCCGATGTCAATACGGCTTAGCGTAGCGAATGAGTCAACACATTGAGTCGACTCACTTGTTCGCCACACTTATTCACCACGCAGCGCCGTGGCGGGAGACTGCCGGTAAGACAGCATCGCCGGGATCGTGAGGACGACAGCGGCAACCAGCAATAGAAGCAGAATGAAGTGAATATCTTCCCATTCCAGCGTCACTGGCAGGACAAAGCCGCTTTTCTCGCTCATGACCACCGCAATCGCCCGTGCCGCAAGGTAGCCCAAACCGACACCCAGCAGCACGCCGACACTCACCAGCGACATCAGCCCGCTCCAGATCAGCGTAAAAATGCCGTAGCGCGGTGCGCCAAACGCACGGAGTGCACCAATCTGTTTCTGCCGCTGCCGCAGGTGGATAACTGCCACCATCGCCACCGCCACGCCCACCAATCCCTGTGTCCCTAGTGAGATATAGGTCAGCAGTTCGCGGATATCACCCAGCATTGAGTACAGCTTCACCAGCACTTCGCCGGGGAACACCGCCAGCGTCGTGTTGCTGCGATACAGCGAACGCAGTTGATAAGCACCCGCGATTGTTTTTGGTTTCACAACAATTGCAGGCAGCCCCGCTTGATGTTTGTGCTCGTGCGCTTCCACATCGTGATGATCGTCATCATGTGCAGCCGTAGCCGGATGCGTAGCTTCATCATGATGATCTTCACCTTCAGAATGAGGTTCCTCATCAGGTGAATGTGCCACGCCAGCATCGTCGTGATGTTCATCTTCGTGATCGTGGCCGTGCTCATCGTGATGCGCATCATCTGCATCATGCGGTGGATGGATCCCATGCACCCGCCACACGGCATTTACCGGCACCAGAATCGCTTTATCCCATGCGCTGCCGTCCGCGGGTAACACGCCGACAACGGTATAGATGACATTATCGTGCGCGTGCGCCCCTTCCGTTCCTACCTGACCATGAATGGGGCTAAATGTGCTCCCCACCGTCAGACCCGTTTGTGCGCCGACCACAGCCTCAAAACCGTCGTTGAACAAGCGTCCGGCGGTGAGCTGTCGCTTGCCGTTATCCGTGACCAGCGGCGGCGTGGTGCCGATAATCGGCATCCCCTGATAGAAATCACCGAACGCAACCGGAGCCGCCCAGGCCACCAGCGGATTCTTCTCCAGATCGGTTAACACCTGCGCGGGAATCAACGTCAGCGCAGAAGGTTGCAAAAACACGGATGACAACACCAGTTGTGTTTCGCTTCCCGGCGCACCGATCACCAAATCAAAACGATCGGCGGCCTTAGCGCTGCCCATGCGTAATGCTCTTTCCTGCAAACTCACCGAAATACTTAATGCTGTCGCCACCGCGATCAGCAACACCACGACCAGCACACCCGGCCATAGCCGACGCCAGTCGACCCAGATAAGACGCCATGGGATCATGCACGATCCTCCAGATAGGGCTTGTCCGCCACGAGGCGTCCTTTTTCCAGTTGAATGCAGCGTGACATCTGTGAAGCCAGACGCGCATCGTGCGTAATGGCGATCAGCGTTGCACGACTCTCGCGCGCCAGCGTCACCAGCAGGTCAGCAATCTGCTCACCGCTCTGTGCATCCAAACTGGCAGTTGGCTCATCGGCGACGATGATGTCCGGTTTGCTGAGCAAGGCTCTTGCTACCGCAACCCGCTGCTTTTCACCGCGTGATAACACCTCGACCGGGCGTTTCCCCGTATCCAGTCCTACCTGTGCCAGCAAGTCTACCGCCCGCTGCCTGAGCAACGCCGGTATCCGCCAGTGGTGAAACTGTGCAGGCAGCAAGACGTTCTCGATGGCATTCAGGCCGGGGAAAAGATGGAAGTCCTGCATCACCAGCCCGATGTGCTGCGCACGCCAGCGGTCACGTTCCGCTTCGTTCAACTGCCAGATGTCCTGGTTTTCCCACTGCACCTGACCTGTTCCACTGTGATCCATACCGGTGATAGCATTGACCAGCGTGGTCTTACCGGAGCCAGAAGGCCCCATCACCGCTACCCGTTCACCGGCACCAATAGACAGTGCGGGAATATCCAGCACGGCCTCTGATGTATCGGGGAAGGTCACACTCAAGTGTTGAATCAATAATTCAGCCATCGGCACTCCTAAAGGGTATCGAACGTGGCTTCACGCAGCCGTAACAGACTGACAAAACCCGTTTCGGGATCGGTCCACGATCCATGCTCCAGCACCCCTTCCACCTCAATCATGGTGTTGTTCTGTACGAAGGTCTGACGCTTGGCGAGATAGACGACAACGATGTCTTCTGGCCAGTCCGCATCGGACGAGCAGAAAGGACACAGCGCCATCGGCATTTTAGTTAAGACAAAGAATTGTGACTCCGCCTTGAGCGGCGGCGCCATAAAGCCGTGCATCTTTACCCGTTTACCGGAGAGTGCTTTGACGTCATTGGAGAATTCAAGACCCAGTACGCCGTAAGAGGCATACAGCTTATCGAAGGAGAGTTCAGACTGCGCAGCGTTCACGGGGGCGATGCCGCCGAGGAGCAGCAACATCAACACCGCACGCAACCAAGAGAATAAAAGCGGGGTCGCCCCCGCTTTGCTGCATTTCGCATTATTCATAGCGTCGTAGGATTACTTCTTGTCTTGCGGTTTTACCGCCAGTGCATCGACAATCACGCGGAACAGATCGGTGTTTTCCATGTAGCCACGGATACGTTCAGCACCTGGGCCGCTCGCCTGAATCACCATATCGTCAACGGCATGAACACCAGTATCGGAAGAGCGTGGCAGGATCCCTTCACGGAAGACCGCGCCCGGCACTTTCTCGTAGGCTTTGTTGGCAATGTACTCATCTTTTTCGTTCTTGATAGCAGGAACGAACTGACCATCCAGCTTCGGACGGAACGTTTCGTAATAGTCTGGGTAGTTGTTGAAGAACACCGCCAGACGTTTGGAGACGTTCAAATCATCCGGGTAACCGTCTTTGTTGGCGTCTTTATAGTTCGGATAGCCTGCATCTTCATACACACCGACTTTTTCACGCATCTCGGTGCCGGGTTTGCTGTCATCTATCGTACCGATGATAGACAGACCGTGCGTATGGTCACCCGTTACGATGATCATGGTGTCGGGATTCTTCTCCACGAACTTCTTGGCGATCGCAACAGACTGATCCAGCATGATGGTGTTCGTAAACGCACGTTCCCAATCCAGCGGGTGAGAGGCTTTGTCGATCAGCGCGGACTCAACCATCAGGAAGAAGCCGTCTTGGTTTTTGGACAGCACATCCAGCGCCGCCTGCGTCATTTCAGTCAGATCAGGCTGATTAGGGAATTTCTTGGCGACGTCATTTTTCAGGAAACGACGATCCATCACCCCATCCATATTACCGGTGTGGAACAGCCCCAGCAGCTTGGTGGCCTGTGACGCATTTTTCTTCAGTGAATCCGCATCGGTAACCAGTGAGTAACCCGCCTGCTGGAATTTCTCAACGTAGTTGGTTTCGTCTTTACGCTTTGATCCCGGCGTGCTTTTCGGCAGGAAGTAGGCAGACCCGCCACCCAACATAACCGTAGGCTGCACGTTGTAGAACATCTCGACGATTTCAGCTTTATCCGCACGGCGGCGAGTGTGAGAAACCACAGCGGCTGGTGTCGCATCCTGAAGTTCAGCATCGCTGACTACGCCGACAGACATTTTGGTAGAGCGGGTCAGCAACTCACCCAGCGTTTCCTGCTTCGGGTGGTCCAGTGAATTTTTGCTACGGCTGACGTACACACCCAGCGCATTCACACCGGATTTGTGACCGGTCATGTAAGCACTCATGGTGTTGGCGCTGTCGGCCGCGATGGAGTCAGTACTGGAAGTACCGCCAAACGCCATATATTGCAGGTCATCAATCGCCAGACGACCGTCTGCTTTCCCTTCCGTCACGCCTTTAGACAGGATGCGCGCGCCGGTACGGTGTGCGACGGACAGGCCATCGCCGATGAATAGAATCACGTTTTTGGCTTTACGCGGACCGGACACTGAATACACGTCCCAGTTCACCAAGGTCTTTTTGCCTTTGGCTTCCGCTTCTACCACATACTTGCCTGCTTCAGGCAGGTTCACGTCGCGCAGCCAGATCGTGGAAGCGTTGCCGCCGTCTTCACGTTCAACAAATGAGGCCGTTTTGCCCAGCACCTGCTGGTAATCTTTGCCGTTGATCAGAATGCGGATATCTTCCGGCTTGAGCACTTCATCAAACTCGACTTTAAAATCGAATTTTCCGCCTGCCAGCATCGTGGCGCGGTCAATGGGATAAATGGCCTGAGCCTGCACCATTCCTGGCAGCGCAGCAGAAATCAGTAAAGGCAGTAACCAGCGAGCTTTCATTGTTATGTCCTTGGTTGCGTAGTTTAGCAGGACATAACGTAGTTACTTTTTTTTACAGTTTGATGACTAAAATACAAAATTTGTAATAAAACGACTACAGAGGTCTGGTGACGCATGAACATGCGTTAGCTCGTGGGTAGATGAGCACAGTGAATAATTTTCACATACGTGTACGTTTCGGTTTCCACTGGTCGTATCCACACGAACTGCACCAATCACACCGACCAAGGTGGTAATCGGGAAAACCACCGCACATGCAGCGTTAATTATTACAGATATATATTCAATGTCCCTAATCAAGACTGATCGCCGCCATAATAATTTCTTCTTTATCAGGATAAACGCTCAGGTAAACATCATATTCACTATAATCTGGCGAATGCCAACGAACCGTATTAGCATCGATAATTTCAGGCACAAACCGCTTAACTATTAAGTATTTTTCAAGCTCAGACCGATCGCTCGTTCCCGTAAAAAACAGGATATTCGTCTCCGGCTTGTTACCATCATGGGCTGAATAAGTTATAACGTAGTTCTGGGAGATAAGGGGGGCTTCCCTTATCGCTTCCATTGAAAAGAAACGATCATAAAACCAATTTTCTCTTTTGTAAGAAAGACTATCAATCGTCAATAATTTAAAAAAAACACATAGCGTTATTACTATGAAAGTAAAAAAAAAACGATTTTATTATTAACTCTCATATATTCCCTTATCGTTTAAACATATTCCAGAATCACCGTCATTGATAATGATAACATTCCTGGGATTGAACAGCAGGAGTAATGCAAACGCATTACTCCATTCTCTCGTGATAACAAGAGTCGTGGCGTTATCATCCCTTTTCCTTCAGCGGGAAGCGACGACGCACGACGACAAAGAACAGCGGTACGAAGAAGATAGCGAGGAAGGTAGCGGCTAGCATGCCGCCGATCACGCCCGTTCCCACCGCATGCTGGCTGGCTGAGCCCGCACCGCTGCTGGTCGCCATCGGTAATACACCGAAGATAAACGCCAGTGAAGTCATCAAAATTGGCCGCAGCCGCTGACGGGAAGCCTCCAGCGTGGCCTCAACCAGATCCTTCCCTTTCTGGTTCATCTCGTTGGCAAATTCCACAATCAGAATGGCGTTCTTCGCCGATAGCCCGACCACCGTCAGTAGCCCAACCTGAAAATAGACATCGTTTTCCAAACCGCGCGCCCAGGTCGCCACCAGCGCCCCTAACACGCCCATCGGCACCACCAGCATGACGGAGAACGGCACTGTCCAGCTTTCATACAGCGCGGCCAGACACAGGAACACCACCAGCAGCGAAACGGCATACAGCGCCGGAGCCTGCGCCCCGCTCAGCCGTTCCTGTAAAGACATCCCCGTCCACTCTAGCCCAAAGCCTTCCGGCAGCTTCGCCACCAGCGACTCCATGATAGTCATTGCCGTACCAGTGCTGACACCCGGTGTCGCTTCACCGACAATTTCCAGCGACGAATAGCCGTTGTAACGCTCAAGGCGCGGCGAACCGGTTTCCCAGACGGTTTGTGCAAATGCGCTGAACGGCACCATGCCGCCGCGGTTGCTGCGTACATACCATTTGCTGATATCGTCCGGCAGCATGCGGAACTTCGCTGCCGCCTGCACGTAGACTTTCTTCACCCGACCACGATCAAGGAAATCATTCACATAGGTCGAGCCCCAGCCCGTTTTCAGCGTGCTGTTAATATCATCCACCGAGACCCCCAGCGCCTGTGCTTTGCGCTGATCGATATGAATCCGCAACTGTGCGCTATCATCCAGCCCGTTATGGCGCACGCGCGTCAGTTCGCGGTTGCTGTCAGCCATGTTCAGCAGTTGATCCCGCGCTTCCATCAGCGCATCGTGCCCCAATCCACCGCGATCCTGTAACCGCATGGCGAAACCCGCAGCGCTACCCAATCCGTTAATCGATGGCGGGCT